>NZ_WHNU01000057.1:0-64176 GCF_009362305.1 Burkholderia sp. BE17
ACCGGTCGCGGCCACGAGCGCCACGCAGGGCGGCGCGAGCGCGGCCGAGGGCGCGGCCCAGGGCGGGGCCGCGTCGAACGGCAAGCCGGCGGCGAGCGCGCCGCGCGATCCGGCCGTGCGCCGAGTGCGGCCGTGCGAACAGGATGCCGCGTGCGAGCACGCGCTGTTCGACCTGAACCGCTATTACCAGAAGCTGCGCCGCAAGATGCCGGCGCATTCGGCCGCGACGCTGGTGCGCGCGCAGCGCGCGTGGGTCGCGTTCCGCGATGCGACGGCGCCGCTCGTCGGCGAGGACGGTCGCGTCGACCTGATCGGCGCGCGCATCGCGACGATGAAGGGGCTGTCGGAGACGGCCGGCAACAAGTAACAGCCGTCGCGACGCCGGTCGTTCGGCGGCAAAACGAAACGGGCACCCGAGGGTGCCCGTTTGCATTTGGCGGCGTGCGATGCGCCGCGTTTCGCGCGCGCGCCTATGCGGGCCGTTGCGGGTCGTACCGGCCGAACCACGACGGCACGAGCGCGACCGCATCGTCGAGCGATGCGAGCACGTGCAGGCTCAGCGCGACGATCTCGGGCGTCGGCGCCTTCAGGTCGGGCACCGTGACGACCGACGCGCCCGCGCCGGCGGCCGACTGCGCGCCGAAGTCGCTGTCCTCGAACGCGACGCACGTATGTGCCGGCACGCCGAGGCGTTCGGCCGCGAGCCGGTAGACGGCCGGGTCGGGCTTGCCGCGCGCGACTTCGTCGCCGCCCGCGATCGCGCGGAAGAACGGCAGCACGCCGACCGCGTCGAGCCGCGCGCGGATCACGTCGCACGCGGACGACGACGCGACCGCGCACGGAATGCCGGCTTGCGCGAGCGTGTCGAGCAGCGCGAACGCACCGGGCTTCAACGGGAACTTCGGATGGGGCTCGGGCGACGCAAGCTGTTCGCGTACGCGGATGCGCACGGCGTCGAACGTATCGGGATTGCCGATCAGTCGCGCCAGGATGACCTGGCCTTCGGCGAACGAGCGGCCGACGATCTGCAGGTAGTCGGTGGCCGTCAGCGCGACACCGTGCGCATTCGACACGTCGATCCACGTGTTCATGATGGTCCGCTCGGAATCGACGAGCAGGCCGTCCATGTCGAAGAGTGCGGCGGAAAAGGTCATCGGCGACATCCGGGAAGCGGGGCAGGCAATGGGCGGCGCGACGGCCGCCCGAATGAACGACGGACGCCGAAGGCGTCCGTCCGGAACAGCGGGCTTACCGGCCGAGCGCGGCGCGGGCAGCCTTGACCGCCGCACGCACCTGGTCGGGTGCGGTGCCGCCCGGATGGTTGCGGCTGGCGACCGAACCCTCGAGCGTCAGGTAGCCGAACACGTCGTCGCCGATCAGGTGCGCGACGTTCGGCAGTTCCTGCTTCATCTCGTCGAGCGTCAGGTCGGCGAGATCGATGCCGCGGTCGTCGCAGATCCGCACCGCGTGCGCGACGGCTTCGTGCGCGTCGCGGAACGGCAGGCCGCGCTTCACGAGGTAGTCGGCGAGGTCGGTGGCGGTCGAGAAGCCCTGCAGCGCGGCTGCGCGCATCGCGTCCGGCTTCACGGTGATGCCCGCTACCATTTCGGCGAAGATCCGCAGCGTGTCGGCGACGGTGTCGACCGTGTCGAACAGCGGTTCCTTGTCTTCCTGGTTGTCCTTGTTGTACGCGAGCGGCTGGCCCTTCATCAGCGTCAGCAGCGCCATCAGGTGGCCGTTCACGCGGCCCGTCTTGCCGCGCGCGAGTTCCGGCACGTCCGGGTTCTTCTTCTGCGGCATGATCGAGCTGCCCGTGCAGAAGCGGTCGGCGATGTCGATGAAGCCGACGCGCGGGCTCATCCACAGCACGAGTTCCTCGGAGAAGCGCGACACGTGCGTCATCACGAGCGCGGAGGCCGCCGTGAATTCGATCGCGAAATCGCGATCCGACACGGCGTCGAGCGAGTTCGCGCAGATGCCGTCGAAGCCGAGCGTCTTCGCGACCGCGTGACGGTCGATCGGGTAGCTCGTGCCCGCGAGTGCGGCCGCGCCGAGCGGCAGGCGGTTCACGCGCGTGCGGCAGTCGCGCATGCGCTCCGCGTCGCGCGAGAACATCTCGACGTACGCGAGCAGGTGGTGGCCGAACGTGACGGGCTGCGCGACCTGCAGGTGCGTGAAGCCCGGCATGATCGTGTCGGCGTTCTGCTCGGCGAGGTCGAGCAGCGCGCCGCGCAGGTCGTTCAGCAGGCCGCCGATGCGGTCGATCTCGCCGCGCAGCCACAGGCGGATGTCGGTCGCGACCTGGTCGTTGCGCGAGCGGCCCGTGTGCAGGCGCTTGCCGGCATCGCCGATCAGCGCGGTCAGGCGCGCCTCGATGTTCAGGTGGACGTCCTCGAGGTCGAGCTGCCATTCGAATTCGCCGCGCTCGATCTCGCCCTTGATCTGCGCCATCCCGCGTTCGATCGCGGCCAGGTCGTCGGCGCTGATGATCTTCTGCGCGGCGAGCATGTTCGCGTGCGCGAGCGAGCCGGCGATGTCGACGAGCGCGAGGCGCTTGTCGAAAAACACCGACGACGTATAGCGCTTGACCAGCTCCGACATCGGTTCCGAGAAGCGGGCCGACCAGGCCTCGCCCTTTTTGTGCAGTTGGGACGTCATGGCGATTCTTCGAAGGGGAGTTGGGCGGCGTGCGCCGCCGAGGGAATCCCGCGATTCTAACATTTGCGGGCCCGGCGGCCGGCGCGGGCTAGCGGGGCGTGCAGGTCAGCGGGCCGATGCGCGGCAGCGTGCCGTCGTCCGGCCGCCGGTACGCGAATTCGACGCCGCAGCGGCGTCCGCCGCCGGAAATCTCCAGATGATTGTCCGCGGCGAGGCCGTCGACGAACGTGAGGCCGTCGTAGCCGACGATCGTGCGCTGGCCGCTTTCGACGTGCAGGACGTCGAGGCCGGGCGGCAGCGGCGCGCCGTCCGGCGTGCGCAGCGCGATCGACGCCGCGCGGTAGCGCGTGACCGGGAAGCGCGCGAGCACGCCCGAGCGGGCCTGCGGCACGACGTCGAGCGTCGTGTCCGCGATGCGCGCATCGGCCGGCAGCGTCGTGCCGTCGATCGCGACGCGATTGTGCTGGTACGCGCTCAGATCGGGCACCAGCAGGTAGCCCGTGCGGTCGGTCTCGCCGATCGGCCGGTTCTGGTGCAGCACCGGCACGCGCCCGGCATCGGTCGACACGAGGGCGAAGCCGTCGTCGATGCGGCGCGACGTCAGCAACTGGCCGTTCATCAGCACGAGCGCGCCGGTCACGTCGACCGACGCGTCGCGCTGCCCGCCGAACGACTGTCCGAGCAGCGTGACCTGGCCCGCGCGGCCCAGGTATTGCAACTGCCCCTGGCCGTAGCGCAGCGGGCCGTTTTCGCCGGCCTGCACGTTCCAGCCGAAGCCGCCGTCGTAGTCGGGCGCGCGCGACGCGCTGACCGCGCGGGTCGACTCGCCGTTCTGCCGGCCGACGCTCGCCGCGATCGACGTGTTGTCGCCGAGGCCGACGCTCAGGCTGACGAAGAAGCCGCGCGCGTTGTGCTGCCGGAAATCCTGGAATGCGCTGACGGTCATCGACGCGAGCATCCCGACGTTGACCGACCACGCCGCCGAGCCGATCCGCGACGCAGGCGCGCCCGGGTATTTGAGGCCGAGATAGCTGAACGACAGCGTCTGCGCGCGGAGGAACGGGAACGACACCGTCACGCGGTCGCTGACGGTCGCGACCGGCGTGCCTTCGCGCGCGCCGAGGTCGCCGTAGCCGCCGAACGCGCGCAGCGTCTGCGCGTCGACCGAGAAGCGCGGCGTCACGTACTGGTAGCCGAGGCCGGCCTGCGCGCCGGAGAAGCGCCCGGCGCCGACGGCCAGCGACGCGTTCGCGACGCCCCCGCCGCCGATGCGCGCGAGCACGCCCGCGCCGACGTTGTAGACGCCGCTCGTCGCCTCGGCGTGTGCCTCGGCCGTCAGCCGCTCGGTGACGCCGTAGCGCACCGATCCGCTCGCGGCCGGCGTGCGCGCATAGTCGAACGCGTCCTGGCCGTATGCGCGGCGCAGGAAGCCCGCCTCCACCGAATAGCTGGCTAGGCCGGGCGCGAGCAGGCGCGTGTCGACGTAGAGCGGGATCGACGTGGCGATCGTGCGGCCGAGCGCGTCGCGCGTGATCACCGTCGCGTTGCCGGCGCCGGTGATGCCCGGCACGCTATTGATCACGAACGGGCCGCCCGGCACGTTGCCGCTGAACTGACGCACGTTGTTCACGTACAGGTCGACCGCCGACGGCACGACCGCGCTGCCCGACAGCGCCGGCACCGGGAAGGTCACGAGATCGGGGCGCAGGCCGAAGTTGCTGCGCCACTGCACGCCGCCGATGCGCAACGAGCGGGTCCACGACAGCGACGACGAGATGGTGTCGCCGAATTGGGTCGTCGTGAGCGTGCGCGGGTCGGACACCGTCCACGACGTGTCGTAGCGCATGTAGCGCTGCCCGTCGCGACGGAAGTAGCCGATGCCGGTGTTGCTGAACACGCCGGCCGGATCGAAGTAGCGCGCCTCGGTCCACACCGCGAGCGGCGCATGCGCGGCGGTCTGCGCGTATGCGTCGTAGTTCAGCACGATGCCCCGGCCGGACGTCGCGGGCGGCGTGGCGGCGAGCCCGCGCGCGTCGAACGTGTGCGGAATGCGCAGCGCGTCGGGCACGTGCAGGTCGATCGTCTGGCGGCCCGGATCGTAGTCGTAGCGCAGGCCCGCGAGCGCGTCGAGCGCGACCGGCGTGTTCGACAGCGGCTGCGCGCGGTCGCCGCTTGCGATGCCGAGGTCGTTCAGGTCGGCCGACGCCGCGAACAGGTGTCCGTCGACCTGCCGGAAGCGCGCGATCCGGTGGGTCGGCTCGCCGTTGATCGACACGTCGAGGTACAGCACGCCGGGCTCCGGGGCGGCGGAAGGGGGCAGCTCGGGGGCCGGCTGCGCGCCTGCGGTGCCCGCGCGCAGCGCCAGCGTGAGGGCTGCGAGCCACGCGTAGCGCCTGGCTGGCGTCGTTCGATGGGCATGTCGCGTCGTCGGCACGCGCAACGGGGCGGGAGGGCGCCAGCGCCGGATTCAGCGCGGCGTCAGCCGGGCCTCGACGGGTTGCGTGTTCACCGTCGCGCGGACTTTCACGAACGGCGACGGGCGCGCGTCGAGCTTGAGCGGCCAGTGCGTAGCCGAGCAGCCCGCGCGCGACTTCGTGCGCGTTGCCGTGCGCATCGACGAGCTGTACCGCGGAGAGCTGCGCGCGCCGGCCGCCGAGATTCGCGACCGACAGCCGCAGGCCCTGCGAATCGGCCTCGATACGCCAGTCGAGCTGCGGCGGGGTGGGCGGTGCGACGGGTTCGACGAACACGGGCACCGAGTAGCGCACGCGGATCGTGATGCCGTTCTGGGCCGGTGTGCCGGGCGCGGGCAGCTCGTCGATCAGCACGCGATAGCTTTCCTCCGTGGCGGGGCTCGCGCGCGTGGTGCGCACGAGGCGGATCAACTGCTCGGCGTTCGCGCCGATCTGCAGCAACGGCGGCGACGCGGCGAGCGAATCGGTCGGCGTCAGCACGTCCTCGCCGTTCTCCTGGGTCCAGCGGAACGTGCGCACCTGGCCGTAGATCGGCTGCACGCCCGAATTGCTGAGCGTGACGCCCGCCGCCGCGACCGACGGCGACAGCTCGAGCGTTACCGGAGAAATCTGCAGCGTCGCGGCCGGCGCGGTTGCAGCCGACGCGGCGCACAGCGCGGCGACAAACCGGGGGCCGATCGCCACGGCGGGTCAGAAGTAGACGGTCGCGGTGACGGTGGCCTGGTAGGTGTCCGGTGTCGGGGTGGCTTGCGTCTGCACCTGGCCGTATACGTTGAGCGTCTGGGCGGAGCCGTTGCCGGTGCCGCCGACGGTGTCGGTGCCCTGCGTGTTCCCCCAGATCGTCGTGTGGCCGCTGTCCTGGAACAGCTGGAAACCGACCGTCGTGCCGGTGTTGCCGCTGGTCGTGCCGGCCATCAGCCGCGCGCTGACCGTCGAGCCGGAGACGCCGCCCGCATCGAGCCCGACGTTGTAGGGCGTCGTGTTGCTGCAGGTGATGGAGAGCGTGGTCTGCTGGTTGATCGCGGCCGTCAGTACGCCCGAGGTGCCGAATGCGAGCGCGTTCGCGTTGACCGCGCAGTTCGCCTGGATGGTCAGCGTGACGTTGAATTGCGCGGTGGCCGTGCCGTTGGAATAGACGGCGGCGGCGACAGGGCGCCAGGCCGGGGTGAGTGCGATGGCCGCCGCGATGGCGGTGGACAGCCCGTGACGCGTGATGGCGTTCATTGTGATGGTCTCCAGCCGTTCAGGGAGTGTCGCCCCGGCCCGCGGTGCCCGAACCGCGTGATGCGCCGCCGTGTCGACGGAACCGCATATTCGTCTGACTAGACTACTCTAAGCATTTGGTTGCATGCAATGGTAGAAATGCTGACTGGTTCGCATTTTCTGCATATTGTGCAGGCGGGCGGCTTGATCTGGATCAACAGTAGGGGGCGGCAGGTGGGCCGCCACCGTAACGAACGCTTTTCCGTGGGGAAAACCATGACAGAGCAGCGGGTCTTGCGGGCATACCGGTATCTGCATCGGGTGGCGTGCTGGCTGCTGGCCGCGCTGCTGTGCGGGCCGTGGCTGTCCGCGCAGGCGGACAGCTGCACGGTGAGCGCGCAGACCACGAGCTTCGGTTCGGTCAGCCCGATCACGCAGGCAGCGTACACGACGACCAGCACGGTGGGCGTGACGTGCACGTGGGATACGTTGAGTCTCAACACGACCGCGCTGGTCTGCCTGAATCTCGGCGCCACGAGCCCGCGCGCGATGACGAACGGGGCCAACCAGATGCAGTACGACCTGTACCAGGACAACGGCTATACGCAGGTCTGGGGCGCGGTCGCCAGCGGCACGACGCCGATGTCGGTCACGCTGGCGAAGCCGGGGATCGGCACGAGCGCGAACGCGACCCTGACCGTTTACGGCCGCATCGCGCCGAACCAGCCGACCGTGCCGAGCGTGAACAACAGCAGCACGCTGTACTCGCAGACGTTCGCCGGGAACCAGGCGTCGTACAGCTACAACTTCGCGCTGCTCGGCATCCAGCTGGTGCCATGCACGTCGCAGGCGTCGGCGGGCACGTTCGCGTATTCGACGAACGCGACCATCGTGAACAATTGCTTCATCAGTGCGACGAATGTTGCGTTTCCCGCAACGGGCGTGCTCGCGTCGGCGCTGACGGCGAGCGGCTCGATCAGCGCGCAATGCACGAACGGCGATGCGTTCCAGATCGCGCTGAACGGCGGCAGCAGCGGCAACGTGGCGGCCCGTACGATGCAGCGCTCGGGCGGCGGCGGCTCGGTAGGCTATCAGCTCTACCAGGACAGCGGCTTGACGACGCCATGGGGCGACGGCACCGGCGGCACGTCGATGGCGACCGGCACCGGCAGCGGGTTCGCGCAGGCGCTCACCGTCTACGGCCGCGTGCCTGCGCAGGCGACGCCCGCGCCGGGCAACTACAGCGACACGATCACCGCGACGATCAGTTTTTGAGCCGGCTCAGTCGCGCACCAGCACGACCAGCTTCAGGTCCTCGCGGTGCGCGGGTTTCAGCGTGATTTGCTGGTACACGAGGCGGCCGTCGGCCGGATGGTCGAATTCGCGCAGGCCGCCTTCGCGCTCGAACACGTCCTGCGACGCCCAGTACTGCGCGAACGCGTCGCTGCCGGCGGTCAGCGCGTCGATCAGCGCGCGGGTCGGCGCGTCGGCCAGGTGGCGGATCGAATCGGCGCGGAATTCGGCCGCGAGCCGCCGCGCGCGGGTTTCCCAGTCGACGATCAGCGTGCGCGCGGCCGGCGACATGAACGTGAAGCGCAGCAGGTTGCGGTCGTGCTCGCCGTCGAGCCAGCCGGAAAACAGCGCGGCGGCCGGCGCGTTCCACGCGAGCGCGTTCCATTGCCGGTCGAGCACGTACGCGGGTGTCGCGATCGCCGCGACGGTCGCGGCGAGCGTCGGCGGCAGGTCGCCGCCCGCGACGTCGGGCTCGGCCGGATCGCGCTGCGCGGCCAGTTCGAACAGGTACGCGCGCTCGGCCTTCGACAACTGCAGCGCGACGGCGATTCGCGCGAGCGCGTCGGCCGACGCCGACACCGGGCGACCCTGTTCGATCCACGTGTACCAGGTCGGGCTGACGCCGCACAGTTGCGCGACTTCCTCGCGCCGCAGCCCAGGCGTGCGGCGGCGCGGGCCGGGCGGCAGGCCGACGGCCTGCGGCGACAGCCGCTCGCGGTGGGCGCGGATGAATTCGCCGAGCGCGCGGGCGGGCGTGGCGTCGAGCGGAGGGACAGAGGCGGAGGACGGCTGGTTCATGCGGAAACGGCGAAATGGGGGCGAGGATGCTGCAACGATCAGACAGGTGTATCGAATACCAGAATAACTACTTAACTTGTACTGGTACAAACGCAAGCCTATTGTAGCGGCTCGCGCGCTGGCAGGCAGCGGGCGTCCCACAAAACGCGTTGCAGGGGCCGGATGCGAAGCATGGGGCCGGAGTAAGTGCTGAAGCACCTACTCCAGCCGACACAAGCGCTGAAGCGCCCACCCCGGTCGACAGCACAAAGGAGCGAACGATGAAACACCACGAGCAGGTCGCCGACGCATTCGGCACGACGGCCGCCGCCTATCTGACGAGCACGGTCCACGCGACGGGCGCCGATCTGCAGACGCTCGCCGACGCGGTGCGTGCGACGCCCGATGCCGCGGTGCTCGATCTCGGCTGCGGCGCCGGCCACGCGAGCTTCGCGGTCGCGCCGCACGTGCGCGACGTGGTCGCATACGATCTCGCCGCGCCGATGCTCGCGACCGTCGACGCGGCCGCGCGCGAGCGCGGGCTCGCGAACATCCGCACGCAGCAGGGCCCGGCGGAACGGCTGCCGTTCGACACGGCGACGTTCGACTGGGTCGTGAGCCGGATGAGCGCGCACCACTGGCACGACATGCGCGCGGCGCTCGCCGAGGTGCGCCGCGTGCTGAAACCGGGCGGCCGCGTGCTGATGATCGACATCGCGGGCAACGACCATCCGCTGCTCGACACGTACCTGCAGGCCGCCGAAGTGCTGCGCGACGCGTCGCACGTGCGCGACTACCGCACGGACGAATGGCTCGCGATGTTCCGCGATGCCGGTTTCGATGCGCACGTGCACAGCCGCTGGCGGCTGCCGATCGATTTCGATACGTGGGTCGCGCGCATCCGCACGCCGGCCGACAGCGTCACCGGGATCCGCGCGCTGTGGGCGCACGCGCCCGACGAGGTACGCGGCTATTACGCGGTGCAGCCCGACGGTTCGTTCGAGCATGACGCGCTGCTGATCGACGCACATTGACCGGGCCGGCCGGCACGGCACGCCGATGCCCGCCGGCCTCCCGATGAAAAAAAGCCGCGCTACGCACCGTGGGTAAGGTGGCGTAGCGCGGCTTTTGCGATGCCGGCCGGTGCGGAACGGGCCCGCGCCGCATGCGGATCAGCCCGTGTTGCGCAGGCCGGCCGCGATCCCGTTGATCGTCAGGTGAATCCCGCGGCGCAGCCGCGCGTTCGTGTCGCCCGCGCGGTGGCGCTTGATCAGCTCGACCTGCAGGTGATTCAGCGGATCGAGATACGGGAAGCGGTTCTTGATCGAGCGCGCGAGCAGCGGGTTGGTCGCGAGGCGGCCTTCGTGCCCGGTGATTTCCGCCAGCGCGTTCGACGTGCGCTCCCATTCCGCGACGATCCGCTCGAACACGTGCTTGCGCAGCTTGCGGTCGGAGACGAGCTGCGCATAGCGCGACGCGACCGCGAGGTCGGTCTTCGCCAGCACCATGTCCATGTTCGACATCAGGTTCGAGAAGAACGGCCAGGTCTTGTTCATCTTCTTCAGCAGCGCAACGCGCTTCGTACGTTCGGCTTCATCCTGCGCGCCGTCGAGATACGCGCTCACCGCGCTGCCGAAGCCGTACCAGCCCGTCAGCAGCAGCCGGCACTGGCCCCACGAGAAGCCCCACGGAATCGCGCGCAGATCCTCGATCTTGCGCTGCTTCGGATCCTGCAGCTTGCGCGAAGCCGGGCGGCTGCCGATGTTCAGCTCGGCGATCTCGGTGATCGGCGTCGACGAGAAGAAGTAGTCGGTGAAGCCCGGCGTTTCGTAGACGAGCGCGCGGTACGCGGCCATCGCCGAGTCGGACAGCGTCTGCATCGCGGCCTCGAACGCGGGCAGTTGCGCGGGCGCGTTCGACTGCGGCAGCAGCGATGCCTCGAGGGTCGCGGCGACGACCGTCTCGAGGTTGCGCCGGCCGATCTCGGGGTTCGCGAACTTGCTCGCGATCACCTCGCCCTGTTCGGTCAGGCGGATCTGGCCGTTCACGGTGCCCGGCGGCTGCGACAGGATCGCCTGGTAGGTCGGGCCGCCGCCGCGGCCGACCGTGCCGCCGCGGCCGTGGAACAGCCGCAGCGTGATCTTGCGGTCGCGGAACAGGTCGACGAGCGCGAGTTCCGCGCGATACAGCTCCCAGTTCGACGTGAGGAAGCCGCCGTCCTTGTTGCTGTCCGAGTAGCCGAGCATCACTTCCTGCTCGGCGCCCTGGTGCGCGATCAGCGCATCGACGCCCGGCAGTGCGAAGTATTCGCGCATGATGCGCGACGCGTCGCGCAGGTCGGGGATCGTCTCGAACAGCGGAATCACCATCAGGCTGTTCCTCGCATGGCCGCCGGGCACGCCGAGCGCGCCTTCGAGCAGCCCCGTCTCCTTCTGCAGCAGCAGCACCTCGACGAGGTCGCTGACGGTTTCCGTATGCGAAATGATGTAGTTGCGCACCGCGCGCGCGCCGAATTGCGCACGCACCTCGCGCGCCTTCTCGAACACGCCGAGCTCGCTTTGCGCGAGCGCCGAGTATTCGAAGTACGGCGAGCGCAGCGGGCGCGGGTCGGCGAGCGCGGCGAGCAGCACGCGGAGCTTGTCTTCCTCGGCGAGCGCCGCGTAGTCGGCCTCGACGCCCGCGCGCGCGAACAGCTCGGCGACCACCGCTTCATGGATGTCGGAGCTCTGGCGCAGGTCGATGCTCGCGAGATGGAAGCCGAACACCTCGGCGGCACGCACGAGCGGCGCGAGGCGAGGCGCGGCGAGCGACGTGCCGTGGTGTTCGTCGAGCGACGCGGTCAGCACCTTGAGGTCGGCGACGAACGCTTCGGAATCCGCATACGGGATCGCGCGCACGGGCGGCGCGCCGCGGCCCGCGCTGCGCACGGGCACCGTGCCTTCGCCCAGGCGCACGCGCGCGCTCGCGGCGAGCCGCGTGTAGATGCCGATCAGCGCGCGGCGATACGGTTCGTCGACGCGGTGCGGCGACTGGTCGGGCGATGCGGCCGCGAGCGCCTTCACGGCGTCGTTCGCACCGACCAGCAGGTTCGACACCGACAGCTCGGCGCCGAGCTTGTGCACCTGTTCCAGATAGTGCTCGAGGATCACCGCGGCCTGGCGGTTGATCGCCTCGTCGAGCGTCGTCGCCGTCACGTTCGGGTTGCCGTCGCGATCGCCGCCGATCCAGCTGCCCATCTGGAAGAACGCGGGCACGCGCGCCTGCAGGCCGTGCTCGGCGAGCGCGGCCTCGATGTCGCCGTACAGCGCGGGCAGCTCGTCGAGGAACGTCGCGCGGTAGTACGACAGCGCGTTCTCGATCTCGTCGCCGACCGTCAGGCGCGCGTCGCGCAGCATGCGCGTCTGCCACAGCGCGGTCACGCGCGCGCGCAGCATCGATTCGTTGTGCTGGCGCTCGCGCGCGGTCAGCTCCTGGTCGCGCTCGGCAAGCAGGCGGGCGATGTCGTGCTGCGCGTCGAGGATGCTCTTGCGCTGCACTTCGGTCGGGTGCGCGGTCAGCACCGGCACGATCAGCGCATCGTCGAAGAAGCGCTGAAGCAGGCGCTTCGATGCGTTGCCGGTCGTCTTGAGCTGATCGAGCGCGTAAGCGACCGTGCCGGGCTGCGGCGCGGAGCCGGCCAGCGCGTGGATGCGGCGGCGGCGGTTGTGGTGGCGGTCTTCCGCGATGTTCGCGAGATGCGAGAAATAGCTGAACGCGCGCACGACGCTCACCGTCTGCTCCGGCGTCAGCTTGCGCAGCTTCTTCTCGAGCGTCTGCGCGGCTTCGCTGTCGTCCTCGCGGCGGAACTTGACCGCGGTCTGGCGGATCGTCTCGACGACGTCGAACACGGTGTCGCCTTCCTGCTCGCGCACGACGTCGCCGAGCAGGCGGCCGAGGAAGCGGATGTCCTCGAACAGCGGGCGGTCCTTGTCGTCGCGCGTGCGCGTGCCGGACTTCGGCGCGCGGGCAGCCGGGCCGGCGGCTGTCGTCGCGCGTTTTGTCTGACGTATCGGGTCTTTCGGTTTCGTTGCCGTTTTCGCACGGCCGTTCGCGGCGATGGCGACGGTGTCCGTCGGGGCGTCGGAGGAGGACAGGGCAGCATTGCGGCGCGCCGTACGCGCCGATCCGGAAGACTTCACGATGGGTTTCCTTGGGAAAGCTCGAGTCAAAAGGAACTGCGGAAACTGCGGAACTGCGGTCAAGCAACCAGCTACGTGCGGCACATCCGCGCATCGGCGCCGCGACCCGCGCAGCGGCCGGCCGGGCGCAGGCTCCGGGCCCGGGCGGGCCGGGGCGTGCGTGCTACCATTGTTCGATCTTCAATCCCGTCCTTCGATGTTCCAGCAATGAATTCCGAGACCCTTGCGGCCGGGCCGCAACAGGCACAGCCGCCCGCGACGTTGACGATTGCTTCGCGCGAGAGCCGCCTGGCGATGTGGCAAGCCGAACATGTGCGTGATGCGCTGCGCAAATTATATCCAGCTTGTGACGTGAAAATCCTCGGGATGACGACCCGCGGCGACCAGATTCTCGATCGCACGCTGTCGAAGGTCGGCGGCAAGGGGCTGTTCGTGAAGGAACTGGAGAATGCGCTCGCCGACGGCCGCGCCGATCTCGCCGTGCATTCGCTGAAGGACGTGCCGATGGCGCTGCCCGACGGCTTCTCGCTCGCCGCGATCATGGAGCGCGAGGATCCGCGCGACGCGTTCGTGTCGAACGACTACGCGTCGCTCGACACGCTGCCGGCCGGCGCGGTCGTCGGCACGTCGAGCCTGCGCCGCGAAGCGATGTTGCGCGCACGCTATCCGCATCTCGACGTGCTGCCGCTGCGCGGCAACCTCGATACGCGCCTCGCGAAGCTCGACCGCGGCGACTACGCGGCGATCATCCTCGCGGCCGCCGGCCTGAAGCGCCTCGGCCTCGACGCGCGGATCCGCGCGCTCATCGACGTCGAAGCCAGCCCGCCCGCGGCCGGCCAGGGTGCGCTCGGCATCGAGATCGCCACGCACCGCGACGACGTCGCCGCATGGCTCGCGCCGCTGCACGATCCGCGGACCGCGCTCGCGGTCGAGGCCGAGCGGATGGTGTCGCGCGCGCTCGGCGGCAGCTGCGAGGTGCCGCTCGCCGCGCACGCGGTGTGGCGAGCGGGCGAACTGTACCTGACGGGCCGCGTGTCGACGACCGACGGCAAGCGCGTGCTGACGGCCGACGAGTGCGCAGCCGTCGTGACCGTCGCCGATGCGCTCGCGCTCGGCCGCGCGGTGTCCGACGAGCTCGAGGCGCAAGGCGCGCTCGACATCGTCAAGGCGCTGCTCGCCGGCTCGCAGGCCGGCAAGGGCGACGCCTGATGGCGGGCGGCGCGCGCGCGTTCACCGCCGTCCTGACGCGCCCGGACGGCCAGTCGGACGCACTCGCGTCGCAATTGGCCGATGCCGGCTGCGACGTGCTCGAATTCCCGCTGATCGATATCGCGCCGGTCGACGATCCGGCGCCGCTCGACGCCGCGTTTGCGGCGCTTGCCGACTACGCGCTCGTGATTTTCGTGTCGCCGAACGCGATCGACCGCGCGCTCGCGCAGTACGGCGCGATCTGGCCGAACGCGCTGCCGGTCGGCGTGGTCGGGCCCGGCAGCGTCGCGGCGCTCGAGCGGCACGGCATCGCGGCGCCCGCGCATCGCGTGATCGCGCCGCAGGCGCCGGCCGACGGCGGCATGCCCCATTACGATTCGGAAAGCCTGTTCGCTTGCATCGAGGCCGCGTTCGGCGGCGCGCAGGCGCTGGCGGCCAAGCGCGTGCTGATCGTGCGCGGCGACGGCGGGCGCGAATGGCTCGCCGACCGGCTGCGCGAGGCCGGCGCGGACGTCACGCTCGTCGCCGCGTACCGGCGCGTCGTGCCCGAGCCGCGCGTCGGCGCGTGGGAGCGCGTGCACGCGCTGCTCGACGGCGAACCGCATGCGTGGCTCGTCACGAGCTCGGAAGGCGTGCGCAACCTGCACGAACTCGCGCGGGCGCACCTGAACGATGCCGAAATCGACGCGCTGAAGCATGCGCCGCTCGTGACGCCGCACCCGCGGATCGAGCAGACCGCGCGCGCATTGGGTTTTGATAGGATTACGCTGACCGGCGCGGGCGATGAGCGCATCGTCCGCGCGTTTCGAACGATGGCCGACGAGGCCGTCCAACCGGCGACAGCCGCACCGGTGACTAAACGCATGACAGATACCAACGATTCCAAAAGCGTCGCTTCCCAGCCGGCCGCTGCATCCGCACCGCCGTCCAGTCCCCCTTATCTCGCGCCCGAGCCGCGCGCGCGCCGCGGCGGCAGCGCGCTGCTGTGGTTCGTCGTCGTCGTGCTCGGCTGCGCGGCGGGAGTCGGCGGCTATGCGCTGAACCGCAAGATCGACCGGCTCGACGGCACGTTCGTCGCGCGCCAGAAGGCGCTCGACGCGCAGACGGCCGAGACGCGCATGAAGACCGAGCAGGCGCTCGCGAGCACGCACCAGGTCGACACGCAGCTCGCGCAGCTCGACGGCAAGCTCGCCGACGCGCAGAGCGCACAGCATGCGCTGCAGCAGCAATACCAGGACCTGTCGCGCAACCGCGATGCGTGGATGCTCGAGGAAGTCGACCAGATGCTGTCGAGCGCGAGCCAGCAGCTTCAGCTGACGGGCAACACGCAACTCGCGCTGATCGCGCTGCAGAACGCCGACGCGCGCCTCGCGGCGTCGCAGAGCGCGCAGGCCGTCACGGTGCGCAAGGCGCTCGCGCTGGACATCGAAAAACTGAAGGCCGCGCCGGCGGCCGATCTCACGGGCCTCGCGATCAAGCTCGACGACGCGATCGGCAAGATCGACGCGCTGCCGCTTTCCGGCGAGGCGATCGTGCCGCACGCGGCGCCGAAGGCCGCGCCGGCCGACGCCGCATCGCCGGCCGTGGCCGGCGAGCCGCGCTGGAAGGTCTGGTGGCACGACTTTTCGGCCGGTCTCGGCCAGCAGTTGAAGGGCCTCGTGCAGGTGCGCCGGATCGACAACGCGGACGCGATGCTCGCGTCGCCCGACCAGGGCTACTTCGTGCGCGAGAACGTGAAGCTGCGCCTGCTCACCGCGCGGCTGTCGCTGCTCGCGCGCAACGACAGCGCGATGAAGGCCGACCTGCACGCCGCGCAGGCGTCGCTCGGGAAGTATTTCGATCAGGCGTCGAAGGACATGCAGACCGTCGAGGATCTGCTCAAGCAGGTTGACGGCGCATCGCTGACGGTCGCGGTGCCGAACCTGAACACGAGCCTGAACGCCGTTCAGCAGTTCAAGAGCCGGGGGTAACGATGACGCTTCGAGGAATCGTCTGGCTCGCGGTCCTGTTCGCGATCGCCGCGGCGCTCGCCACCGTCGGCCGTTTCGACGCGGGGCAGGTGCTGCTCGTCTATCCGCCGTACCGGGTCGACGTGTCGCTGAACCTGTTCGTGATCGCCATCGTCGTGCTGTTCATCGTCGTGTATGCGCTGCTGCGCATCGTGCGTAACATCTGGCGCATGCCGCAGCGGGTCGCCGCGTATCGTGCGCGCTCGCGCAACGAGAAGGCGCAGGCGTCGCTGCGCGATGCGATCGCGAACCTGTACGCGGGCCGCTTCTCGCGTGCGGAGAAGGCCGCGCGTGACGCGCTGTCGGTCGACGCGAACCTGGGCGCCGCGAGTCTCGTCGCGGCCACCGCCGCGCACCGGATGCACGAGTACACGCGCCGCGACGACTGGCTGTCGAAGGTCGACGCGCCCGAATGGCAGGACGCGCGGCTGCTCGCCGCGGCCGACATGCGCGCGGACGCGCGCGATGCCGACGGCGCGCTCGCCGCGTTGGCCGACCTGCAGGCGGGCGGCAAGCGCATCCATGCGCAGCAGGTCGCGCTCCGCGCGCAGCAGCAGCTGAAGAACTGGGCCGAGGTGCTGAAGCTCGCGAAGGCGCTCGAGAAGCGCGAGGCGCTGCATCCGGCCGCGGCCGTGCGGCTGCGCCAGCAAGCTGCCGAGAACCTGCTGCGCGAACGCCGGCATGATCCGGACGCGTTGCTCGAGGTGTGGCAATCGCTGTCGCCGGTCGAGCGCCAGTCGCCGCGTCTTGCCGATCTCGCCGCCGATCTGCTCGTGTCGCTCGAGCGTCGCAACGAAGCGCGCCGCATCGTCGAGGAAGCGCTCGCGCATAACTGGGACGCACGCCTGCTGCGCCGTTACCCGGACACGGCCGGCGCCGACGCGCTGCCGTTGATCCAGAAGGCGGAAGGGTGGAAGAAGGATCACCCGGAGGATGCCGACCTACTGTTCGCGCTCGGCCGTCTCTGCCAGCAGCAGCAACTGTGGGGCAAGGCGCAATCGTTCCTCGAAGCGGCGCTGAAGCTGGCCGACAACGAGGCGCTGAAGGTGCGTACGCATCGCGCACTTGCGCGCTTGTTCGAGCAGCTCGGCGAAACCGACAAGGCCGCGAAGCACTACCGCGAAAGCGCGCTCGCGATTACCGTGGTCTGACGCGGGCCGCGGCCGCCTGCCGAGGGCGGCCCGCTGCGCTGCGCCACATGCCCCGAACGCCGGATGGCCTTCGGGGCATTTTCTTGTCCGATGCGAACCGGCGCCGAGCGCGCCGCACGCTAGGCGCCGAGCCTGCGCAGCAGGTCGTCCTCGTTCGCGACGAACCACACCGATTTCCCGCGATTGGACTCGCGAACGAGCGCGCGAAGCGCTTCGCTGCGCGTGAGCCAGCGGTCGATGTCGCCGACCACGCCGAGCCGGACGCCGTAGTTGACGAGTTTTTGCAGCACCGCGCCGGC
Source organism: Burkholderia sp. BE17 (assembly GCF_009362305.1). NCBI lineage: Bacteria > Pseudomonadati > Pseudomonadota > Betaproteobacteria > Burkholderiales > Burkholderiaceae > Burkholderia > Burkholderia sp. BE17. The sequence goes on from NZ_WHNU01000057.1 coordinate 17,252, forward strand.
CAGTCCGCTGTCGAGCCGGTAGAAATCGTCGTGCAGCGCGTCGGCGGGGACCGCGACCCAATCGGCCTCATGCTCGTGCGCGAGCGCGACGAGGTCGAGCGCATCGCTTTCCCGCTGCACGAGGCCGGCGGAAGGATCGCGGATCAGCACGCGGCTGCCGGCTGCCTGAACGATTCGGTGGGGCATGCGGGTTGGCTCCGTCGTCATGATCGTTACGCGCCGCGCATCATTTGTCGACGAGCCGCTTCGGCACCGACAGCGCGAGCAGCCCGCCGAGCACGAGGAACCCCGCGAGCATGTACATACCCGCGTCGTTGGCGCCCGTCGCCTGCTTGAGCCAGCCCATCAGGTAGGGGCTCAGGAAGCCCGCGAGGTTGCCGATCGAGTTGATCATCGCGATGCCGGCCGCGGCGGCCGCACCGCCGAGGAACGCGGTCGGCAGGCTCCAGAACAGCGGCAACGTCGTCAGGATGCCGATCGTCGCGAGCGTGAGGCCGAGCATCGCGAGCGCGGTCTGGTGCGCCCAGATCACCGACAGCACGAGCCCCAGCGCGCCGATCGCGGCCGGAATCGCGAGGTGCCAGCGGCGCTCGCGGCGCTTGTCCGCGCTGCGCGCGATCAGGATCATCGCGACCACTGCAGCCGCATACGGAATCGCCGACAGCAGGCCGATCATGAACGTGTCGGTGACGCCCGTCGCCTTGATGATCGTCGGCAGCCAGAAGCCGACGCCGTAGAGCCCCATCACGAACGAGAAGTAGATCAGCGCCATCAGCCACACGCGCGGGCTCGACATCACGGCGCCGAGCGGCAGGTCTTCCTTGGTCGCTTCCTCCGCGTCGACGTTGCGCGCGAGCAGCGCTTTTTCGTCGTCGGTCAGCCAGTTCGCCTTCGCGATCCGGTCGTCGAGCTTGAGAAACACGACCACGCCGACCAGCACCGACGGGATGCCTTCTAGCAGGAACAGCCATTGCCAGCCGTGCCACCCGCTGATGCCGTTGAACGCCTTCAGGATGAAGCCCGAGAGCGGCCCGCCGATCACACCGGACAACGCGACTGCCGTCATGAAGAAGGTCGTCATCCGGCCGCGCCGGTGCGCGGGATACCAGTAGGTGAGATACAGGATCACGCCGGGGAAGAAGCCGGCTTCGGCGAGCCCGAGCAGGAAGCGCATCACGTAGAACATCGTGGGCGTCGTGACGAACATCGTCAGGATCGAGATCACGCCCCACGTCGCCATGATGCGTGCGATCCACACGCGCGCGCCGACCTTGTGCAGGATGATGTTGCTCGGTACCTCGAAGAGGAAATAGCCGAAGAAGAAGATCCCGGCGCCGAGCCCGTAGACGGTGTCGCTCAGGTTCAGGTCGCTTGCCATCTGCAGCTTCGCGAACCCGACGTTCACGCGGTCGAGGTACGCGACCACGTAGCACAGCAGCAGGAGCGGCGTAAGCCGCCACGACACCTTGCGGTAGGTTGCTTCCTCGAATGCGCCGGACGAACCCGGCAGCGACTGCGTAGATGTTGCCATGTTGTCTCCTGTCGACCCAGGTTGGCGCTTTAGCGTTTACTTGGATCGCATGCTTTGCGGTTTTTATGGTTGACCGGAGCCGATACATCGGCCCTTGATCCGGTTTCGTGCGAAGCAATACATGAATGCCGTGCCGGCCGGTGAATCCCGACGCGGCACGCGAACAGCCCGGTACGGCTAGATGCAGCGCCCGCCGTCGACTTCGAGGCAGACGCCCGTGATGAATTCGGCCTCGTCGGACGCGAGGTAAAGCGCCGCGTTCGCGATGTCCTGCGGTGTCGAGAAGCGGCCGAGCGGGATCGTCGCGAGGAAGCGGCTGCGGTTGTCGGGCGTGTCCTCGCAGCCCATGAATTCGGTCATCAGGGCCGTCTCGCCGAGCACGGGATTGATGCAGTTCACGCGGATGCGGTCGGCGCCGAGCTCGGCCGCGAGCGATTTGCTCGCGGTGATCATCGCGCCCTTCGTGCTGTTGTACCAGACGAGGCCCGGGCGCGGCCGCACGCCGGCCGTCGACGCGACGTTCACGAACACGCCGCCGCCCTGTTTGCGGAAGTACGGAACGAAGGTCTGCACGCACCAGAACAGGCTTTTCATGTTGACCGCGTACACGCGGTCGAACTCGGCTTCCGTCACGTCGAGCACCGGCTTGTTGCGGTGCGTGGTGCCCGCGTTGTTCACGACGATCTGGACCGAATGGAAATCGTCGAGCGCGGCTTGGAGCAGCGTGTGCCAGTCGTCCTGCTTCGACACGTCGCCCGCCACCGCGATCGCCTTGCCGCCCGCGAGCGCGATCTCGCTCGCGACGCGCTCGGCCGCCGCGCCGTTCAGGTCGTTGACGACGACGTTCGCGCCTTCGCGCGCATACGTCTTCGCGATGCCTTCGCCGAAACCCGAGCCGCCGCCTGTGACGATTGCCGTCTTGCCGCTCAACCGCATGGTGTGTCTCCTGTGCTGGTTATGAGAGTCGTCGTGTTGTGCGATGCGGCCGGCCGCTGCCGGCCGCGTTTCGCGCGCCGCGCGTTCAGCCGTGCCGGATCGCGATCGTCTTCAGCGCGGTAAAGCCGTACAGCGCCTCGAAGCCTTTTTCGCGGCCATGGCCCGAGTGACCGACACCGCCGAACGGCAGTTCGACGCCGCCGCCCGCGCCATAGTTGTTGATGAATACCTGGCCTGCGCGCAGGCGCCGCGCGACACGCATCTGGCGCGCGCCGTCGCGCGTCCAGATGCCCGCGACGAGGCCGTACGGCGTGCCGTTCGCGAGCGCGACGGCTTCGTCTTCATCGACGAAGCGCATCGCGGCGAGCACGGGGCCGAACACTTCCTCCTGCGCGAGCCGGTGCGACGGCGGCACGTCGCGCAACAGCGCGGGCGCCTGGTAGAAGCCGCTTTCGGGTGCGTCGGCGACGACCTGCCCGTGCGCGGCCATCGGAATGCCGTCGTGCTGCGCGTCGGACAGGAAATCCCACACGCGCTGCTGCTGCTTCGCGTTGATCAGCGGGCCGCAGTCGAGATCGGCGCGGCTCGGGCCGACGCGCAGCCCGTTGAACGCGGTGGCGAGGCGCTCGACGAGCGGCTCGTAGACCGCGCGCTCGATCAGCACGCGGCTGCCGGCCGAGCAGGTCTGGCCGCCGTTCTGCACGATCGCCGACACGAGCACGGGCAGCGCCGCTTCGAGGTCGGCATCGGCGAACACGATCTGCGGCGACTTGCCGCCGAGTTCGAGCGTGACCGGCACGTGGTTCTCGGCCGCCATCTGCGTGACCAGCTTGCCGGTGGCCGGCGAACCCGTAAACGAGATGTGGTCGATGCCCGGATGCCGTGCGAGCGCGGCGCCGGCTTCATGGCCGTAGCCGGTGACGATGTTGAGCGCGCCGGCCGGCAGCCCGGCCTCGGCGGCCAGCTCGGCGACGCGCAGCACGGACAGGCACGCATCCTCGGCCGGCTTGACGACGCACGCGTTGCCGGCCGCGAGCGCCGCGCCGACGCTGCGCCCGAAGATCTGCATCGGGTAGTTCCACGGCACGATGTGGCCCGTGACGCCGTGCGGCTCGCGCACCGTCAGCACCGTATAGCCGGCCTGATAGGGGAGGGTTTCGCCGTGCAGTTTGTCGGCGGCGCCCGCGTAGAACTCGAAGTAGCGCGCGAGCGCGGCCGCATCCGCGCGCGCCTGCTTCAGCGGCTTGCCGGTGTCGCGCGCCTCGATCGCCGCGAGTTCCTCGATGGAATCGGCCACGCGTGCCGACAGCCGCATCAGCACGCGGCCGCGCTCGGCGGCGCTCGCGGCGCCCCATGCGCCCGCGAATGCGTCGCGGGCCGCGGCGACCGCTCGCTCGATGTCGGGCGCGGTGCCGCGCGCGATCGTCGCGAACGGCTGGCCGTCGGACGGATCGACGACCGCGATCGTTTCCAGTTGCGCGGGCAACGTCCATTCGCCCGCGATGAAGTGCTTCGCCTCTTCCATGCCAGCTCCTGTCGACCCGAGTCAGCGCTTTAGCGCTTACGCTGGTCCCATGCCTCGCGGTCGACCGGCGCCGGCGCTTCAGCGCCGATGCCGATCCCATCCAACGCCGCCTGTCGTTCGACGGCCGGGCATCCGGAGCGATTATCGCGCCGATCGTCATCCGGACGCCACCGATCGATTGGCTATAATGGCGCATTCCGTTGAGGGACGCCTGCGGCGGTGCATCGGCCGCGGCGCCCTGTCCCGAATTCCCATCGACCTACAGAGAGCGCTCATGAGCTTCAATCATGTTCCGGCCGGCAAGGACCTGCCGCAAGATTTCAACGTGATCATCGAGATTCCCGCGCAAAGCGATCCGGTGAAGTACGAGGCGGACAAGGAGCTGGGCCTCCTCGTCGTCGACCGCTTCATCGGCACGGGCATGCGCTATCCGGTGAACTACGGCTACATCCCGCAGACGCTGTCGGGCGACGGCGATCCGGTCGACGTGCTGGTGATCACGCCGTTCCCGCTGCTCGCCGGCTCGATCGTGCGTTCGCGCGTGCTCGGCATGCTGCAGATGACCGACGAGTCGGGTGTCGACGCGAAGCTGGTCGCGGTGCCGCACGACAAGATCTGCCCGATGACGGCGAACCTGAAGTCGATCGACGACGTGCCCGAGTACCTGAAGGACCAGATCAAGCACTTCTTCGAGCAATACAAGGCGCTCGAGAAGGGCAAGTGGGTGAAGGTCGAAGGCTGGGCCGGCATCGAAGCCGCGCACAAGGAAATCACCGACGGCGCCGCGAACTACAAGAAGTAAGCGGCGCGCCGGCCAACGGTCGGTTCGTGCGAAACGCAAACCGCGCGTGTCTCCTCAGGAGGCCGCGCGGTTTTGTTTTGCGCGCGCGGTTTTCTTGCGAGCGGAAGGGGAGGCGGGCAGGGCGGTGGTGGTCGGCGCGTCCTTCGCGCCCGTCGTGCGTTTGGCGTGTCGAGGGGCAGCGGAGACCACGGTGGCTTCGGCGGTTTTCGTCGCCGACGGAGGGCGGCGCGCCGGCGCGGGGCCGGTGGCGTCGCGTCCGTTCGTGACGGGCTTGCCGTTGGCCGCCGGCGCTTTGCTTTTCGACGACGGGGACGCGGCCTGTTGGTCTTTTTTCGACGATGCGCCGCGCGACGCGGTCTTTTTCACGACCGCATCGCCGTCGTTCTTCGCGCGCTTCGCGACCGGCGCGGCTTTTGCCGCCTTTGGAGCCTTAGCGGCTTGTCGGGTCTTCGCGGTTTTTGCAGACTTGATGGCTTTCTCGGCTTTCTCGGCTTTCTCGGCTTTCTCGGCTTTCTCGGCTTTCTCGGCAGGTTGCTTCATTTCAGCTGTTTTCGTCGCGCTATCGACGCTCTCCGCCTTTGCCTTCACCTTCTTCCGCCCGCGCGCACCTGCCTTCAACCCGGCAACCTCACCGTTCCCGTCGACCGTCAACCCTGCCGGCAGCACCGATTCCAGCGTCCGCAACCCGGCCGCCAGCTCACGCTTCTGCGCAGGCGTGAGCCGTTTCACCCAGTATTCGGCGCGCGACGCGCTCGACCGGTCGGGCTGCGGAAACGACGCGAGCACCGCGCGAGGCTTGCGCGAGCGCGTGTAGCGCGCGCCCTTGCCGGCCGCGTGCTCGTCGAAGCGCGCGGCAACGTCGGTCGTGATGCCCGTGTAAACGCTGTCGTCGGCGCATTCGATCAGATACAGAAACCAGGACATGGCAGGGCGGCGGGATGCGAAGCCGCCAGTGTCTCAGAAAAGTTGCGCGTCATCGCAGTCCGTCGCCGTGCCCGTCGCGGAAGCGGCTCGGCGCCGAGCCGAGTTCGCGCGTGAAGAAGCGCGTGAATGCGCTCGTCGAACGGAAGCCGACGCGCACGCCGATCTCGCCGATCGGCAATTGCGTATTCAGCAGCAGGTCGCGCGCCTCGCCGAGCCGCGCCTGCGCGACGAGCGCGTGAAAGCCGACCGCTTCGCGATGCAGCCGCCGGCGTAGCGTCCAGCGCGACATCGCGAAGCGTGTGCACACGTGCTGCATCAGCGTGTCGGTCGGCACGTCGGCGTCGTCTGAGGTACGCAGCCAGTCGCGCACGCATTGCTCGACGGACGAGCCGAACGTCGAGCGCACGCGAACCCGGTCGCGCGCGGCGTCGGCCGCATGACGCTGGATGCCGGCGAGCGGTGCGTTGTAGCGCTCGAACGGCGTGTCTAAGCGTGCGGAGCGCAGCACGATGCGGTTGTGGGCGGTGTCGAACGACACCGGCGCACCGAGCATGTCGCGCAGCGCGGCCGCGGGCGCGAACGCACGGCCGGCGAATTCCGCGTCGTCGACGCGCACGTGCGGATCGTACAGGCGCGCGAGCGCCGCGAGGATCGCGAGGTTCGCGAGCGCGCTGCCCGCGTGCCGGCCGTCTCCTTCGTTCACGTATTCGAGCGCGATCGCATCGCCGTGCTCGTGCGCGAAGATCCAGTCGACGTTGCCGATCAGCTCGCGATAGTGCAGGTAACCGTGCAGCGCGTCGCGCAGCGTCGCCGCGTTGCACGTGACGCCCGCGAGCTCCGGGAACGGCACGAGCCACGGCACGGCCTGCGGCGGCGAGCGGTACCAGGACAGCGGCCACGCGCTCGTCAGCCGCATCGCGGCGACGTGCCGGTCGCCCGCGATGCGGCGCATGTCGTCGGCGAGTTCGGCCGGCCCGATGCCGAGCGTCTCGTAAAGCGGCACGATGTCGATGCCGTTCGCGCGCGCGTCTTCGCACAGCCAGCGGTAGATCCGGACGGATACCGATTTCTGTCGCAACTCCATGTCTGTCTCCCTGTCGTCATGCCGTTCGGGTTTGTCCCCGCTGCGAGAGGTCAACGCATGCTCCTGCCGGTCAAGCGTGGTGACCGGTCGATTTTTAGACTCGGACGCTGGAGTGTGGCGACAAGTACAACAGATCGATTCAGGAGGATCAATGAAAACTTCGCTGTTCCGGTGTTCGACGATCGCGTCCGCGTGCGCGCTCACGGTGTTGCTCGCGTCGTGCGGCGGCGACGACATCCAGCCGGGCCCGTCCGCGTCGGCCGACGCGGATGCCGCGGCCGACCAGCGCGCGGCCGCGCTCGTCGCGCAACTGACGACCGACGAAAAGCTGCAGCTCGTGCACGGCACGGGCCTGCCCGCGCTCGACCTGGGCGGGCCGTTTCCGGCCGATGCGCTGAACGGCGCGAGCTACATCCCGGGCGTGCCGCGGCTCGGCATTCCGGGCGTCAGCAGCGCCGATTCGGCGGGCGGCGTGAACGTGAAGAATGCGCGCGTGACCGCGCTGCCCGCACCGGTCGCGCTCGCGGCGACGTGGGACCCGGCGCTCGCGGGCACCTACGGCAAGCGCATCGCGCTTGAACTGCGCGCGCTCGGTTTCGCGGAAGGGCTCGGCGGCGGCGTGAACCTCGCGCGCGAGCCGCGTAACGGCCGCACGTTCGAATACATGGGCGAGGATCCGGTGCTCGCGGGCACGCTGAGCGCCGCGCGCACGAACGCGACGCAGGCGCAGAAGGTGATCGTGACGATCAAGCACTTCGCGTTCAACGACCAGGAAACCAACCGGATGACGATCGATTCGGTGGTCGACGAGCGGACCATGCGCGAGGCCGAGCTGCTCGCGTTCGAGATCGGCGTGAAGGACGGCCAGCCGGGCAACGTGATGTGCTCGTACAACAAGCTGAACGGCGTGTATGCGTGCGAGAACCCGTATCTGCTGACGACGGTGCTGAAGAACGAGTGGGGCTTCAAGGGCGTCGTGCAGTCGGACTGGGGTGCGACGCACTCGACGGTCGCGGCCGTACAGGCGGGGCTCGACGAGGAACAGCCGGGCGCGGCCGACGACGGCAACGCGCCGCTCGGTTCGTACTTCAATACGAAGCTGCGTGCGGCGCTGCAGGCCGGCAGCGTATCGGTCGCGCGGCTGAACGACATGGTGCAGCGCAAGCTGCGCACGCTGATCCGCATCGGCGTGATGGACGCGCCGCCGAAGCCGGGCGGTGCGATCGACGAAGCCGCCGGCAACGCCGATGCGCTCGCGATCGCGCGGCAATCCGCGGTGCTGCTGAAGAACGCGGCCGCGCCCGGCGATGCGCAGCCCGTGCTGCCGCTGGCGGCCGGTGCGCTCAAGTCGGTAGTCGTGATCGGCGGGCATGCGGATGCGGGCGTGCTGTCGGGCGGCGGCTCGGGCGCGGTGCCGGCGATCGACGGCAATGCGGTGACGGCCTGCCAGCAGCCGGCCGACACGCTGTTCGGCGGCTGCGCGACCTGGTACAAGTCCGCGCCGCTCGCGGCGATCCGCGCAAAGGCGCCGAACGCGTCGGTCAGCTATCTCGACGGGACCGACGCGAACGCCGCCGCGAACGCGGCCGCGCAGGCCGATGTCGCGATCGTGTTCGCGACGCAGTGGCAGACGGAAGGGCTCGACCTGGCGAGCCTGTCGCTGCCCGATGCGAAGGCCGATCCGTACAACCAGCAATACGACCAGAACGCGCTGATCGCCGCGGTCGCGGCGAAGGCGAAGCGCGTGATCGTCGTGCTCGAGAACGGCAGCCCCGTGCTGATGCCGTGGCTCGCGAACGTACACGGCGTGCTCGACGCGTGGTACCCGGGCGTGCAGGGCGGCCAGGCGATCGCGGACCTGCTGTTCGGCGACGCGAACCCGTCGGGCCGGCTGCCGCTGACGTTCCCGAAGCAGGAGGCCGACCTGCCCCAGCCGACGATCGACCCGGCGAGCCAGCAATCGGTCTATGCGGAAGGGCTCGCGTACGGCTACCGCTGGTTCGACGCGAAGGCGATCGAGCCGCTGTTCCCGTTCGGCTACGGGCTGTCGTACACGACGTATGCACTCGCCGGGATGACCGCGCAGGCCGACGCATCGGGCAACGTGACGGTCGGTGCGACCGTGACGAACACCGGCGCGCGGGCCGGCGTGCAAACGGTGCAGATCTACGCGGCGCTGCCCGCCTCGCTCGGCGAACCGCCGAAGCGGCTCGTCGGCTGGACCAAGGTCGCGCTGCAGCCGGGCGAAGCGCGCACGGTCAGCGTCGTGGTGCCGGCGCAGCGGTTTGCGACCTGGGACGTAGGCACGCATGCATGGCGGGTGAGCGCGGGCAGCTATACGCTCACGGCCGCTGCGTCGTCGCGCGATCCGCAGGCGCTGTTGCAGGCGGTGTCGCTCGCGGCGCGCTGACCGGCCGCGTCATGCGCGGGGCAGGCCCGGGGCATCGCTCGGGCCTGCCCCGCGCCGAATGTGCCCGATGCAGACCGGCGGCGCACGTCCCGTCTCGCGCTACTCGGCGCCGCGCCGGAACGGATCGTGTTCGCGCAGTTCGTCGACGTACGCGTGGATATGCTCGGTTTCGCGTTCGAGAAAGCGCGCGACCGCATCCGAGAACGCCGGGTGCGCGAGCCAGTGCGCGGAGTGCGTGACGGTCGGCAGGAACCCGCGCGCGAGCTTGTGCTCGCCTTGCGCGCCGCCTTCGAACGTATCGAGCCCGGCCTCGATGCAGAATTCGAGCAACTGGTAGTAGGCCGTTTCGAAATGCAGGCAGGGCACGTGCTCGAGCGCGCCCCAGTAGCGGCCGTACAGCGTGCCGCCGCCATGCTCGCCGCGCCGGTAGACGGCGAGCGCGCTCGCGATCGGCTGGCCGTCGGCTTCCGCGATCACGAGCAGCAGGTTCTCGGGCATCGTCGCGCCGATCGTGCGGAAGAAGTCGAGGTTCAGGTACGGGCTCGAATAGTGTTCGCGGTAGGTCTGCCGGTAGCAGCGCGAGAAGAAGCGCCAGTCGGCGTCGCTGATCCGGTCGCCGGTGAGCCGCCGGAACGTCACGCCTGCATCGTGCACCTTGCGCCGTTCCGCGCGGATGTTCTTGCGCTTCTTCTGCTCCAGCGTGGCGAGGAAATCGTCGAAATGGCGGTAGCCGTCGTTGATCCAGTGAAACTGCACGCCTTCGCGCAGCATCATTCCCATCGATTCGAGGAGCCGCGCTTCGTCGCCGGTCGGGAACAGCACGTGCAGCGACGACACGTCGCTCTGCTCGGCGAATGCGAGCAGCGTGGCCGCGAGCCGGCGGCGCGCATCGTCGTCGGCCGCGAGCAGGCGCGTGCCCTGCACGGGCGTGAACGGCACCGCGCACAGCAGCTTCGGATAGTAGGGCAGATTGTTGCGCTGGTACGCGTCGGCCCACGCCCAGTCGAACACGTATTCGCCGTACGAATGCTGCTTCGCGTAGACGGGCGCGGCGGCAGCGAGGCGACCCGTGCGCTCGTCGGTCAGCGTGACGAAGTGCGGCGACCAGCCGGTATCGTCGACCGCGCAGCGCGAGACATGCAGCGCGTCGAGGAATTCGTGGCGCAGGAACGGCGTCGGCTGCGCGTCGCGCGCGAGCAGCGCGTTCCACTCGTCGGCCGGCACCTCCGCGGGGGACGACAGGATGCCCGTGCGATAATCGATGCGTTCGTGTTTCAAGCGTGAATCCGTACCGTTGGATGTTGCCGGATGCGTGCCGCCGTGGCACGCGCCCGGGTCGATTTCGTCAGCCCTTCAGGGCGCGCCGCCGGGCTGCGCCGATCCCGTCATGAAGACCCGACTCGCTCTCGCCCAGATCAACGTCACCGTCGGCGATTTCGCCGGCAACGTCGCGCGGATCGTCGCGGCCGCGCGCGCCGCGCACAACGATGGTGCGCAATTGATGGTCGCGCCCGAACTCGCGCTGTCCGGCTATCCGCCGGAAGACCTGCTGCTGCGGCCCGCGTTCTACGCGGCGGCGGCCGCCGCGCTCGCCGCGCTCGCCGATGAGCTGAAGGCGTTCGACGGGCTTGCGGTGCTGGTCGGCCATCCGTTGCGCGGCGCGGGCGGCGATCCGTCGGGCGGCGCTCCGCTCGCGTCAGCCGTCGATGGTAATGCAAACCGCCCGATCGAGCGCGGCGTGCCGCCCACCGACACCTTCAACGCGGTGTCGCTGATCGTCGGCGGCGAGATCGTCGGCACCTACCGCAAGCAGGATCTGCCCAACGCCGAGGTGTTCGACGAGAAGCGCTATTTCGCGACGGACGCCGAGCCGCTCGTGTTCGAGCTGAACGGCGTGAAATTCGGCGTGATCATCTGCGAGGACGCATGGCACGCATCGGCGGCGCAGATCGCGAAGGCGGCCGGCGCGCAGGTGCTGCTGATCCCGAACGGCTCGCCGTACCACATGAACAAGGAAGCGGTGCGCATCGACATCCTGCGCGCGCGGATCCGCGAGACCGGGCTGCCGATGGTGTACGTGAACCTCGTCGGCGGACAGGACGAACTCGTGTTCGACGGCGGCTCGTTCGTGCTCGACGCTCAGGGCGCGCTCGTCGCGAAGATGCCGCAGTTCGACGAAGGGCATGCGATCGTCGAATTCGACGGCGCGCGGCCGCTGCCCGGCGCGATCGCGCCGGAACTGTCGCTGGAGGCGCAGGTGTACCGCGCGCTCGTGCTGGGCGTGCGCGACTACATCGGCAAGAACGGGTTTCCCGGCGTGCTCATCGGGCTGTCGGGCGGCGTCGATTCGGCGCTGGTGCTGGCCGTCGCGTGCGATGCGCTCGGGCCCGAGCGCGTGCGTGCGGTGATGATGCCGTCACGCTTCACGGCCGACATCTCGACCACCGATGCGGCGGAGATGGCGCGGCGCGTCGGCGTGCGCTACGACGAGATCGCGATCGCGCCGATGTTCGACGCGTTCCGCGCGGCGCTCGCGGGCGAGTTCGCGGGCCGCGCGGAAGACGCGACGGAGGAGAACATCCAGGCGCGCATTCGCGGCACGCTGCTGATGGCGCTGTCGAACAAGTTCGGCTCGATCGTGCTGACGACCGGCAACAAGAGCGAGATGGCGGTCGGCTACTGCACGCTGTACGGCGACATGGCCGGCGGTTTCGCGGTGATCAAGGACATCGCGAAAACGCTCGTGTACCGGCTCTGCCGCTATCGCAACGAAACGGCCGACTACGTGCTGCGCAACGTGATCCCCGAGCGGATCCTGACGCGCGCGCCGTCGGCCGAGCTGCGCGAGAACCAGACCGACCAGGACAGCCTGCCGCCGTACGACGTGCTCGACGCGATCATGCGGATGTACATGGAAGAAGACCGGCCGCTCGCCGAGATCGTCGCGGCCGGTTATGTGCAGGCCGACGTCGAACGCGTGACGCGGCTCATCAAGATCAACGAATACAAGCGCCGCCAGGCGCCGATCGGCATCCGCGTCACGCATCGCGCATTCGGGCGCGACTGGCGCTATCCGATCACGTCGCGCTTTACCGAGCGTCTCGACTGACCCGTGCACGGCATACCGCACGGCTTACAATCGGGATCGCGATTTTTCATCCAAACGAGCATTGAGGGACAACCATCATGAAACGCATCACAGCCATCATCAAGCCGTTCAAGCTGGACGAAGTCCGCGAAGCGCTCGCCGAAGTGGGTCTCACGGGCCTGACCGTGACGGAAGTGAAGGGCTTCGGCCGCCAGAAGGGGCATACCGAGCTGTATCGCGGTGCCGAATATGTGGTCGACTTTCTGCCGAAGATGAAGATCGAGGTGGTCGTCGCGGAAGCGCAGGTCGACCAGGTGATCGACGCGGTGATCGGCGCGGCGCGCACCGGCAAGATCGGCGACGGCAAGATCTTCGTGTCGGACGTCGAACGCGTGATCCGCATCCGTACCGGCGAAGAGAACGAAGCGGCCGTCTGAGCGCCGTATTCGTCAGTGGGCCGTGCGAAACCGGCCCGCCAATAAAAAACGGTGCGATACCCGGTTGGGTACCGCACCGATACGCGCCTCTCGCAGCAGCGTGGAAAGTGTTGCCGAATCGTTCTTTGGACGGCGCCTGATCAGAACAGGTGCTGGATGCCGGCGTAGACGCCGGTCTGGCTGCCGCCCGGATGCGGGTTGCCGGTCGACACGGCCGTGCCCGCGCCGTTCGCGTTCAGGCCGAAGTTGGCCGTCGAGCTGTTGCGCACCGTCGCGACCTGCACGTCGAACAGCGTGCGCTTCGAGATGTTGTACGAACCGCCGACCGTGTAGATGTTCGCGTTGCCGCCGCCGTGGTTCGCGTTCACGTGATACACGGCCGCGATCAGCGCCGCCGCCGGCGTAGCCTGCCACGTCACGCCGCCCCAGATCTGCTGGGTGCCGGTGATGCCGTTGTTGACCGCCGGGCCGCCGCTGCCGTCCGCGTGCGACGACTGGTAGGCGGCCTGCAGCTTGAACTGGCCGAGGAACACGTTCGCACCCGCGAAGTATTCACGCGAGTAGTTGAACACGTCCGAGAAGCGGCCGTTGCTGTCGCGCGTTTCGTCGTAGATGCCGCGCAACTGGAACAGCGAGTTCGTGTAGGTGATCTGCGCGCCGGCTGCACGGCCCGGCTGGCCGGCCGTCGTGTTGCCGTTGAAGCTGGTGGAGTTCGAGAACGCGAACTGGCCGTAGAAGTCGAAGCCGTAGAACTGCGGCGACTGGTACGACACGTTGTTGCTGGTCTTGTTCCAGTTGCGGCCGCGCACGAGCGATGCCGACGACCAGCTCGACTGGCCCAGCGGATCGAAGTCCCACACGCCGTTCGCGATCGCGAGTTCGCGACCGAACAGCAGCGTACCGTAGCGGTCGTTCGAGATGCCGACCGTCGCGAAACGATCCCAGATCGAGCCGGACGTGCCGAGACCGCCGGTCATCGTGTTGAACGCACCTTCGAGGTGGAACAGGACCTTGTTGCCGCCGCCGATGTCCTCGCTACCCTTCAAGCCCCACAGGCTCGTGCCCCAGTCGCCGCTTTCCGCGCGTACTCGGTGGCCGTCTTGCAGGCCGTTCATGTACTCGATGCCTGCATCCAGGCGGCCATACAGCGTGACGCTGCTCTGCGCGTGCGCCGTCACCACCCCAGCAGCCATCAGCGCGGCCGCGACCAAAGCTTTCTTCATCATCTCCTCCATACCCTGTCAAAAAGTCAACCCAGACTGCATGAGATGCCCGGAGCGCGAGCGCCGGGCAAAAGCGGGATAACCAGGGAGACCTCGTGCAGGGCCGGTAAGCGCGGCACGCAGGCAAGCAGACGGAAAACCGTTGAGCGTTCCCGCGCACAGCCGGGTCGGCCTGCGGGGTCTCCTTGTAGTGTCGTGAAGCTAAACTACATTTCACGAACTTCGTTTTGCTACTTTGGTTACTAATTTAGCAAAAATACAATTTTGTGGCGATGGAAATCGTTGTTTGACTAACACCTGTCGCCAATTTGCCATGCAACACAGTGCGCGACAGGTGGCATAGGGGTTCGCAATTACCGGAAAACCCTTGTCCCGCAAGGGAGACATGAATTCCGCGAACATGGGTCAAGGATTGCCACTATTGACGTTGCCGGGGCGCGGGCGTAGGCGCGAAAGATGCGAAATTGGTAAGTATTTCGTAATGAATTTGCGGCCGCCGGATGTCGCCGTCCAGTGCCTGCAACACCCGTCGCATAAGGCGTGCGGCCGCGGCATGTCGAGCTCAGCCCGGGCCCGGACGTGCGTCGAGCAGCTGTGCGCGAATCCAGCGGTGCGCATCGGTGCGCGCATGCTTCGCGTGCGAGTAGACCTTCAGCGTGTAGCGCGGGATCTCGAACGGCGCAGGGAAGATGCGGATCGGCGTCGCATGCCGCAGCGCTTGCGCGGCGCGGTTCGGTACGGTCATCAGGAGTGCGGATTCCGCGATCACGAACGGCGCGGCCAGTACGGTCGGCAACTGCACGGCGACCTGCCGCGCGAGGCCGAGCCGGTCGAGCACGTAGTCGACGACGCCGCGCGATTCGTTCCACGGCGTGACGACCACGTGGCGGGCCGCCAGGTACTGGTCGAGCGTCAGCCGCCGGCGGATGTCCGGATGCGTGGCGCTCGCGATCACGACGTAGTCGTCGGAGAACCAGTCGAAATCCTCGATGCCCGGCGCGTCGGCCGACGATTCCTCGTGGTAGCCGAGCGCGAAATCGATGCGGCCGGCCGCCAGCTCGTCGACGGAAATCTTCCGGTCGGAATGCACGACGCGGATCCGCAGCCGCGGCGCGACGTGCTGGATGCGCGCGAGGAACGCCGGCAGCACCGCGAACGCCGTGTAGTCGGTCGCGGCGAACACGAACGTGCGGTCGCTTTGCGCGGGATCGAAGCGGCGCGCGCGGGCGAGACCCTTAGACATCGTGTCGAGCGCGTCGCCGGCCCACGTGGCGATGTCGTCGGCGCGCACCGTCGGCTGCATCTCGTTGCCGAGGCGCACGAACAGCGCGTCGCCGATCGCATCGCGCAGCCGCGCGAGCGCGTGGCTCAGCGCGGACGGGCTCATCGCGAGCTCGTGCGCGGCCGCGGCGACCGACCGGTGCCGGTACAGCGCGTCGAACGCGAGCAGCAGGTTCAGGTCGAGGCGACGCAGGTCGGGATGCATCATGTTCAGGTCAGGATGAAGAAACTGCACTTCCTGCAGGCACGGCGTGAACGTAGCATGACGGTCTGATCGGCGCCAGCGCGGTTGTGCTGCGCCGCTTTTCGTTTCAAGTCCGGGCCGGAGGAGGGCTCAACCCGTGCAAATCGACATCCGTACCGCCACCGCCGCGGACGTGCCGCTGATCCTGCGTTTCATTATCGAGCTGGCTGTCTACGAGAAGGCGGAGCACGAAGTGATCGCGACGCCCGCGTCGCTCGAGCGCAGCCTGTTCGGCGAAGGTTCACCGGCGCGCGCGCTGGTGTGCGAGGTCGACGGCGAGCCGGCCGGCTTCGCCGTGTATTTCTTCTCGTATTCGACCTGGCTTGCCCGGCAGGGGCTGTACCTCGAGGATCTGTACGTGTCGCCGCGCTTTCGCGGTGCGGGCGCCGGGTTGCGGCTGCTGAAGGCGCTCGCGCGGATCGCGGTTGAGTCGGGCTGCGGGCGTTTCGAATGGAGTGTGCTCGACTGGAACGAGCCGGCGATCCGTTTCTACGAGAGCGTCGGCGCCGCGCCGCAGAGCGAATGGGTGCGTTACCGGCTCGCGGGCGACGAACTGCGCGCGTTCGCCGACTGCACGCCGGTGAGCGCCGCGTAAACGCAAAACGGGCGCCCCGCGGGGCGCCCGTTCGCACGTCGTGCGTTGCGTACGTTACTTGAGGCTGCCCGACAGGAACCCGCGCAGGCGTTCGCTCTTCGGGTTGGCAAACACCTCGGCCGGCACGCCTTCTTCCTCGACGCGGCCCTGGTGCAGGAACATCACGTGGTTCGACACGTTGCGCGCAAAGCCCATCTCGTGCGTGACGACGATCATCGTGCGGCCTTCCTCGGCGAGCTTCTGCATCACCTTCAGCACTTCGCCCACCAGCTCCGGGTCGAGCGCCGACGTCGGCTCGTCGAACAGCATCACGTCCGGGTGCATCGCGAGCGCACGCGCGATCGCGACACGCTGCTGCTGCCCGCCCGACAGGTGCGACGGATACTGCTTCTCGACGCGCGGCGCGAGGCCGACCTTTTCCAGGTATTCGCGCGCACGCTCCTCGGCTTCCTTCTTCGGGATGCCGAGCACGTTCACGGGCGCTTCCATCACGTTCTCGAGCACGTTCATGTGCGACCAGAGATTGAAGTGCTGGAACACCATCGACAGCTTGGTACGCACGCGCTGCAACTGTTTCGGATCGGCCGCGCGCAGCGCGCCGGCCTTGTCGAGGGCGGTGCGCACTTCCTCGCCGTCGACGAAGATGCGGCCGGCGTTCGGCTGTTCGAGGAAGTTGATGCAGCGGAGCATCGTGCTCTTGCCGGAGCCGGACGAGCCGATCACGCTGATCACGTCGCCGGCGTTCGCCTTCAACGACACGCCCTTGAGCACCTCGTTGCTGCCGTAGCGTTTGTGGAGATCGTCGACGAAAAGCTTCTGGGTCTGGGAATTCATCAATAGTCCTGCGAAAACTTACTTGCCTTGCGGGCGCAGATACGCGAGCCAGCGGCGCTCGGCCTGGCGGAACAGCCACACGAGCGCGAACGAGATCACGAGGTAGAGCAGGGCGGCGATGCCGAACGCGTGGAACGACATGTAGGTGGCCGAGTTCACGTCGCGGGCGATCTTCAGGATGTCCGGCACGGTCGCGGTGAACGCCACCGTCGTCGCGTGCAGCATCAGGATCACTTCGTTGCTGTACAGCGGCAGCGCGCGGCGCAGCGCCGACGGCAGGATCACGCGGCGATACATCGTGAACGGCGTCATCCCGTACGCGCGCGCGGCTTCGATCTCGCCGTACGACGTCGCCTTGATCGCGCCCGCGAAGATCTCGGTGGTGTACGCGCAGGTGTTCAGCGTGAACGCGAGCAGCGTGCAGTGCATCCCGTCGCGGAAGAACGCATCGAGCATCGGCGTGCCGCGCACGGCCTGCAGGCTGTAGAGGCCCGTGTAGCAGAGCAGCAGCTGCACGTAGAGCGGCGTGCCGCGGAACACGTACGTATAGAGCCACACGGCGCCCGCCAGCCACTTCCTCTTCGACACGCGCGCGACCGCGAGCGGCACCGACAGGCAGAAGCCGAGGCCGATCGACACGACGAGCAGCCACAGCGTGATCGCGACACCGGTGATGCGATAGCCGTCGGTGTAGAGATAGTTGCGCCAGTATTCTTGGATGAGTTCGATCATAGGTCAGCCTTGCGGACACCGGTCGAGTAGCGCTTTTCGAGCCACATCAGCACGAAGTTCGAGATCGTCGTGATGGCGAGGTAGACCGCTCCCGCGATCAGCGTGAAGAAGAAGAACCGCAGCGTGCCCTTGCCGGCGTCCTGCGACGCCTTCACGACGTCGGCCAGGCCGATGATCGACACGAGCGCGGTCGATTTCACGAGCACCTGCCAGTTGTTGCCGATGCCCGGCAGCGCGAAGCGCATCATCTGCGGGAACATGATCCGCGTGAACACCTGCCAGTTCGTCATCCCGTACGCGCTGCCGGCCTCGAGCTGGCCGCGCGGCACCGACAGGAACGCGCCGCGGAACGTCTCGGTGAAGTACGCGCCGTAGATGAAGCCGAGCACGATCACGCCGGCGAGGAACGGGTCGATGTCGATCTGGTCCCAGCCGAGTGCGTCGGTCGCCATGTTCAGCCAGATCTGCAGGCTGTAGAACAGCAGCAGCATCAGCACGAGGTCGGGTACACCGCGGATCAGCGTCGTGTAGACGGTGCCGGCGCCGTTCGTCACGCGGTTGCGCGACAGCTTCGCACCCGCGCCGAGCAGACCCAGCAGGAACGACAGCGCGAGCGAAAGCACCGCCAGTTTGACGGTTTGCCAGGTGCCTGCGAGGATCAGCGGGCCGTAACCTTGTAGAAACATATGTGGTCCTTGACGGCGCACGCGGTGCGCCGCGAAAGACGCGCCCGCCGAACTGCGCGGAACGCCCCGTGCGTATCATGACCGTCCGCCCCGGCAACGGTGCCGGGCCAGCCCGTCGCGCGAGCGGCGGGCTAGGGGGCGGGCGGCGCGTGGTTGACTGCCTGTACTGCCCGGACGCAGGGCCGCCCCCGCATCCGTTGCTTCTTCTTGTCGGCGCTCAGCGGGCCGAAGCCGAATAGACGCTGAACGAGAAGTACTTGTGCGACAGCTTGTCGTACGTGCCGTCCTTGTGCATGTCGGCCAGCGCCTTGTTGATCTTGAGCTTCAGGTCCGTATCTTCCTTGCGCAGGCCGATCGCGGTGCCGTCGCCGATCGTCTTCGGATCCTTCACTTCCGGCCCGGCGAACGCGAAGCCCTTGCCGCGCGGCGTGCGCAGGAAGCCGTAGTCGGCCTGCAGTTCGTCCTGCAGCGTCGCGTCGAGGCGGCCCGAGCCGAGATCGGTATAGACCTGGTCCTGATTCTGGTAAGGAATGACCGTCACGCCCTGCGGTTCCCAGTACGCCTTCGCGTAGGTTTCCTGCGTCGAGCCCTGCTCGACGCCGACGCGCTTGCCCTTCAGCGACGCGACCGTCGGCAGCAGCGGCGAGCCGGTCTTCGCGATCATCCGCGCCGGTGCGTCGTACACCTTGTCGGAGAAGTCGATCTGCTCGCGGCGCTTGTCCGTGACGGTCAGCGACGACACGATGACGTCGTACTTCTTCGCCTTCAGTGCCGGGATGATCCCGTCGAGGTCCTGCGCCACCCACACGCATTTCACGTTGATCCGCTTGCAGATCTCCTTGGTGAGATCGACGTCGAAACCGACGATCTCGCCGCTCGGCGCGGTCGACTCGAACGGCGGGTAGCTGGCATCGACGCCGATCCGCACGGTCTTCCACTCCTTCGCGAAGGCGCTGCCCGCCACGAGGGCGAGGGCGGCGCACAGGGCGGCCTTCTTCATTTCCATCCTTCTGTTGCTGACTTTCCGGGGGCGCTCGCGGCCGGTCGGACCGGGCGCCGCGGCGTATTCTAGACGGCCAAAATTCGCCGATCGGCGTTCTGGCGATGGCGGCCGCCGGACGGGCGAACGCCAAAAGGGCGGTATTTTACCCGAACGCGATACCCGGAAAACGGCAATCCGGCGCGATCGATCGATTCTTCGAATCTTCGATTCGGCTGTTGCGGCAATCGCGGTATTTGCAACGGGTATTGCGTCAATTGCAGTCGCGGATGCAACGATCCGGCGCGCGGTCGATGGATTGCGGCGTGGACGCGGTCACGCTCGCACCCGGCCGGGCGGCCGAGGTGCTGCCGTTCGACGTCGCCTGAACGAAAAAAGGGGACGCGGGCCGGTGCCCGCGTCCCCTTCGGCGCCGCTCCGGGGAGCGGCTTGCCGGCTTACTGCGCGGGCGCCGACGCGCCCTTGGCCGCGCGATGCTGCTCCCAGCGCTCCTTCATCTTCTCGTGGCGCTGCTGCATCTGCGCGAACTGCTGCTTGAGCGCCGTGCTGACCGTGGTCTTCTGCTGGTCGTTCAGCCCGTTGTAGAACGCGAGCCATGCGGCGGACGTCTGCTCGCGCAGTTGCGCGTTCTGCTGCTCGGCCTGCTGGCGCGCGGCGTGCAGCGCGCTCAGGTCGAGGATCGGCTGGTTCTGCTGGGCCTTGAACTGCTCGCGCATCTGCTCGTGGCTCTTGCGCATCGCATCACGGTTCTGCTTCATCGTGTTGACGGCCGTCTGCCATTGCTGTTCCTGCGACGCGTTGAGCTTCAGCTGGTCGTGCAGTTTCATGATTGCACCGAACGGGCCGCCGTCGTGCCCGTGCATCTGGTGCATGCCGGGGCCGCCAGGCGGCGGCATGTCGGTGGGCGGCGCGGCATGCGCAGTGCCGAATGCGAGAGCGAGCACGGTGGCGGCCGCGATGGCCACGCGGGAAGTCTTCTTATACATTTCAGAAACTCCTTGTATCCAAAGGGTCCGGCGATGCGGTACGGGGAAAGCCGTGTACCGCATCCGGTAAGAGGCAGGTTAGCGATGCCGGCCCCGGCCGGTGTTACGTGGGGCGGCGGCCCGGTTACCGCGCATTACAGTTCCCTTGCGCGGTAACCCGCAGTAACCCTTTCATCCCTTTGTTTCGTTCTTCGACTCCGCCCTCGCGCGGTAAACTTCGAGCCATGACTACCCAGATCCTCATCGTCGACGACGACCAAGAACTCCGAGACCTGCTGCGCGACTATCTCGTGCGCCAGGGGATGGAAGTGTCCGTGCTGCACGACGCGGCGACGCTCGAGAAGCGTCTCGAGCGCGAGCGGCCCGACCTGATCGTGCTGGACCTGATGATGCCGGGCGTGGACGGCCTGACCGCGCTGCGCCAGTTGCGCGCGGCCGGCGACGACATCCCCGTGATCATGCTGACCGCGCGCGCGGACGACGTCGACCGCATCGTCGGGCTCGAACTCGGCGCGGACGACTACCTCGGCAAGCCGTTCAACCCGCGCGAGCTGCTCGCGCGCGTGCAGGCCGTGCTGCGCCGCCGCCGCGCGACGCCGTCGGCGGCCGCGCCCGAACAGCGCGAGCCGTTCGCGTTCGGCCGCTTCGTGCTGGACTTCCAGGGGCGCACGCTGTCGGTCGACGGCAAGCCGGCCACGCTGTCGAGCAGCGAATTCGCGCTGCTGAAGATCTTCGTGAACCATGCGCTGCGCACGCTTACGCGCGAGCGGCTGCTCGAGCTGCTGCACGGGCCCGAGTACGACGGTACCGACCGCGGTATCGACGTCCAGGTGTGGCGCCTGCGCCGCATCCTCGAAACGGATCCGTCGACGCCGCGCTTCATCCAGACGGTCCGCGGGCGCGGCTATGTGTTCGTGCCCGACGGCGAGGCTCATGCGCAAACCCATTGATTCGCTGTTCGGGCGGCTCGCGCTGCTCGTCGTCGGCGTCCTGCTCCTGTCGCACTTCGCGTGGTTTTTCGCGATGCGGCTCGAGCGCAACCAGATGCAGACCCGTTACGCGGTCGAGGAGGCCGCGTTCCTGGTCGACGCGGTGCGCCAGCACGTCGAGCGCACGCCCGACCAGCCGTTGCCGTCGCGCGTGCGGCTCGTGACGCCGGACAGCGCCGACGTGCCGAACGCCGATCCGTCGAGCCTGCCGGCGGCGCTCAAGCGGTTCCGCGACGACGTGAGCGAGCGGATGCCGCCCGGCACGCGCGTCGAGATCGGCGCGCCGGGCCATCCGCCGGTGCTGTGGGTGAAGGAGCCGGCCGACCGCAACTGGATCGTGGTGCCCGTGCAGCCGCTGCGGCCGCCGCGCTCGCTCGACCGGATGCTGTTGTGGCTCGGCACGATCTTCTCGGCCGGCGTGATCGCCGCGTTGTTCGCGGCCTGGCAGTTGCAGCAGCCGCTGCGCTCGCTGGCGCGCGCGGTCGCGCGCTTCGGCCGCGGGCAGCCGGTGCCGCCGCTGCGCGAGCGCGGCCCGCGCGAGTTGCGCCAGCTCACGCACGGCTTCAACCAGATGGTGGAACAGGTGTCGCAGGCCGAGAGCGACCGCGCGGTGATGCTGGCGGGCGTTGCGCACGACCTGCGCACGCCGCTTGCGCGGATGCGCCTGCGCGCGGAAATGATGGACGATGCGCGCTTGCGCGACGGCGTCGTGCGCGACGTCGATTCGATGTCGCACATCGTCGACCAGTTTCTGGTGTTTGCGCACGGCGGGTCCGACCGCAGCGAGCCGGTGCCGGTCGATCAGGCGTGCGAGCGGATCGCACGCAGCTATCGCGCGGTCGCGCCGAATGCGCCGGCGGTCCAGACGCGGCTCGACGCCGATCCGGGTTTCCGGCTGCCGACGGCGACGCTCGACCGGATTCTGTCGAACCTGCTCGACAACGCGCATGCCTATGGCGCGCCGCCCGTGCTCGTCGAGACGGCCCGCACGCCGTCCGGCTACGTGCTGTCGGTCAGCGACAGCGGCGGCGGGATCGCGCCGCGCGACCTCGCGGCCGCGACGCGGCCGTTCGTGCGGCTCGACCCCGCGCGCGGCGGCAACGGCCACAGCGGGCTCGGGCTCGCGATCGTCGAGCGGCTCGTGCTCAGGCTGGGCGGGGCGTGCGACATCGGCAACCGCCCCGAAGGTGGCCTGCGCGTCGCGATGACGTTTCCGTTCGAGGTCGTGCCGAAGGACGAACCCCACGCACAGGCCGCGTAAGCGGCTGCGGCGCCTGCCCGGGCCGGCAAGCGCCGCGCGGCATCATTCGCCGAACAGCGTGCCGAGCGTCTCGGCTGCGTTGCTGTCGATCGTGTTGTAGGTCACGGTGGTGGCCTCGAAGATGTAGACGGTCGTATAGCGGCCGAGGCGCTCCAGGATTTCCTCCTGCAGCGATTCCGGCACGACGTTCATGTTCAGGTACCATGCCGTCGACGACAGCCGCGTCTGGAACGACCCGTACTCCTGCATCAGTTCGTAGAACGCGTCGGCATCCTGATCGCGGCAGACGATCACCAAGTTTCCTGCCATTCCCTTCCTCCCGCTCGTCGGTCGATCCCCAGGGTCTGTATACATATGGAACGTGCATGCGTCGCCACGACACCGGCCGCAACAGACCCTGGGGGCTAGCCCCGATCATACCCGCTTCGCCGTGTCCGGCTGCTGACGCCCGGCACGGTTTGCGCCCGCGTGCGGCTGGCGGGTTCACGGCCGGCCCGGATCACGGCATAATTCGGGCCTGCATGCCGGCCGAAGGACTGCGGCCGGGCTGCTCCGTACCGTGTACCCGCCGTCCGCCCGCGCACCGGGCACGATCCGTGCGCTGCGCGCTGCGCGGTGCGCGCCGTCGCTCCGTCCCCGGACGGTTGTACCTGAAATACAGGTTGGTGTAGTGTCGTGCCGTCGCGGGCCGACTCGACCGCGACCGCGCGGGGCGCAGCTTGCACGCACGGCGCATCGCGCGTGCGCGAGATCGTCAGTCAATCGAATTACCGCGCCCGTGCGCTTTGCCATGAATCAACATCGACTGCCGGCTTCGTTCGGCCTTACCGGGGAGGGCGCCTGATGGACGTCGGATTCTTCAATCCGAACCGGACCGCCAACGCGTCTGCCTGGCGCGTTCTGCCGAACCGGTGGGACTTCATCGCGTTTCCGCTGATCATCTGCCTGCTGGCGATGGCGATCGTCGGTTTCCACGAAACGATGGCGCCGATCGGCGTGCTGCAGACGCAGAAGATCTCGCTCGATCCGTCGAACCTGCCCGAATACGCGTTGCGCACCACGCTGCGGATGCTCGCGGCGATGGTCGCGTCGCTCGTGTTCACGCTCGTCTACGGCACGCTCGCGGCCAAGAGCCGTCGCGCGGGCATGGTGCTGATCCCGATCCTCGACATCCTGCAGTCGGTGCCGGTGCTCGGCTTCATCTCGTTTACGGTCACGTTCTTCCTCGCGCTGTTCCCGAGCCGGGTGCTCGGCGCCGAGCTCGCGGCGATCTTCGCGATCTTCACGAGCCAGGCGTGGAACATGACGTTCAGCTTCTACCAGTCGCTGCGCACGGTGCCGCGCGATCTCGACGAAGTGTCGCGGAGCTTTCACCTGACGTCCTGGCAGCGCTTCTGGAAGCTCGAGGTACCGTTCTCGATGCCGGGCCTGATCTGGAACATGATGATGTCGATGTCGGGCGGCTGGTTCTTCGTCGTCGCGTCGGAAGCGATCACCGTCGGCAACCAGACGATCACGCTGCCGGGGATCGGCGCGTATCTCGCGCAGGCGATCTCGGACAAGAACCTCGGCGCGGTCGGCTGGGTGATCCTCACGATGACGGTCGTGATCCTCGCGTACGACCAGTTCCTGTTCCGCCCGCTCGTCGCGTGGGCCGACAAGTTCCGGATGGAGAACACGAGCTCGGGCAACGCGCCGGAGTCGTGGCTGCTCGACCTCGTGCGCCGCACGCGCCTGATCCATCAACTGCTCGTGCCGGCCGGCTGGTTCTTCGCCAAGGCGGCGCGGATTCCGCTGCGCCTGCCGCTGTCCGGCGCGATGCGCTTCACGCTGCCGCGCGTGGAGAAGAAGGCGTCGCGCACGGTCGACATCGCATGGGCGACCCTCGTGCTGATCGGCACGGCCTATATCGTGTGGCGCGTCGTCAGCTTCGTGTCGACCGGCGTGACGATGACCGAGGTCGGGCATGTGCTAGTGCTCGGGCTCATCACGCTGCTGCGCGTGGTCGTGCTGATCGCGATCGCGTCGGTGATCTGGGTGCCGATCGGCGTGTGGGTCGGGCTGCGCCCGAGGCTGGCCGAGAAGCTGCAGCCGCTCGCGCAGTTCCTCGCCGCGTTTCCGGCGAACCTGCTGTTCCCGGTGTTCGTGATCGTGATCGCGGGCTTCCACCTGAACCCCGACATCTGGCTGTCGCCGCTGATCGTGCTCGGCACGCAGTGGTATATCCTGTTCAACGTGATCGCCGGCGCAACGTCCTATCCGAACGACTATCGCGAAGCGGCGACGAACTTCCGCATCCGTGGCTGGCAGTGGTGGCGGCAGGCGATCCTGCCCGGCATCTTCCCGTACTACGTGACCGGCGCGATCACCGCGTCGGGCGGTGCGTGGAACGCGAGCATCGTGTCGGAAGCCGTGCAGTGGGGCAACACCAAGATCGAGGCGCACGGCCTCGGCGCGTACATCGCGCAGACCACCGCCGCCGGCGATTTCCCGAAGATCATCCTGGGCATCGCCGTGATGTCCCTGTTCGTCACCCTGTTCAACCGTCTGCTGTGGCGCCCGCTGTATGCCTTCGCCGAAGCGAAGCTGCGGCTCGACTGAGACCGATTGAGAGCGAAACGCGATGCACAATCCGAATGCTGTAAACGCCCCCGTCCAGACGTCCCAGCCACCGCGCGTCGGTGAAGAAATCCTGCGCGTCGATCACGTCTGCCGAGGCTTCAACAAGACGCAAGGCGAACTGCTCGTGCTCGACGACGCGAACCTGTCGCTGCGCGAAGGCGAGATCGTCGGGCTGCTCGGCCGTTCCGGCTCGGGTAAGTCGACGCTGCTGCGGATCATCGCCGGCCTGATCGAGCCGACCGGCGGTGAAGTGACCTATCTCGGCCAGCCGCTGCGCGGCCCGGCCGAAGGCGTCGCGATGGTGTTCCAGACGTTTGCGCTGTTCCCGTGGCTCACCGTGCTGCAGAACGTGGAGGCCGGCCTGGAAGCGCTCGGCGTCGGCGCGCGCGAGCGGCGCGAGCGTGCGCTCGCCGCGATCGACCTGATCGGTCTCGACGGTTTCGAGAACGCGTACCCGCGCGAGCTGTCGGGCGGCATGCGCCAGCGCGTGGGCTTTGCGCGCGCGCTCGTCGTCGATCCGACGATCCTGCTGATGGACGAGCCGTTCTCGGCGCTCGACGTGCTGACGGCCGAGACGTTGCGTACCGACCTGCTCGACCTGTGGACGCAAGGGCGGATGCCGATCAAGTCGGTGCTGATCGTGACGCACAACATCGAGGAAGCCGTGTTCATGTGCGACCGGATTCTCGTGCTGTCGTCGAACCCGGGCCGCGTGATCGCCGAGATCAAGGTGCCGTTCAAGCACCCGCGCAACCGGCTCGATCCGGCGTTCCGCAAGCTCGTCGACGATATCTACGCGAAGATGACCGCGCGCCAGACCGGCGAGGCGACGAAGAAGGGGCTCGAGCTCGGCAGCTGGCTGCCGCAGGTGTCGACCAACCTGATGGCCGGCCTGATCGAGACGCTCGCGATGGCGCCGTACCATGGCCGCGCGGACATGCCGGAAATCGCGCGCACGCTGCATCTGGAAGTCGACGATCTGTTCCCGATCGCGGAAGTGCTGCAATACCTCGGCTTCGCGGACGTGCGCGAAGGCGACGTGTTCCTGACGCCGCCGGGGCGCGTGTTCGCGGAGTTCGGCACGCAGGAGCGCAAGCTGATGTTTGCGGATCACCTGCTGAAGCACGTGCCGCTGGCCGCACGAATCAAGAAGGTGCTGAACGAGCGCCCGGGCCACCGCGCGCCGCGCGTGCGCTTCGAGCAGGAGCTCGAGGATTCCCTGTCGGACGGCGCGGCCGAGGAAACGCTCGACGCGGTGATCGACTGGGGCCGTTACGGCGAGATCTTCTCGTACAACGACCAGACCGAGATCTTCAGCCTCGAGGACGTCGAGTCCTGATCGATTGCGCCGGGCCGTGCGGCCCGGCAGCCGCGTGCGCTGCGCGTCACGCGGTGCATTGCCCCGTTACTGCAAATTCCCCCACCGATCGACGGCCGGTTCGGCCGCCGCCCATTTCCAGTGCGTGCCTTGCTGGCACGCACTCGCGAAGTACCAGTCGGCCTTGTCGCCGTCCTTCACCGAGAACGCGAATTCCTTGCACAGCGCGAGTGCCGACGAGTACGCGCGCGTGACGCGCACTTCGCCTTCGCCGTTTTCCAGCGGCAGCGTGTTCTTCACCTTCCACGGTTTCACTTCGCCGACGGCCAGGCTGCCGGCCGCCTTCGCGATCGCGTCCTGCTGGTTCTGATGGAGCTGCTTCATCGTGCGGTTGACGGCCTCGTCGGTCGCGGCCTGCACGGCAATCCCGACGCCGACGCCGACCGCCGGGTTCGCGGTGACGAGGCCCGTCGCCGCGCCGGCGAGCGCGCCGCTCGCCGCGCCGACCGACCCGCAGCCCGACAGCGTGGCCGCCGCCGCGCAAAGCGCGCCGATCGCCGCGATACGGATCGCGACGCTCATTGCAGCGCGCCCCAGCGTTCGGTCGCCGGCTCGGCCGACGCCCATTTCCACATGGGGCCGTCGCGGCAGATGGTGGCGACGTAGAACGCCGATTGCGCGGCCTTGTCGGGCTTCGCGGGCGTGTCGACCGCGAACACGATTTCCTTGCAGTCGAGCGGACCGACGCTGATCATCCGGCTGACCGTCACGCGGCCCTGCTCGTCGTCCTCGATCGGGAACGAGTGGTGCGTCGACCACGGCGCGACGCCGCCCACGTCGAGCGGGGCGGCCGCCTTCGCGATCTGTTCCTGCGTGTAGCGGTGCGCGACGCGCTGCGAGTACTGGACGCCCGCACGCGCGCCGGCGACGGCGCCGAGGCCGATGCCCGTCGCGACGGCGGCGTTGTTGGTGACCTTGGACGCGATCGCGGCACCCGCGATACCGGCGCCGGCTGTCGCGCCTTCGCTGTAAAGCGAGTTGCAGCCGGACAGCAGTGCGGCCGTGGCGAGCGCGGCCAGCACGACGCGCGCCGGCATGGCCCGGCGCGACGATTCGAAACGAATGTTCATCCCTGAGTGCAAGTCCTGTCTGGGTGAGCGGCGACGCATGCGCGCCCCATGTCACGTCATTGTTTCGCAATTGTCATAGGAAAAATGCAAAGCTTTGACAAATCGCCGGACGGCATGTCGCGCGGGCGCGCGGCGCTATTCTCGGACAGATGGTTGCCGCGGGGTCGAAACGTTACAAATTGAAGGCAATTGTTACCTTGGCGTGCAAGGAACCGACCTAGACTGTTTTGTTATGGAATGTTTCTACGACGGCTTCGAGCCGCGCCATATATGAGACACCCTGCCATGCGTCGTCCGAAACGGTTTTCGCATCGGCCACCCGACGCGGGGGCGGACCAACCGCGTCCGCGGACCGACGCGCCATCCGCACCACCTGCCGGTGCGCACGGCGAGACGCCGTCCGACGGCGATCACAACCAGGGCGGTGCCCGCCCGGAAGGGCTCGACTATCAACGCGACCTCGGCCAGGAGCAGGACGCTTGATCCCGTCGTCGTCGCATTCCGCTGCCGCATTTCATTGCATTTCTCGGAACTGAATCGCTGCGCGGCCGCCTTCGGGCAGCCGCGTCCGCCTTGGCGCGCGGCGCGCCAGCCAATCGAATCGAGGAGGGGAAGCCGCATGAGCAGATTGATCGTGGTATCGAACCGTGTCGCAGCCGGCGAGGACACGCGCCCGAGCGCGGGCGGCCTCGCTGTCGGCGTGATGGACGCGCTGAAGGAAACCGGCGGCGTCTGGTTCGGCTGGAACGGTGAGATCGTCGGCGCGCCGGATGCCGAACCCGCGATCCAGCGGGACGGCAACGTGACCTACGCGACGGTCGGGCTGACCCGGCGCGACTACGACCAGTACTACCGCGGCTTCTCGAACGCGACGCTGTGGCCGGTGTTTCATTACCGCGGCGACCTCGCGCGCTTCGACCGGCAGGAGTACGCAGGGTATCTGCGCGTGAACGCGATGCTCGCGAAGCAGCTCGCCGCGCTGCTGCGGCCCGACGACCTGATCTGGGTACACGATTACCATCTGCTGCCGTTCGCGCATTTCCTGCGCGAGCTCGGCGTGAAGAACCCGATCGGCTTCTTCCTGCACATCCCGTTTCCGTCGCCCGACATGCTGCGCCTCGTGCCGCCGCACGAGGAACTCGTGAAGTTCATGTGCGCGTACGACGTCGCGGGCTTCCAGACCGATGCCGACAAGCAGGCGTTCACCGACTACATCGAGCGGCGCGGCATAGGCGCGGCGAGCGACGACGGGATGCTGCATGCGCACGGCCGCGTCGTGAAGGTCGCCGCCTATCCGATCGGCGTGCATCCGGAGGCGATCGCGCAGGCGGCCGTCCAGTACGGCACGCGCAAGCCGGTGAAGATGCTGCGCGAGGCGCTCGACGGCCGCAAGCTCGTGATGAGCGTCGACCGCCTCGACTACTCGAAGGGGTTGGTCGAGCGCTTCCAGTCGTTCGAGCGGATGCTCGCGAACGCACCGGGCTGGCAGGGGCGCGTGTCGCTCGTGCAGATCGCGCCGCCGACGCGTTCCGACGTGCAGACCTACCAGGACATCCGCGAAACGCTCGAAGGCGAGGCCGGCCGCATCAACGGCCGCTTTTCGCAGCTCGACTGGACGCCGATCCAGTACCTGAACCGCAAGTACGAGCGCAACCTGCTGATGGCGTTCTTCCGGATGTCGCAGGTCGGCTACGTGACGCCGCTGCGCGACGGGATGAATCTCGTCGCGAAGGAATATGTCGCGTCCCAGGATCCGGCCGATCCGGGCGTGCTCGTGCTGTCGGAGTTCGCGGGTGCGGCGGCCGAACTGACCGGCGCGCTCCTCGTCAATCCGTACGACCTGTCGCAGATGGCCGAGGCGCTCGAGCGCGCGCTGTCGATGCCGCTCGCGGAGCGGCAGGCACGTCACGAGGAGAACCTCGCGCGGCTGCGCGAGAACGACCTGTCGGTCTGGCGCGATACGTTCGTCGCCGACTTGCGCAGTGTCGCGGCGGCCGTATCGGTCACGCAGCGCGCGGGCCGGCGGGTTGCGCATGCGTGAGTTCGCGCAGGGAGCCGGGGCCGGGGGCGACGACGCGATCGACGATGCAATCGGCCGATTCTTCGTCGTGACGGGCGGCCCGGGCTCGGGCAAGAGCACGTTGCTCGACGCGCTCGAGCGCGCCGGTTTCGCGCGCTCGCAGGAGGCCGGGCGAGGCGTGATCCGCGACCAGGTGGCCGTCGACGGCCACGCGCTGCCGTGGCGCGACCCGGCAGCGTTCGCCGAGCTGATGCTGAGCTGGGAGATGCGCTCGTACCATCTCGCGCGGCACGCGCGTGGGCCCGTGTTCTTCGACCGCGGCGTGCCGGACGTGGTCGGCTATCTGCGGCTGACCGGGCTTGCGGTGCCCGCGCACGCGGAAGCCGCGGCGCGCCGTTTCCGTTATCACCGGCGCGTGTTCATCGCGCCGCCGTGGCCCGACATCTATGCGCAGGACACCGAGCGCCGGCAGGATTTCGCGGAAGCCGTGCGCACCTACGACGCGATGGTCGATTGCTACACGGCGTACGGGTATCGGCTGATCGAGTTGCCGCGCGTGAGCGTGAAGGCGCGCGTGCGTTTCGTGATGGACGCGCTCGACGCCGCATGACGCGTGTGTGTGTTTGCGTGTGCGGCGCGCGTTG
Organism: Burkholderia sp. BE17; assembly: GCF_009362305.1. Taxonomy (NCBI): domain Bacteria; kingdom Pseudomonadati; phylum Pseudomonadota; class Betaproteobacteria; order Burkholderiales; family Burkholderiaceae; genus Burkholderia; species Burkholderia sp. BE17. The sequence continues at coordinate 47,554 of NZ_WHNU01000057.1, forward strand.
GTGTCAGGCCGCCGCGTCCGGCCGCGGCGACGCGATGCGCAGCATGCTCACGACCGCGGCTACCGCCGCGAAGGCCGTGGCGACATAGAGCGCGACCGTCGGCCCGCGATCGGGCGCGAGCCCGAAAATCAGCGCGACGAGTGCGGCGCCGAGCGTCTGGCCCGTCAGTCGTGCGGTGCTCAGCATGCCGCCGGCGCCGCCGCTGCGCTCGCGCGGCGCCGACGACAGCATCGCGCGGTTGTTCGGCGACTGGAACAGCCCGAAGCCCGCACCGCACAGCGCCATCCGCCACACGATGTCGACGGTGCCCGGGTGTGCGCCGATCGTCGCGAGCGACAGCAGCCCGGCCGCGAACAGCGCGAGCCCGATCCCGCCGAGGATGCCGGCCGAATAGCGGTCCGACAGCACGCCCGCGAGCGGCGCGGCGAACACGATCACGAGCGGCCACGGCGTCATGTACAGGCCGGTCTCGACCTGCGAGAAGCCGAGCGAATTCTGCAGCCAGAACGGCAGCGCGACGAACGCGAGCATTTGCGACGTGAACGACGCCATCGACGTATAGACCGACAGCGCGAACATCGGGATGCGCATCAGGTCGACGGGCAATAGCGGCGCCTGCTGCGACAACTGGCGTTTCACGAAGAAGTAGCCGACGACGAATGCGACACCCAGCTCGGCCGCGACATACGCATGGCGTTCGCCGTGGCCGAGCCCGTCGACGGCCGTGATCAGCAGGCCGAACACGCACGCGTTCATCAGCGCGCTCGGGAAATCGTACGGCGCGTCGTGCAGCGGGTTGGCCGGCAGCGCGCGCAGGCTGCCGAGTACCGCGGCGATGCCGATCGGCACGTTGACCGCGAACAGCCACGGCCACGACGCGAACGACAGGATCGCGGACGCGACCGTCGGCCCGATCGCCGACGACAGCGCGACCACCATCGCATTGATCGACAGCCCGCGCCCGAGCATCGACGACGGGTAGATCATCCGCACGAGCGCCGCGTTGACGCTCATGATGCCGGCCGCGCCGAAACCCTGGATCACGCGCATCACGGCCAGCATCGGCAGCGAGCCGGCGAGCGCGCAGCCGAGCGATGCCGCGGTGAACAGCGCGAGCCCGGCGATGTAGATGCGGCGATAGCCGATGCGCTCGCCGAGCGACGCGAGCGGCAGCAGCGTGATCGTGACCGCGAGCTGGTACGCGTTGACGATCCAGATCGACGCGGCGTCGGAGGCGTGCAGGTCGCGCGCGATCGTCGGCAGCGCGACGTTCGCGATGGCGCCGTCGAGCACGGCAAGCGTGATGCCCAGTGCGACGCAGACGATCGCCCAGTAGCGTTGCGGAAGCGGCAGGCCGGTATCGGCGTTCATGGCGGGAGCGAAAGCGTGGTTGTCCGCGCGCCCGGTTGCCGGTTGCGTGCGCAACCATGCGAAAAGGGTGGAGGCGGCGATGAACGGCTGGCCGGCGCGGCTGCGCCGGACCGGGGCCGGTCGAGTGTATCACCGGCGCGCATTGCGCGACGCCGGCACGCGCGGCTGCCGGCCGGCGCCTGCACTCAGCCTTCGAAGTCGAGGCCGCCGAGCCGCACGAGCGGGTCGGCCTGCGTGCGCGATGCGAGATCGATGTCGCGTGCGCCCTGCCACGCGCCCAGCTTTTTCGGCAGCGCGGACAGGTAGTGCTCGAAGCGCTGCGGGCCGTCCGGCTCCATCAGTCGCTCGATTTCGTCGGTGTCCCAGGTCAGCTCGAGATTCAGCGGATGCACGAAGCCGCTCACATGCTCGTGCGGCGCACTGCGGATCTGCACGCACGTCGGGTGCCCGTGCCCGCCGTACGGGACGACATCGGTCAGTACGTGATCGGCGAAGAAGGCGGCGATCGCCCGTGCAATGCGCGGGGCGAATTCGGTATCGAAACGGCGGGCGGTTTCGGGCTGCATGAAGGCGTCTCCTGTGTGCCGAAAATCGTAGCACGGCGACGACGCGTTTCGGTGTGCGCGATACCGGTAATGGCGCGTTACCACTTGCTGCATCTATTACGGCCGCGTGCCGCCACAATGCATCGCATCCAGTACCACTTCGCGTGGGAGTCCATCATGAAAAAGATTGCCGCAGTGTGTGTCCTCGCCGGTTCGCTCGCCGTAGCGGGCCCGGCGTCCGCGCATGGCCGCGACGGCGGCGCCGTCATCGGCGCATTGATCGGCGGCGCGGTGCTGGGCGCGATCGTGACGTCCGCGATGAGTCCGCCCGTCGTGTATCAGGCGCCCGCATACCAGGCACCGGCCTATCAGCCGCCGACGTACTACCAGGCGCCCGCGTACCAGCAGCCTGCCTATCCGACCTACCAGCAGGCGCAGTACCAGGACGACGACGGCCCCGGCTATTGCTACGACCGCTATCAGCGTGCGTACGTGTGCGGCGCGCCCGTGTCGCGCGGCTATGCGCAGCCGGCCGGGTGGTAAGCGGGCACGCATGTGGCGTGCGGGCAGGTCGGCGCGGGATTGCTGATATCGCCTGATTTCCGGTAGGCCTAACGACAAAAGGCCCTCGCGGTGATGCGAGGGCCTTGGTCTTTTTACGGCCGTCTATCGGCTTGTAGCAACCACGGGCGGGCCGTGCGTGGATACAAACGGTTGCAATTGCGTCAGTGGCGATGACCGCCGCCGTTGCCCTGGCCGCGCCCGCCGCCGCCGTCGTCGTTCCAGTCGGCGCGGCGTCCGTCGCCGCGGCCCCAGCCGCCGTGACGGGCGCGCTCGCCGCGGTCGCGATCCCAGCCGCCGCGGTCGTGATCCCAGCCTCGGCGGTCGCGATCCCAGTCGCGGCGTCCGCGGTCCCAGTCGCGCCCGCCGCCGCCGCCCCAGATGTTGACCGTGCCGTACACGGGCGACGGCGCGTAGGCCGGGCCGTACGCGTAGCCCGGATCGGAATAGTAGGTCGATCCGTAGCCGTATCCGGCGTCCGGCCCGACGACGCAGCCGGCCAGCAGGGCGGTGACGCCGGCGGTAGCAATGAGCTTCAGCATGATGATCTCCGTTGGTTTCCGTATAAGTACCGCGCACGGGGATTGCCGGCTGTTTGCAATTGTGTCGTGAAATTACAGCGTCGTAAGGTCTTGAGCCGAAAGTGTTAGCATCCGGGGCTCATTTGTTTTTCAGGAGCACATCGATGAAATTCGCGATCCGGGCCGCCCTGGCCGCTTTCTGCGTCACGACTGCCGCCGCGTGCGTGGCTGGCCCCGCATCGGCGCCCGCCGTGCCGGCCGAGTCGATCAAGATGTTTCCGCAGGCCGCGGCCGGCCAGCAGCGCGCCGTGATCGCGCTGCCCGCGCTCGAGAACGAGGGCGATGCGCGCGTCGAGCTGATGATCGGCAAGACGCTGCAAACCGACTGCAACCAGCAGTGGTTCGGTGGCGAGCTGACCGCCGAGGACGTGAAGGGCTGGGGTTATACGTACTACCGGCTCACTGACGTGAAGGGGCCGGCATCGACGTTGATGGCGTGCCCGGGTCAGGCGCCGCAGCAACGGTTCGTGCAGGTGCGCGGCGATGGCCAGCTGCTGCGCTACAACAGCCGCCTGCCGCTCGTCGTGTATGTGCCGGACGGCTTCGAGGTGCGCTATCGCGTGTGGCATGCGTCGAAGGACGTGCAGCACGCGGCGAAGCAGTAACGTGCCGGCTCGCGCGGCTTCGGCGTCCTGCGGCTAGACGCCGCTCGCGCCGACGAGCGCCGGCCACGCGGCCAGCGCGGCTTGCGCGATCGCCTCCAGATCGCGACGGCTTGCGCCGTCGCGCGCCTGGATCGACATCCCCTGTTGAACCGTCACGTAGTACCGCGCGATCGTGTCGAGGTTCGCGTGCGCCGCGATCTCGCCGGTCGCGACACCTTGGCTGAGGCGCTCGCGCAGCGCTTCGACCGTGCGTTCGCGCATCACGATCAGCGTTTGCCGGACGGTGTCGGAACGCTCGGCCGGATGCAGCGCCGACAGCACGATCAGGCAGCCGGCCGGCTTCGACCGCCGCGTGAACACGCGTGCGGTATCCATCAGGTAGTTCCGCACGGCGTCGTGCGCGCTGCCGGCCTGTTCGACGCCATCCCAGATTTCCCGTCCCTCCGTTGCACGGTAGTGCTCGAGCGCCTGCCGGAACAACGCTTCCTTGCTGCCGAACGCCGCATACAGGCTCGGTGACGCGATGCCCATCGCGGCCGTCAGGTCCGCCATCGACGCACCCTCGTAGCCGAGGCGCCAGAACACCTCCATCGCGCGATCCAACGCCGCTTCCTTGTCGAAGCTTCTCGGTCGGCCCCGTTCAGCCATTGCGTCCATTCCTTCATCGATATCTGTATCGATCGATAAAATAATTCAATTGACAGTGCCGCGCAACGTGCCACATTCTGTGTCGACCGTTACATAAATGAGGAAAGGAACGAACATGAATCGACTTCAGGGCAAGCGTGCACTTGTGACGGGCGGCAGCCGCGGCATTGGCGCGGCCATCGCGAAGCGGCTGGCGGCCGACGGCGCGGACGTCGCGATCACTTACGAAAAATCGGCCGAGCGGGCGCAGGCCGTCGTCGCCGGCATCGAGGCGCTGGGCCGGCGCGCCGTTGCGATCCAGGCCGATAGTGCCGATCCGCTTGCCGTTCGTAGCGCGGTCGATCGTGCCGCGGAAGCGTTCGACGGTCTCGACATCCTCGTGAACAACGCGGGGATCTTCCGCGCAGGCGCGCTGGACGACCTCACGCTCGACGATATCGACGCGACGCTGAACGTGAACGTGCGCGCGGTGATCGTCGCGTCGCAGGCGGCGGCGCGGTATCTCGGGGAGGGCGGGCGCATCGTGTCGACCGGCAGTTGCCTCGCGACGCGTGTGCCCGATGCGGGGATGAGCCTCTATGCGGCGAGCAAGGCCGCGCTGATCGGCTGGACGCAGGGGCTCGCGCGCGATCTCGGGCCGCGCGGCATCACGGTCAACATCGTGCATCCGGGGTCGACGGATACCGACATGAATCCGGCCGATGGCGAACATGCCGGTGCGCAGCGTTCGCGGATGGCGATTCCGCAGTACGGCAAGGCCGATGACGTGGCGGCGCTCGTTGCGTTCGTCGTCGGGCCGGAAGGGCGGTCGATCAACGGGACCGGGTTGACGATCGATGGCGGCGCGAACGCGTAGATGCCGATGCCCGGCGTGAGTTGGCCGGGCGGCGTTGCGTTCGTTATCGGCAGCCGAGCCGTCGATGCTCGGCTTCCAGGTCGGCCCGCTTGTCGTAAGCGCGCAGTTCGTTGCGCGGCTTGCCGTCCGGGCCGATTCCGCGCACGACCTTGTGGCCGCGATCGGGTGCGTGCGTCACCGCATCGATGCCGGCGGCCAGTTCCCTGCAGCGTGCGTCGGAGGACGCGCTTTCCTGGCGCGGTGCTGCCGCGCCGGTGACGTTGGCGATGCCCGGGCTGACGTAGTGCTGTTTCGCGTGCGCCTTGCCGGATGCGGCGCCGGTATCGGCGGCGTTCGCCGTGCAGGTCAGGGTCGAAAGCGCGGCCAGTGCCGCGATCGTTCGAATCATGGTCGGGTCCTTGGGTCCGTTGTACATGCAACGGTTCGGAATTCTACGCAATGCCAGGTGCGTGTCCGTGGCGATCGGGCGAAGTGCGATCGCATGTCGCATGTCATGGAGATGAGTCGAAGAGGCCCGCCAACGGTTTGTGCGTGAGGCGCACAGCGCGGCCAGTCGGGCGACGGAGTTCATTTGCAAAAACGCCGGGCGTACTTACGATGAGGCCGCCTCGGGCTCGCAAGAAATCGTATGCGTACAGTCGATCGAGCTGGATACGTGGTCGGGAGCGGTGTCGGATGTCACGGTGGCGGACAACCGCGTGTCGGGCTCCGGTTATGCGGGTTTCCGGGCGTACGGGAACGTGTGTTCGTTCAGCGTGACGGGCAACACGTTCTTGTCGATCGCCGGCTTGCGGTCTGGCTGTTGACCGATGATTGCGCGGCGAACCAGGTCGTCGTCGATACGAATCGGCTCGGGGACGGCAGTTTACTGGCGTTGCCAGCGGGGGCGTCGTTGACGGGGACGATTGCCGTGACGGGCGCGAATGCGAGTTTGATGCCGCAGGTCAGGACCGGGTTGATGCAGTGAGAGGTGACTATTGCGCGGCGGCGCATGCGGGTGGTGGGGGGAGGATAATTCCCGCGAGGTCAGAACCGGCGGCGTTCTCCGGGTGGCGAATTTTCGGGGAAAGTCTGGCTCCCGACAGAATTCATGCATCAGGAGTGGAACGGGGGCGAGACGAATGTAGAAATGGCGTCAGACCACGGAATCTGCAGTCGCTTGCATGCCTGATGCGGGGTGCGACTACTTTCGCTCCGAGCGGGAATCTGTTGTAATTTCACGTTCAGTACATGGTTGTCGCGTGGGATTTCGATCCATCGACGAGATGCGTCGGCTCGGAAAGGTGCGTTCGTGCCCTCTAGATGTCTCCCATCTGCCGCCCTTGATGGCGGCCGAAACAATTGATGTTCCACCAGCGGCATGACAATCCTGACATCTGAAAGCAGTATCATTTGCGTTTTCGTACAACCCTTGCACTCCGACGTGTCCGGCAAGGTTGCTAACCAGTGCACCCGGCGAAAATATTTTGGTTGTCAAACGAAGTGAAACAGCTCCTCCAAATTGTCCCGTCGCGACATCAATACGCGAGTCGCGACGACTATCCGGCTCGTCACGCCGGTTGAGCACGGAATCCGCTGTTATCACCCCTCAGGGCAGGGCAGCTAGCCGCTCGACGTTCAACACAGGATCCTGATGAAAGCAGTCATTCTTGCGGGTGGGCTGGGAACGCGCATTTCGGAGGATACGGTCAACCGCCCGAAGCCGATGATCGAAATCGGCGGGAAACCGATCCTCTGGCACATCATGAAGATTTATTCCGCTTACGGTGTGAACGACTTCGTGATCTGCTGCGGCTACAAGGGCTACATGATCAAGGAGTATTTCGCGAATTACTTCCTGCATACGTCCGATGTCACTTTTGATATGCGGACCAATGAAATGCAGGTGCATCAGCGATATTCGGAACCCTGGAAAGTCACGCTGGTTGATACCGGCGAATCGACTATGACGGGGGGGCGTCTTCGTCGCGTGAAGAATTTCGTCAAGGACGAGGAAGCGTTCTGTTTCACGTATGGCGATGGCCTGAGCGACGTTAACATTACCCAACTCGTCGAGTATCACCAGAAGAGCCGCGCGCTCGCCACGCTTGTGGCCGCGTTTCCGCCTGGGCGCTTTGGCGCGCTGGATATTCACGACAATAAGGTCACGTCATTCAAGGAAAAGCCCAAGGGTGACGGCGGCATGATCAATGGCGGTTTCTTCGTGCTGTCGCCGAAAGTGATCGATCTGATCTCCGGCGATGCGTGTGTGTGGGAACAAGAGCCGCTCGAGCGCCTCGCTGAGCAGGGCAACCTCGCCGCCTACGAGCACGAAGGATTTTGGCAGCCGATGGATACGTTGAGGGACAAATTGCTCCTCGAAAAACTTTGGCAGACCAATGAGGCGCCATGGAAGGTGTGGTCATGATCGCCCCATCGTTCTGGTCCGGAAAGCGTGTCTTTCTGACAGGGCATACGGGCTTCAAGGGAAGCTGGTTGACGCTGTGGCTCCATTCGCTCGGGGCAGAGGTCACGGGTTATGCGCTCGCGCCCGACACCACGCCAAACCTGTTTTCCCTTGCGCGAGTGGACGAGGGTATCGAGTCCGTCATTGGTGATATTCGCGATCGCGGACAGTTGCTCAACGCGCTGCGCCGTGCTGAGCCCGAAGTCGTGATTCACATGGCGGCACAATCGCTCGTTCGCGCGTCGTATTCGAGCCCGGTGGAAACATACGAAGCCAATGTAATGGGCACCGTGCACGTGCTGGACGCAATCCGCCAGGTACGCAGTGTCCGATCGGTCGTGGTCGTTACGACCGACAAATGCTACGAAAACCGCGAATGGGAATGGGGCTACCGCGAGAATGAAGCAATGGGCGGCTACGACCCATATAGCAGCAGCAAAGGATGCGCCGAACTCGTTACCGCCGCGTATCGCAATTCGTTTTTCAACGAAGCCGCCTACGATACACATCGTGTGGCAATTGCGAGTGCACGTGCCGGTAATGTGATCGGCGGTGGCGACTGGGCATCGGACCGCCTCATTCCGGACATCGTCAAGGCGATCGGCGCCGGCGAAATCGTCAACATCCGCAACCCCCACGCGATTCGCCCCTGGCAGCACGTGCTGGAGCCGCTTGGCGGCTATCTGCTGCTTGCCGAGAAACTGTACGTCGAAGGGCCACGTTACGCCGGAGCGTGGAATTTTGGGCCTAACGATATCGATGCACAACCAGTGCAGGCGATTGTCGAGCACCTGACTTCCCGGTGGGGTGACAACGCACGCTGGCAACTGGATGGCGGCGATCATCCGCACGAGGCTACCTACCTCAAGCTCGACTGTTCAAAAGCACGTGCCCGGCTTGGATGGCGGCCCCGTTGGGATCTCGATTTCACCCTGGACAAGATCGTCGATTGGTACAAGGCTGCGCACAAGTGCAAGGACGTAAGGGCACTGACGCTTGCCCAGATCGCCGACTATACCCAGTCATAGCTATTTATCGCCGCAATGAACAAAGATCAAATCCGCATGCAGATCATCGAGCTCGTCAAACAGTATGGCGAGCTCGCGACTCGACCCCCTGCCTTCGAGCCAGGCCAGACAGCCGTGCCTCCGTCGGGCAAGGTGATTGGTGCACGGGAAATGGAACTCATGGTCGAGGCATCCCTCGATGGTTGGTTGACGACGGGACGATTCAACGAAGCGTTCGAAAAAAGGCTCGCGGCGTATCTTGGCGTCGATTACCTGATCACCGTGAACTCCGGCTCGTCGGCGAATCTAGTGGCATTCTCGACCTTGACATCGCCGAAACTCGGTGACCGTGCCATTCGTCCGGGTGACGAAGTAATCGGCGTTGCAGCGGGTTTTCCGACTACGGTCAACCCGATTCTTCAATTCGGTGCGGTTCCCGTATTCGTAGACGTCGAACTGGGTACCTACAACATCGACGCGACGAAGATCGAGGCAGCCATCTCGCCCAAAACCAAGGCGATCATGCTCGCGCATACGCTTGGTAACCCGTTTAACCTCGAGGCGATCACCGCGTTGTGCAGGAAGTACAACCTGTGGTTGATTGAAGACTGCTGCGACGCGCTCGGCGCAACCTACAATGGCCAACTGGTCGGCACCTTCGGTGATATCGGCACGCTGAGTTTCTACCCGGCCCATCACATCACGATGGGCGAGGGCGGCGCGGTGTTCGCCAACAATCCGGAATTGAAACTCATCGCCGAATCGTTCCGTGACTGGGGCCGCGACTGCTATTGCGCGCCCGGCAAGGACAACACGTGCGGCAAGCGCTTTTGCTGGAAGCTCGGCACGCTCCCGGAAGGCTATGACCACAAGTACACCTATTCCCACCTCGGCTATAACCTGAAGATCACCGACATGCAGGCGGCGTGCGCACTCGCGCAAATGGACCGTCTGGATGGATTCGTCCAGGCGCGCCGCGAGAATTTTAGGTATCTGCACGAGCGTTTGCAGACTTGTACGGAACATCTGCTCCTGCCGCACGCGACACCGAACGCCGATCCGTCGTGGTTCGGCTTTCCAATCACGCTGAAGCCCGAGGCAGAGTTCTCACGCGTCGACTTGCTGACTTACCTCGACCAGAACAAGATCGGCACCCGCCTGCTGTTTGCCGGCAACCTCACGCGTCAGCCTTATATGATTGGCCGGGAATATCGCGTGAGCGGCGCTTTGAAGAATACCGACATCGTGATGAACCAGACATTCTGGGTCGGCGTCTACCCGGGGCTGAGCCACGAAATGCTTGACTTCATCGTCGAGAAAATCGAGACGTTTGTCGGCGTCAATTTCTAGGTGTTGTCATCGATGCGGAAGCCGTACCCACGAGAAGATCTCGAACTGGTCGTTCAGCATACGGTGGATGTCTGGACGGCTTTCCGTGGGGCGCGACTATTCATCACGGGTGGCACGGGTTTCATCGGATCGTGGTTGCTGGAAGCAGTACAGCATGCCAATCGGACACTCGGTAGCGGGATCGAGGTTGTCGTACTGAGTCGCAACCCCGAGAAAGCGCGCATGTTTGCGCCGCATCTTTATGCAGCACCTGGCCTGACATTGTACGAAGGCGATGTCATCGATTTCGAAACGACGACGGGCACGATGGGTGCGATCGACCTTTGCATCCATGCAGCGACCGACGTCGCAGACATCACAAAGGCTGGCGATGGTTTGCGGGTGTTCGATGCGAATGTAACCGGTACACGCCGGGTGCTGGATTTCGCGCGCTCGAATGGTGCGGCGCACTTTTTGCTGACGTCGAGCGGCGCCATTTACGGGCATCAGCCCCCGACGCTGGAGCGGACGCCTGAGAGCTATTGCGGCGCGCCTGACACGCTCGACACAAAAGCAGCGTACGGGCATGGGAAGAGATCGGCTGAATGGCTCGCGTCGACCTACGGCGAGCAGCATGACATCAATGTTTCCATTGCGCGAATCTACGCGCTCGTCGGTCCAGGTATCCCGATGGACGGTCCGTTTGCCGCCGGCAACTTTATCCGCGATGCGCTGGCGGGGCAGCGCATTGTCATCAAGGGCGATGGGCGGCCTCTACGCAGCTATCTGTACATCGCCGATGCCTGTATCTGGCTTCTGCGCATGCTGCACGGAGGCATGACGGGGCGCGCCTATAACGTGGGCTCTGAACGCGCCGTGTCGATTCTCGAACTTGCTCGCATGGTGGAGACGCTATGCAGGGCACGCGAGGCCGCTATGCCGGACATGGCGCTTGCATCTGGTCCGGCGCCACGCTATATACCTTCGACTTCTCTGGCGCGTCGTTCGCTTGGTGTGGAGGAGTACACGTCGTTAGAGTCGGCCCTTGCCAAGACGATCAACTGGAACCGAAACACGGTCACTGCATGAAGACATTCGAATCGTCCCGGATTCGCAAGACCATTCTCGATATGGCGTTCGCAGGATCGACCGTCCATATCGGTTGTGCATTTTCCATCGTTGAGCTGCTGGCTGTGCTGTACCGCAAACACCTGCGCTACGAGCCAAGCGATCCGCGTTCTCCCGGTCGCGACTATATGGTGCTGAGCAAGGGCCACGGTGTGATGGCTCAGTATGCTTGTCTGAATGAAATAGGCTGGCTCGCCGACGATGAAATCACCCGCTACTTTGGCAATGGCACGCGCCTCAAGGGACTCGCCGACGCGCACGTGCCCGGTATCGAAGCTACGGCAGGGTCGCTCGGACATGGCCTTTCCGTCGGAGTCGGTCTTGCGTTGGCTGCGAAGCGAAACGACACCGATCAGAAGTGCTATGCGCTCGTTGGAGACGGCGAACTGAATGAAGGCTCGATCTGGGAAGCGGCGCTCTTTGCGGCCCAGTTCAAACTGGACAACCTGATCGTCATCGTCGACGCAAATGGATTCCAGGCCATGGGCACGACCGACGAGGTGATCGGACTCGGCGACATCCAGGCCAAGTTCGAGGCATTTGGCTTCGATGCCATCTCTGTCGATGGTCACGACGAAATCGCAATCGATCAAGCGTATCAGGCACTGAAGACCCGAAAAGACGGGCGCCCGAAAGCGATGGTGGCTCGCACGATCAAAGGCAAGGGTATCTCGTTCATGGAGCATGAAAATATCTGGCATTACACGCGGCTCACGGCGCAAACGTATGACCTCGCGATTGCCGAGCTTGGAGAGAAGCAATGAGGGATGCATTTTCCGATGCGATTGTCGGCGCGGCGCGGCAAGATCCCAAGGTTCTTCTGCTGACGGGCGATCACGGCTATGCGCTCTTCGATGCATTTCGCAAGGCATGCCCCGATCAATACATCAATTGCGGTATCGCCGAGCAGAACATGGTGGGGGTAGCCGCAGGTCTTGCCAAGGCCGGATTCAAACCGATCGTTTACGGACTCGCCGCATTCGTGCCGATTCGCGTTCTGGAGCAGATCAAGATCGATGTCTGCTATGAAGATCTGCCGGTGACTTTCATCGGCGATGGCGCCGGTGTGGTCTACGCCCAACTGGGTACGAGCCACCAAAGTACGGAAGATATTGCTGCGCTTCGCGCGATCCCGCAGCTGTCGATCTATTCTCCTGCTGACCGGTTCGAGCTGACTGCCTGCATGCAGGACATCTCGGACAAACAGGCGCCTGCCTATCTGCGGATGGGCAAGGCGGATCTTGGCGATGTGCATTCTGCACCGCTCGACTCGTGGCGCAATGGCGATGCTGTCCCATTGACGAACGAAGCGCATCCGAGCCTTTTCATTGCGACAGGTTCGGGTGTGCGGCTGGCTCAGAAGGTCGCGGCGGCTGCCGGTGGCGCGGACATCGTCTCCGTGCCCTGCATCAAACCCTTTCCTGTTGATTCAATTCGCAGACTTGCAGCGGGCAGGCAAGCGATCGTGACGTTTGAAGAGCATTCGATTTACGGTGGACTGGGTGGCGCCGTCGCGGAAGCGCTGATGGGCAGTTTTGTCGGGACGTTCGTGCGTGTAGGCATTCAAGATAGATTCAGCACGTTCTGCGGCAACTATCCCTATCTGATGGAAAGCCATGGCCTTTCCCCGGATGCCGTCAAAGAGCAAATAAAGAAGGCACTCGATGCAAGCGTCTAATTTCGACCGTGAGCCTTTGAAAAAGACGTTTGTCCAGCTATTGCGTTTTCTGGTTGTCGGTGGGCTGAACACACTGGTTGGCTACTCGTTATTTGCGGTTCTGACTTACGCGGGTCTCGCTTATCCCGTCGCTATTGGGCTCGCCACCATTGGCGGTGTGCTCTTCAACTTCCAGAGCGTCGGACGGCTCGTATTCGACGGTGCGCCGCGGTCGCGCTTCTGGCGATTCGTCGGCGTCTACTGTGTGATCTACCTGTTGAATCTCGGCGGAGTGCGGTTGCTGCTCGGCCTTGACGCAAACATCTATATTGCGAATGCTCTGACGCTGCTTCCGCTTAGTGTCATTGCGTTTATCCTGAATCGCCGTTTTGTCTTCAACCTGCCATGAAGCATATAACCGTTGTCACGCCTTGTTTCAATGAAGAGGAAAACGTCCGGGCTGTCTACGAAGAGACTCGTCGCGTGTTCTCGACGATTCCGGAGGTGACCTACGACCATCTCTTCATCGACAACGCGTCGACGGATTCGACGGTCAGCATCCTGCGAACGATCGCTGCGGACGATCCGGCGGTTGGCGTGATCGTTAATGCACGGAACTTTGGACACATCCGATCGCCGATGCATGGTCTTTTGCAAGCAAAGGGCGATGCCGTCATTCTGCTGGTCGCCGACCTGCAGGACCCGCCCGAACTGATGCGTGAGTTCGTGAAGAGCTGGCTCGCAGGCGCGCCTGTCGTGGTCGGCGTAAAGCCTGAATCGAAAGAATCGGCGCTCTTCTTCGCGCTGCGCAGAATGTACTATCGTCTGGTCACGCAGATCGCCAACGTCACGCTGATCCAGAACTTTACGGGGTTCGGGCTTTACGACCGCAAGGTTATCGAGATCCTGCGACAGATCGATGATCCGTACCCTTACTTCCGTGGGCTCGTGTGCGAGATCGGGTTCGAGATCAAACAGATTCCGTACGTCCAGCCGCGCCGCAAACGGGGCATATCGAAGAACAACTTCTACACGCTCTACGATATCGCAATGCTGGGTATTACCTCGCATTCGAAGGTACCGTTGCGGCTTGCCACGATCGCCGGCTTTGTCCTTTCCGGCCTGAGCCTTTTCGTCTCGTTCATGTATTTCGTCCTGAAGCTCGTGTTCTGGAGCAGCTTCTCGATGGGCAGCGCCCCGATGCTGATCGGTCTATTTTTCTTTGCGTCGGTACAGTTGTTCTTTATTGGCCTGCTTGGCGAGTATGTGGGCGCGATTCTTACCTATGCGCAAAAGAGACCGTTGGTGGTCGAGCGCGAACGGATCAATTCGGGCGGGACTGCCATCGAGGCCCAAGCGGCCTCGAGACCGAATTGACCGACAGTCCAGTTGACCTGCTGAGCAAACGGCATGAACGATCGACCTCCCTGCAGAATCTCCCACATGCAATCGTCAGAAAAGCGGTTGGTTTCCGAATGGACGTTTTCAGGCGCGCTGATGGTGGTGTGTCTGGTCGCGGCCTGGCAGCTATCGGGTGCGGCCTATCTCGGTCTTCATCTCCCGCTCATCTATGGAAGCGATGGCATTTTCACTCTCTCGTTGATAGAGCTTGCGGTGAGGAGTCACTGGTTCTTCAGCACTGAACTATTGGGCGCGCCGTTCGGCGCTAATCTGTATGACTATCCGATTCCCGACTCAGGCAGTATGCTCGTGCTCAAGGTTCTTGGACGGACTTTCGGCAATCCCGCGACCGCGCTCGACCTCTACTATTTGATTGGATTTCCACTCAATGCGATCGTGGCGTACTGGGTGCTGCGGAAGCTTCAGATCTCGAAGGTGCTGAGCTTCGCGGGGGGATTCATCTTCACGCTGCTCCCGTTCCATTTTCTTCGACTCCATCATCTCTTCTATACCTGGTACTTCGCCGCACCGATGTTCGTCTGGTTCGCCAAGCGGATCTGGGATGGTGAATTGTCTTTCAGTCTCCAGCGACGCGCCGTGAAGAGAACGCTGTTCGATGCGTTGATCCTGCTCGTGCTTTCATGTTTCGGCGTGTATTACGCGTTCTTTGGCGTTCTTTGCTTGCTGACGGCCGGCATCGCACGATCGGTTCAGCAGAAGGCGATTAAGGCGATCTTGCCTGCCGTCGTGGCCGCGGCGATCGTATCGTTCGGCATTGTGGCCAACGTCAGTCCGAACCTGCTCTATCGGATGCAGCACGGCGTCAATCAGGAAGCGGCGTGGCGCTCGCCCAGCGAAGCGGAACAATTCGGTCTCAAGATCGATCAGCTTCTGCTGCCGCGGCCGGATCATCGCTATAAGCCATTTGCCAGGCTTACGGCGGACTACTCGAGGACCTTTCCGCTCGTCAACGAAAACGCCTTTGCATCGCTTGGCATCATCGGCAGCGTTGGCTTGCTAAGCCTCGTGATTCTTGTGGTCGCGCCGACGCGGCGGCGCGCTCCTGAAGAACCCCTGCAATTCCTTGCAAGTCTCACGATCGTGCTGGTGTTGTTCTGCACGATCGGTGGATTTTCCGGCATATTCAGTCTGCTCGTCAGCCCGATGATTCGAGCCTGGAATCGCGTCAGCGTATTTATTGCCTTTACGTCGATTGCTGCGGTGTTGCTGTTGATCCAGCGATATCTGTTCGCCGGCGAACGTGCTTCTCTCCGGATCGCGGCGTTCTGTTTGGCGTTGTGCGCATTTGCGCTATGGGATCAGACAACGACACCGTCTCTGACTCGTCTTGCAAAAAACAAGGTTGAATTCAATAGCGATGCGAGTTTCGCGCATGCGATCGAACAGCAAGTTCCGGCCGGAAGTGCGATCTATCAATTGCCGTACGTCGGGTTTCCCGAAGGATCCACGCTCGACCGTCTCGAGCCATACGATCTGGCGCGCCCCTTTTTGCACACCAGCGCGCTCAGGTGGAGTTTCGGCGGCATGAAGGGGCGCGATGGCGATCTGTTCTTTCGCTACCTCGCGCTCGAACCCGTCGCACGGCAGATAGAAGTGATCAGGCGGATCGGCTTCAACGGTATCTATATCGACCGGCGCGGTTATGCTGACAACGGAGCCTCCATCGAAGCCGAGCTTACCCGGAACCTCGGTGTGACGCCGATTGTCAGCGGGACCGGCGACCAGGTTTTTTTTGCTCTTGCAAGCCGGGTGGCTGGAACGAGTCAGGTGGATCTTTCCGGAATGACAGCGCATCAGATCATGGAACGGGCCGGCTATGTGGTCGACAAATTGGGGCCGAGGAACAACAACTCACTCAGCGAAGGCATTGACCTCGCCCAAACAAGTCTTCCGAGGTTTCTCGAGAATGTTCGCGGTTTATCGACACGAGAAGACTGGGGGCGTTGGTCGGATGCAAATGTGTTCCCCGATGTGGAACTGAGCTTCGTTCGGCCGCTTCCAGCACGATTCACGCTGCACGTCCGCATGCAGGGATACGGGCCGAACATTGGGAAACCTTCAAGCATCATGGTTGGTCAACAGACCCGAACCGTGATTCCAGGTGCCGAGATTCGCGAATTCGCGTTGCGCTTTGATAATCCCACTGCAGCACGCACAATCCGGATAGAACCGGTCTTGCCGCGCTCTCCGCAGCAAAGCGGTGCAGGTAACGATGGCCGGCTGCTCGGCGTCGGCATACAGAAACTCTGGATAACGACCGGGGACGACCCGGCGCTCGAAAGCGAATCCGGACGATACCCCGCAGGTGCGTGATGCCGGGAGCTGGAGGGCCGCCAGACGTGAGGCTGGCCCAATTTCCGTCCCAGTCTTAATTGGAAAATTCCGGCTCTTCGGGGCGGGCCGAACCGGCCCGATCGGTGCACTGGCGGGCGAATTCCGCCGGTGTCATCCACTGCAGCGCAGAGTG
>NZ_WHNU01000058.1:0-57264 GCF_009362305.1 Burkholderia sp. BE17
GCAACAGCAGCCGTCCGTCGTGATCCAGCAAGGCGGCGGCGGTTTCGGCGGCGGGATGGGCGGGCTGCTGACCGGCGTGCTGCTCGGCGAGGCGATGTCGGGCGGCCGCGAGCGCGTGGTCGAACGCGACGTGATCGTCGACGGCGAGCGCCGCCGGCAGGAAACCGACCCGGGCTTCGACCTCGGCCGCGGCGACGCGTCGAACTGGAGCGACGGCGGCAGCGGCAACGTCGATCTCGGCAGCAACGACGACGGCTGGACGGACGACAACACCTGACCCTGCGCGGCGCGTCGACGTTCCCGTCGACGCGCCGCAACACACGCCACGCTCCCCTGCATGACCGGCCGCGCCGACGCGCGGATTTGTCAATCATTTCAAGATGGACTACCGGCAATGGGGAGCGTTCGCTATCATGCGGCCATCGGCGTGCCACCGACCCTCATTCGACGCAACACAAGCCTGCGCGTCGCGGCACGCCTCCTCTAGCACCAACAAGGAGAAAGCCGCTCATGAGCATCATCAAGGAATTCAAGGAGTTCGCCGTCAAGGGCAACGTGATGGATCTCGCCGTCGGCGTGATCATCGGCGGCGCCTTCTCGAAGATCGTCGACTCGATCGTGAAAGACCTCATCATGCCGGTCATCGGCTTGCTGACGGGCGGCCTGGATTTCTCGAACAAGTTCGTTCTGCTCGGCACCATCCCTCCGACGTTCAAGGGTAATCCCGATTCGTTCAAGGACCTGCAGACCGCCGGTGTCGCCGCGTTCGGCTACGGCTCGTTCATCACCGTGGCGATCAATTTCGTCATCCTCGCGTTCATCATTTTCCTGATGGTGAAATTCATCAACAAGCTGCGCAAGCCGGAAGAAGCCGCGCCGGCCGCGGCGCCGGAAGACATCGTGCTGCTGCGCGAGATCCGCGATTCGCTCAAGCAGCGCTGAGCGCCGAGCGCCCCGCCCGCCAGGCCCGCCCCGTGCGGGCCTTTTTATTGCGCGCGCCGTGCACCGCCGCATGCGGCCTGTCTCACTTTTTTGTGACGCGCGAATGCACGCGCGGGGAAAGCGGGTCTATGATGGAGACTAAACGACAGTACGGGCGCCAAGACGCTGGCTGTGTCGATCATGGCGAGCAGGTCGACGGGAGACATTGATCGTCGTACTGCACGAATGCAGCATTTTCGTGTGCTATAAAGGATCGACATGCGGCGTACATAGCCGGGAGTGGGTCGCATGAAAGTGCCGCATTTCTTGCAATTGTTTTTGAGGCGAGTGTTTATGTCCTTCCCGAAAAAACGTCGGCGTGCGCAGCAGGATGGCCAGGAGTCATTCCTTGCGGTGTTGCGCCACTCGAAACCTTTCGCCCAGCTCGACACCAAGATTGCCCGCGCCCGTGCGCAGGACGAACCCGTCCTCTACGCGCATGTGCTGCCCGGTCTCGACGTGCTCCTGTGCAGCGTGCGCGGCGCACAACCGCCCTATCCGGCCATCGCCGAGCTGCGCAAGCGCTGCATCGAATCGATCGCCAACGCACTCGAGCAGCCGCTCGACGGCCTCGAGAACGGCGGGTACTGGTACGAAGCGAACGGCTTCGGCTTCCTGGTATTCGCGAGCCGGGCACGCGCGCGCATCCTGCCCGAGTTTGGTGCAGGCACGAAAGCGAGCCTGCGCGGCGGGCTCGGTCGCCAGAACGCCGGCGACACGACACCTCGCTCGCTCGGCTGAACCGCCAGCCATTCGATGGGCCGCCTCCGGGCGGCCCATCTGCCATTCACGCGCGCCGCTTGCCCGTCACGCGTGCTGCCGACGCCCGTTGCCGGGCCGCACGATGTCGATGAACGCAGCGAAATCGGCGTCGGCGAGCCCCTGCGCGGCGCCGAGCCGCAGCACCTGCTGCACGGTGGCCGACACGGGCATCACCGCCCCCGTGTCGCGCGCCGCGTCGGCGATCGCATCGACGTCCTTCTGGAACGTGCTGAGCGCGCCGATCGACGCGTGACCGCCCGACGTCATGCGCGGCACGAACGTCTGCAGCAACACCGAATCGGCCCAGCCGCCGGCCAGCGCCTCGGCCAGCCGCGTGGCGTCGATGCCGCTCGCTTGCGCCAGGCCGACGGCCTCGGCGATCGCGGTCACCGTCGCGGTGACGATCGCCTGGTTGCACAGCTTCGCCGTCTGGCCCGCGCCCGCGTCGCCCATATGCGTGATGCGCGACGCGTACGTGCCGATCAGCGGCCGCACCGCGTCGAGATCGGCCGCGCGACCGCCGGCCATCACCGCGAGCGTGCCGGCCTGCGCGCCCGGCACGCCACCCGACACGGGCGCATCGACCCAGCCGGCGCCGAGCGCGGCCGCGCGCGCCGCGTAGACGCGCGTCGCGGCAGGCGGGATGCTCGAATGATCGACGATGCGCCGCAGGCGACGCGCAGCCGCATCGCCGGAGAACAGCCCGTGCTCGCCGAACGCGACGTCACCGACCGCACGCCCGTCGAGCACGCATACGAACACCGTATCGACGCGTTCCGCCAGTTCGCGCGGCGTGCCGACCACCTGCGCGCCGTCCTTCACGAGCGCCTCGGCCTTGTCGCGCGAGCGATTCCACACGCTGACGCGATGCCCGGCCGCCAGCAGATGCCGAATCATCGGCGCGCCCATCAATCCCGGTCCGCAAAATCCGACTTCCACGATGTTCCTCGTCTCCGATATGGGTTGCACTTGCCGCCCATCATACCTATCACTCAAGAAGCCGGGCACGCGCGGCGCAGCTTCGGGACCGCGGCTTGCACCGGCGAACCATACGGATATCCCAGGGAGCGCATCATGAGCGACCACGTGTACAAGATGATCGAACTGACCGGTTCGTCGCAGCAATCGAGCGACGACGCCATCCGCAACGCGATCTCGAAGGCCGGCAAGACGCTGCACAACCTGCACTGGTTCCAGGTGACCGAAACGCGCGGCCACATCGAAGGCGACCAGGTCGTTCACTGGCAGGTCACGCTGAAGGTCGGCATGCGCATCGACGACTGACGCAACCGCCGCATCGCACGCCGCGCCGCGATCCGGATTCGCACTACACGCACCTCCGCACGGCGCCGCACGCCCGCTTGCAACCCCGTTCAGGCCCCTTGTCGCGGCCCGGCCGGCGGGTGCCTGCGGGTATCCATCTCTTGACGCTGATTTTCGTTCATATTAAAAACGATATACCCACAGTACCCCTCGATCAGCCTGGACATATAACCCGGAGAAATCATGAGTCAGCAACGCGAGGCGATCGACACGTACCTCTTGCGCGTCTTGCACACCTTGTTGATGGAGCGCAGCGTCACGCGCGCGGCCGTCAAACTGAACCAGTCGCAACCGGCGATCAGCGCCGCGCTGCGGCGCCTGCGCGACATCACCGGCGATCCGCTGCTGGTGCGCGGCAAGTCCGGCATGGTGCCGACCGAATACGGGCTGCGTCTGCTCGAGCCCGTGCAGAACGCACTGCGTGAAATCGAGCGCATCAAGTTCCAGCAGCACAACTTCGACCCGGCCACGTCGATCCGCTGCTACCGGATCGGCTGCCCCGACTACCTGAACGTGCTGTTCGTGCCGACCGTCGTCGAGCGCTTCCGCCTGGCCGCGCCGAACGCGACGCTCGAGTTTCACTCGCTCGGCCCCGCGTTCGACTACGAACTCGCGCTGGAAGACGGCAAGCTCGACATCGTCGTCGGCAACTGGCCCGAACCGCCCGAGCAACTGCACCTGTCGAACCTGTTCGTCGACGAGATCGTCTGCCTGATGAGCAACACGCACCCGTTCGCGAAGCGCGGCGGGCTCACGCTCGACCAGTACCTGAACGCGCCGCATCTCGCGCCGACGCCGTACTCGGTCGGCCAGCGCGGCGCGATCGACGTGCATCTCGCGCGCGAACGGCTCAAGCGTCATGTGGTCGTCACGCTGCCGTACTTCAACCTCGCGCCGTACGTGCTCGTGAAGTCCGACCTGATCTTCACGACCACGCGCCTGTTCGCCGATCACTACGCGAAGTTCCTGCCGCTGTCGGTCGTGCCGGCGCCGCTCGACTTCCCGCCGATGCAGTACTACCAGCTGTGGCACGAGCGCTGCCACTACTCCGACGAAGTGCGCTGGCTGCGCAGCCTCGTCGCCGAAGCGACCCGCACGCTGATCGAGGCGTAACGGCACACGCCGCCCGCGCCGTCGCGGCGCGGTGACGGCTGGCGGCACGCCCGGCAAGGCGGCCGCCGTATCGCTTCAGGCTTCGTTCAGCGCGATGCCTCGACGAGCGCATGCGCGAGCGCGTTATGACGCTCGATAACGGGCGGCAGATCGAGCGTCGCCAGCCGCCCTTCCCGCACCACCACCTTCCCGTTCACCACCGTGTACGCCGTCTGTGACGGCGCGCAGAACACCAGCGCCGCGACCGGATCGTGCAGCGCGCCCGCGAACAGCGGCTGGCGCAGGTCGAACGCGGCGAAGTCCGCGGCCATGCCCGGCTTCAGCGCGCCGATATCGTCGCGGTTCAGCACCTTCGCACCGCCGAGCGTCGCGATCTCGAGCGCTTCGCGCGCGGTCATCGCATCGGGCCCGAAGCCGACCCGCTGCAGCAGCAGCGCCTGCCGCACTTCAGCGACCATCTGCGCGCCGTCGTTCGACGCGGAGCCGTCGACGCCGAGCCCGACCGGCACGCCCGCGAGACGCATCTTCTTCACCGGCGCGATGCCCGATGCGAGCCGCATGTTCGAGCACGGACAGTGCGCGACGCCCGTGCCGGTGCGCGCGAACAGGCCGATGCCCGCATCGTCGAGCTGCACGCAATGCGCATGCCACACGTCGTGGCCGACCCAGCCGAGATCTTCCGCATATTCGGCGGGCGTCATCCCGAACTTCTCGCGGCTGTATGCGATGTCGTTGACGTTCTCCGCCAGGTGTGTATGCAGCGACACGCCGTACTCGCGCGCGAGCACGGCGGCGTCGCGCATCAGGTCGCGACTCACGGAAAACGGCGAGCATGGCGCGACCACCACGCGCAGCATCGCGTAGCGGCCTTCGTCGTGATAGGTCTCGATCAGGCGCTGCGTGTCGCGCAGGATGTCGGGTTCGCGCTCGACGACCGAATCGGGCGGCAGCCCGCCGTCGCGCTGGCCGACGCTCATCGCGCCGCGGCTCGCGTGAAAGCGCATGCCAATTCGCTGCGCGGCGCCGATGCTGTCGTCGAGCCGGCTGCCGTTCGGATAGATGTACAGGTGGTCGCTCGACGTCGTGCAGCCCGACTGCAGCAGTTCGGCCATCGCGGTGAGCGTCGATACCTCGATCATCTCGGGCGTCAGGTGCGCCCAGATCCGGTACAGGTTCGTGAGCCAGCCGAACAGCTCGGCGTTCTGCGCGGCCGGCACCGCGCGCGTGAGGCTCTGGTACATGTGGTGGTGCGTGTTCACGAGCCCCGGGATCACGAGGTGGCCGCGCAGGTCGAGCACTTCGTCGGCCGTGTCGGGCAGCTCGGCGGTCGGGCCGACCGCGACGATCCGGTTGTCTTCGATGTAGAGCCCCGCGTCGCGCAGCTCGCGGCGCGTGTCGTCCATGGTCACAAGCACGTCAGCGTGCTTGACCAGGAGGGTTTTCGGGCGGGATGGGGATGCGTTCGGCGCGCGTGCGCCGGCGTGCTGCTCGAGGTTCATGCGTTCTCCGCGTCGGTCTGCCCCCAGGCGTCGATCCTGGGGACGGTCACAAAGCCGTTCGAACGCTGATTCGCGGCACGCCCCGGTGCCTGCGTCCGTTCGAACGCCCTGGCCCGGTTACCCGGCGTGCTCGCCGTCTTCGGGGTACGCGCGGGCCACTGGCCGACGCGCACGGCGGGAGGATCGCCCAAGCGCGCGCGGCGCACAATGCGCGATCCCGAATACCGCACTTCACGGTTCCGATATGGTACGCCGCGCGCGCCTGGTCCGCCCTGCCGCCGGAGGCCCGAAACGCCCGCTGGAAGCCCGATCGGCGTGCCGTCGACAGCCGTTCATGCGCGGCGCATTATCTTTGATATCGCGCCCGTATTTGCACGGGGAACGTTTTTACAATGCCTGCACGGCGCTCGCTTCACCTCGCCGACGGGTATGTAGCCACGTGACGTGGAGCCTCGATCCGCCGCACAGTCAATGGATCGAGTCGCCGCCGAACCTCGCATTCACACAAGGACACAACGAATGGGAAAGCTCACTACCCACGTACTCGATACGGCGCACGGTCGTCCCGGCGCCGCAATCAAGGTCGACCTCTACGCGCTGGACGGCGAATCGCGCCGCGCGATCAAGACCGTGCTGACCAATAGCGACGGCCGCTGCGACGAACCCCTGCTCGAAGGTGCCGCGCTCGCCGCCGGCGAATACGAACTCGTGTTCCATGCCGGCGACTACTTCGCGTCGCTCGGCGTGAAGGTGCCCGAACCCCGTTTCGTCGACCGCGTCGTACTGCGCTTCGGCATCGCCGACACCGGCTCGCACTACCACGTGCCGCTGCTCGTGTCGCCGTGGTCGTACAGCACCTATCGCGGCAGCTGACATACGCATCGGCGCCCACATCAAAGACAAACGATCTGAGTCTGGAGGAGTTTCATGGAAGGCTTCATCACTGACTGGCTGAACCTCGCGCTGCGATGGCTGCACGTCATCGTCGCCATCGCGTGGATCGGCGAGTCGTTCTATTTCGTCGCGCTCGACAACAGCCTGAAACCGCCGACCGACCCGAACCAGCGCAAGCGCGGTGTGTTCGGCGAACTGTGGCACGTCCACGGCGGCGGCTTCTACAACATGCAGAAGTACACGGTCGCCCCGCCGGAAATGCCGGATGACCTGCACTGGTCGAAGTGGCCGTCGTACACGACCTGGCTGTCGGGCTTCTCGCTGTTCTTCGTGCTGTACCTGCTCGCACCGAACACGTACCTGATCGACAAGAGCGTGCTCGACATGGGCCCCGTGGTCGCCGTCGCATCCGCGCTCGGCTTCCTCGCGGCCGGCTGGATCGTCTACGACTCGCTGTGTCGCATCCTCGGCACCAACGACCGCGTGCTCGGCATTTGCGTCGGCCTCTACGTCGTCGTCGCAGCGTACCTCGCGTGCCACATCTTCTCGGGCCGTGCCGCCTACCTGATCGTCGGCGCGATGCTCGCGACGATCATGTCGGCGAACGTGTTCTTCGTGATCATCCCCGGCCAGCGCAAGATGGTCGACAAGATGCTCAAGGGCGAAGAGCCGAACCCGATCTACGGCAAGCGCGGCAAGCAGCGCTCGGTGCACAACACGTACTTCACGCTGCCGGTCGTGTTCGCGATGCTGTCGAACCACTATGCGATGACGTACACGAACAAGTTCAACTGGGTCGTGCTCGTGCTGATCATGCTGGCCGGCGCGCTGATCCGTCAGTTCTTCGTGATGCGTCACCGCGGCAAGCAGCTGTGGTACCTGCCGATCGGCGGCGTCGCGCTGCTGTCGGGCGCACTGGTGTGGACGATGCCGAAGCCGGTCGCACCGGAGGCACAAGCCGCGAACGCGCCGAAGATCGTGATCAACGACATCATGCCGATCCTGCAGCAGCGCTGCGTCGAGTGCCACTCGTCGAAGCCGACGCTGATGGGCAGCGCGCCCGCCGGCGTGATGTTCGACACGCCGGACGAAGTGTCGAAGAACGCGCAGCGTATCTACGAACAGGCCGTGCGCCTGAAGGCGATGCCGATCGGCAACGTCACGCACATGACCGACGACGAGCGCACGAAGCTCGCCGCCTGGTTCGAGGGTGGCGCGGTCAAGTAAGCCGCCGTGCGCCGCTTGCCGGCGCAATCCTCTCCGTTCGCGGGCCCGATGACGGGCCCGTTTTTTTGCGCGTTTCGAATGCGCCGCGCGCTAGCCGTGCATCGCGTCGCGCTGAAGCGCGACGAGCGCATCGAGCGCGCGCGGGCCGTCGTCGAACGGCACGAAGATGTGATCGTGATACGCGGCGGCCATCACGTTGCAACTGATCCCGGCCGCGCCGAGCGCCCGCGCGAACGCCGCCGTGAGGCCGACGGCCGCGAGATCGGAATGCACGGTCAGCGTGATCCACGCGGCGCGGAACAGCACGGGCCAGCCGCGACGCACGGCCACACCCTCGCCGACCACGACCGTCAGCCCTTCCGCTTCGCGGAACGTCGCGATCGTTTCGGATAACGATACGTCTGCATCGGTCGGCAGCGATACGAACGCAAACACGCCCGGATGCAGTTCGGGTTGCATCGTGCGCAGCAGGATCGCGAGGTCGTTTTCAGGTTGGCTCATCGGAGGAACACGTCCGGATCCGGACGTCATGCCGTGGCGATGCAGGCACGATAGCACGCGTGATGACGGCGCTATGCACGCACCGCCGCCACTTCGTCCTCGAGCCAGCCGCGCAACGCGACGATGCGCGGATCGTCCTGCGTGCGTTCGGGATACACAACGTGATACGCGACCTCGGGCGACAGCGCGACGCTCACGTCGAACAGCCGCACGAGGCGCCCGTCCGCGAGATCGCGCGCAATCATGTGCGGCTCCGCAAGGCCGACCGCCGCGCCGTCCGTCACGGCCTGCACCACGTGGCTCGAATCCGGAAACGCGACACACCGGCTGTCGTCGAAACCGTCGACGCCGGCCGCGGCCATCCATGTCGACCAGCGCGGCCAGATCACGCCGTCGACTTCGCAGTCCACGTGGCAAAGCGTGTGGCGCAGCAAATCGCGCGGCTTGCGCAGCGGCGGCCCGGCCGACAGCAGCGCCGGGCTGCAGACCGCGACGACCGACGTGCCGAACAGGCGCTGCGCGCACGCGTCGCGGTAACTCCCGGTGCCGAAGCGGACCGCGACATCCACGTCGTCGTCATCGAAATCGCGCAACCGGTCGGTGATGTCGAACGTCAGTTCGAACGCCGGATGTGCGGCCCTGAAACGCGGCAGGCGCGGCAGCAGCCAGTGCGTCGCAAAGCGCGCACCGACCGACACGCGAAGCTCGGTCTGCTCCCGCGCGGTGCGCCGCGCCCGTGCGGTCGCGCGCTGCAGGCCCGCCAACGCATCGGCGGCCGCGCCAGCCAGCACGACACCGGCCGGCGTCAGCCGGATGCTGCGGCTCGTGCGGATGAACAGCTCGATGCCGAGCTGCGCCTCGATTTCCTTGATCTGGTGACTGACCGCCGCCGGCGTCAGCCCGACCTCGTCGGCCGCCCGCGAGAAATTCAGGTGCCGCGCCGCCGCATCGAACGTTCTCAGCGCGCGCGTACCGGGCCACATACGTTCCATCTATCTTCAAAAAGAATTTGATAACCGTTGCAAAATTACTCGTTTTTCAGCACGCCATCAATCGGCAAACAATAGGTTTTCTTGAAGATGCCGCGAGCCGACCCGTGCCCGCGGCCGAACCCGGAGATTTGCCGATGACCGCTGCCCCGTTCCCGTCCGTTGCCCAGATCAACGGCGTGGCCGCCACGCAAGACGCGCTCGCCGCGCTGGCGTTCGCGGGACACGCGCATTTCACCGCGATGCAGGTACGCGACGGCCGCGTGCGCGGCCTCGACCTGCACCTCGCGCGGTTGCGCGATGCATCGAACGCACTGTTCGGCCAGGCATTGCCCGACGAGCGGATTCGCGCGTTCCTGCGCGCCGCACTCGAGCGCGCACCGTCGGCACTGTCGCTGACCGCGACCGTGCATGCGACGACGGGCGAATTCGTCGCGGCGCGCAACGATGAAGCACTCGACGTGCTGGTCCGTACCGCCGCGCCGTCGTCGGGGCCGGCCGGCCCGCTCGATCTCGCACTCTTCGAATACGAGCGCGTGCTGCCCGACATCAAGCACGTCGGCGAAGTCGCGAAGACGCATTTCCTGCGCCGCGCGGTCGCGCAGGGTTTCGACGATGCGGCGTTCACCGATCGCCACGGGCGCATCAGCGAAGGCTCGATCTGGAACCTGGCATTCTGGACCGGCGACGCAGTCGTATGGCCGGTGGCCGGCATGCTCGGCGGCGTCACGATGCGCATCGTGCGCCGGCAACTGGGGCGCCTCGGCGTCGCGCAGCACGATCGCGAACTGACACCGGCCGAACTTCCTTCGATGGCCGGCGCCGTCGTGATGAATTCGTGGACGCCCGGCATCGCCGTGCGCCGGTTCGGCACGGCGACGCTGCCCGACTCGCCATCGTTCGCCGCGCTGCTGCACCATGCGTACGAGCAGGAGCCGCTCGTCGCCCTGTGACGTGCACCGACACGAAACGCGGGTGCGCTGCCGGCCACCTCACCCGTCGACGGACTCCGGCAGCCGCGCGATCGCCTTGATCTCGAACTGGAAGCCGTACAGCCAGGTCACGCCGACGGCGGTCAGCGTCGGGTGTGGCGCGTCGCCCCAGTACTCGGGGACGATCTCCCAGATCCGCTCGAACGTCGCTTCGGGGTCGACGAGGAACACCGTCACGTCGACGACATCGTCGAACGTGCAGCCGGCCGCGCTCAGCACCGCGTTCAGGTTCTCGAACGCGCGGCGGACCTGCGCGCCCAGCTCCGGCTCGGGCGAACCGTCATCGCGGCTGCCGACCTGCCCGGACACGAACAGGAAACCGTTCGAGCGCAGCGCCGGCGAATAGCGGTTGCGCTCATACAGCGCCCGGCGACCGGGCGGAAAAACTACGCTACGCTTTGCCATCCAACACCTCCATCAGTCAGTGGGGCGAAGCCGCCCCTGCATCAACGATGAAGGCACTTTAAGGACCGTTGCCCGGCGGATAAACCGGCAACCCTGTCCAACACTGTTTGCACGCACCAAACAATTTCCGACCGACGCGGAGCCCTGACCCGATGGATCGATTCGACGCAATGCAGGCGTTCGCCCGCGTAGTGGAAGCCGGCAGCTTCACGAAGGCGGCCGAAACGCTGCACATGAGCCGCACCACCGTCACGCAACTGGTGCAGCAGCTCGAAGCGCGGCTGCGCGTGAAGCTGTTCAACCGCACGACGCGCAAGGTTGTCGTCACGGCCGACGGTGCCGCGTACTACGAGCGCGTGGTGCGGTTGCTGGCCGACATGGACGATGCCGAAACGAGCCTGTCCGCAGCGTCCGCGTCGCCCCGGGGGCGGCTGCGCGTGGACGTGCCGAGCCCGTTCGCGCGCCTGATCCTGATCCCCGCGCTGCCCGCGTTCCATGCGCGCTATCCGGACATCCGGCTCGACATGGGCGTGAGCGACCGCGTGGTGGACGTGATCGGCGAGAACGTCGACTGCGTCGTGCGCGGCGGCGAACCGGCCGACCGTTCGCTGGTCGCGCGTCGCGTCGGCGACCTGCGGCTCGGCGTGTACGCGTCGCCTGCCTACCTCGCGCGCGCCGGCACGCCGTCGCATCCGAACGAACTGCAAGACACGCATCACCGGATCGTCGGCTTCCTGTGGGCGCGTACCGGCAAGGCGCTGCCGTTTGCGATGGAATGCGACGGCGAGCGCGTCGACGTGCGCGGGCGCTACGTGCTCGCGGTCGACGACGGCAACGCATACCTCGAGGCCGGCCTCGCCGGGCTGGGCATTCTGTGGCTGCCCGACTACATGGCTGCCGCGCATCGCGTGCGTGGCGAACTGGTGCCGCTGTTCGACGCGTGGCAACTCGAACCGATGCCGATGTACGTCGCGTTCGCACCGAACCGGCACGTCAACGCGAAGCTGCGCGTCTTCGTCGACTGGATCACCGACCTGATGGCGCAGCATGCGCCGGTCGCGAACCGGCGTCGCGGCGGCAACGGTTCGCGCGACACGGGCAAGACTGTGGCAGCCTGAGTCGCGCATAAACGGCCGCACATAAAAAAACCCGCGCAAGTTGCGCGGGTTTCGACAAGCGATGGCAGAAACGCCGACGACGACTCAGGCAGTCAACGCGGTCAGCGCCTCGTCGGTGAGCCACAGCGATTCCCGCAGATCCTGCTCGTTGAGGTTCAGTCCATCACCACCCCGATCCACGACGATGAAGTCGCTGACGCCGCCGAGCGCGATCAGCGGGTGATGCCACACGCCCTTCGCATAGTTGACGCCCTGCCAGCCGCTCGTCACGAACGCGCGGATCTTCGCCGGATCGAGATCGCCCGCGGGCGCCACGACGACGAGATACGGCTGGTCGTTCAGCGGCACGAACGCCTGGCTGCCGAGCGGGTGCCGCTCGAGCATCTTCACTTCGAACGGCAGTGCGCGCGGCTGGCCGCGAAACAGGTTGACGAGCGTGCGGCCGTCTTCGTCGGTCACGTCGACTTTCGCGAGATCGTGAAAACGGATCGTCGTGCCGAGGTTGATCGGGATCTGCTTCGCGCCTTCCGTTTCGATCACGTCGCCGAACGGCGCGAACGCTTCCTTGGTCAGCGGTTCGATAACAAGCGTCTTCATTTGTCGAGCGTCCCCCACAGACGCACGCGCGACACACCGCCGTCCGGAATGATGTTCAGTCGCACGTGCGTAACGGGGCCCAGCGACGCGATGTCGGCTTCGAAGTAATGCTGCTTGTCCATCTGCAGCTTCTGCTCGCCGAGCAGCACAGGCCAGAACATCGACTGCGTGATCAGCGAGCTGTCGGTGCCGCCCGACACATAAGCGGCCTGGATCGAGCAGCGATCCGGGTAGTTGCCCTTGAAGAACGCGGTATCGACTTCGATCTTGCGGATCACGCCCGGCTGCGCGAGCGCGATGATCGCCCAGTCGTTGCCCGGTTCGCGGCGGCGGCGGGTTTCCCAGCCGTCGCCCATGTTCACGCCGCGGCCCGGCAGCAGCAGGTTCGACGCGACGCCGAAATGCTGGTTGTTCGCGGCCACGACATAACCGCCGTTTTCCATCGCCGCGAGATCGAACTGCTCGGTCGCGCCCGCACCGGCCCAGTCGAGCTGCGGCTGGCCGTACACGCGCAGGCGCGCAATGCCGCCGTCCGGATAGATATTCACGCGCAGGTGCGTGAATGCACGTGCGTCGCTCGCTTCGACATAATGATGGCTGTTGCCCTGCAGCGTCGTCGACGGCACGATCTCGATCCACTCGGTCGCATGCGTCGGCGCGCCGTCGGCCACGAAGGCGGCCTCGATCGACGCGGCCGGCGGGAAGTTGCCGGTGAAGTGGCTCGTGTCGATGTCGAAGCCCTTGATCACGCCCGGGCGCGCGAGCTTGACGATGCACCAGTCGTAGCCCGTCGTGCGCTTGCGGCGCGTTTCCCAGCCGTCCATCCACTTGCCGTGGTCGTCGTACTTGCCGGGAATGAACACGGCCGGCTCGGGGTTCAGCATCCGGTCCTTCGGCGCGAAGAAATCGTCGCTGGCTTCGAGCGCCTGCGCACCGAGACGCGGGTCGGCAAGATTCACGTAGCGCTGCGTGAATTCGGGTGCGTTGGGATCGAGAAGCGGAACAGCCATGATATTTCCTTGTTTCAGTGATGCGATCCGGCCGCCGCGACGCAGCAGGCCGTATTGCGGTGTCAGGCGTCGATCAGGTCGTCGAGGCGGAAGCGCGCGATCCGGTAGATCTGGTCGAGGCTCGCGCGCAGTTCCTCGGCGCGCGAATGATTCACGCGTGACTCGAAGTTCGCGATGATGCCGTGCCGGTCGTAGCCGCGCACCGCGAGGATGAACGGGAAGCCGAACTTCTCGCGATACGTGCGGTTCAGCGTCAGCAGCTTGTCGAATTCTTCCTGCGTGCACTGGTCGAGGCCCGCGCCGCTCTGCTCGCGCGTCGACTCGGCCGTCAGCTCGCCGCGCACGGCGGCCTTGCCGGCCAGCTCCGGGTGAGCGTTGATCAGCGCGAGCTGGCGCACTTCTCCGCCCGTTTCCACCGCGCCCGACATCGTCTTGTGCAGCGCGTCGATGCTCGCGAACGGCCGCTCGCCCGCGGCGACCTCGGCCACCCACGGCGAATGTTCGAAGATCCCCGACAGCGCCGCGACGAATGCGCTCGGCGCCATCGTGTTCAGTTGACTCAACGTGTAACGCATCGCCTTCATGCTTTCCCTTCGTTTCGATGATTGGGCTGATACGGATGATGCTCACGCCAGTGACGCGCGATATCGACACGGCGCGTCACCCATACGCGATCGTGCTGCTCGATGTGATCGAGGAACCGCTGCAGCCCGCGGAACCGGCCCGGCCGGCCGAGCAGCCGGCAGTGCATGCCGATCGACAGCATCTTCGGCGCCTCGTCGCCCTCTGCGTACAGCACGTCGAACGCGTCGCGCAGATAGTCGAAGAAATGATCGCCGGTGTTGAAGCCCTGCGGCGTCGCGAAACGCATGTCGTTCGTGTCGAGCGTGTACGGCACGATCAGTTGCGGCGACGTGCCGCCGCCCGACACGGCGACGTCCATCCAGAACGGCAGGTCGTCGCCGTAGTTGTCGGAGTCGTACAGGAAGCCGCCGTATTCCGCGACCAGGCGGTGCGTATTGGGGCTGTCGCGGCCGGTATACCAGCCGAGCGGACGCTCGCCCGTCACGCGCTCGATCGCTTCCATCCCGAGACGCATGTGCTCGGCCTCGAGTTCGGGCGTCATGCTCTGGTAGTGGATCCAGCGCCAGCCGTGGCACGCGATCTCATGGCCGAGCTCGACGAGCGCGCGCGCGAGCTCCGGGTGACGCTCGATCGCCATGCCGACGCCGAATACCGTCAGCGGCAGCCCGCGCTTCTCGAATTCGCGCAGGATGCGCCACACGCCGGCCCGCGAACCGTATTCGTAGATCGACTCCATGCTCATGTGGCGGTCCGGATACGCGGCCGCGCCGACGATTTCCGACAGGAACTGCTCGGAGCCCGGATCGCCGTGCAGCACGCAGTTCTCGCCGCCCTCCTCGTAGTTCAGCACGAATTGCACGGCGACGCGGGCGCGCCCCGGCCAGTTCGCCTGCACGGGATGGCGGCCGTAGCCGATCAGGTCGCGAGGATAGTTGGGATCGAGTGACATGGTTCGAAGTGCGGCGAAGGTTTCGCTGAAATAATGGGTTCGCATCGACCGCGCGGATGCCGCAGGCCGGCCGCGCGGGCCGATGCGTTGACGGCCCAGTGTAGCGAAAACGTCCAGACGCGCCCATACAGCGGCGCAGATAGTGCGTGTCAGACGGTGTGTATGTGCGGTTGCGGCAAATTCGGGGCGGGTTCCGCCGCATCCCCGTCCGGCGGGCTGAAGCGGGCGAATGCGCCGTCATAGCGCTTCGGCAGCGGCCGCGCGTAGTCGCCGCGCTTCGCGGTCGCGAGGCGCAGCGCAACGAGCGCCTCGGCCCACTTGACGGCCGCCGTGACGCCCTCGACCACCGGCGCGCCGATCTGCTGCTCGATCTCGTGCGCGAATTCGGCCATCCCCGCGCAGCCGAGCACGATCGCGTCCGCGCCGTCCTCGTCGAGCGCGCGCCGGCATTCGTCGACGATGATCCGGCGTGCGGCCGAGCCCGGCCGGTCGAGTTCGAGCACCGCGACGTCGGTCGCACGCACGTTGCGGCAGAACCGCTTCATCCCGTAGCGCTCAGCCAGATGCCACGCCATCCCGCAGGTGCGCGCGAGCGTCGTGACGACCGAGAAGCCGGGCGCGAGCACGCTCGCCGCATGCATCGCGGCCTCGGCGATGCCGATCACCGGCCCGCGCGCGAGCTCGCGCGCCGCATAGAGGCCCGGATCGCCGAAACACGCGATCACATAGGCGTCGCAGCCGTCGCGCTCGCCCTGCGCGATCTCGGCGAGCAGCCCGGGCGTCGCGAGCGCCTCGTCGTAATACCCTTCGATCGACGGCGGCCCCATCGGCGGGCTCACCGCGACGATCTCCGTGCCCGCGGCCGCGACGTCGCGCGCGCAGCGGCCCATCGCATCGGTCATTCGCTGCGTCGTATTCGGATTGATCAGCCGGATCTTCATCGCATGCTCCTCACGCCTTCGCGCTCACGAGCAGCCGGTAGAACACGAAGCCGAGCCCCGCGCCGATGAACCACGAGAAGTTCGCGACGCCCTGCCAGCCCGGCACCATCACGCAGGCGACCGCGATCACCGCGGCCGGCAGCAGCGCGGCGAGCGCGCGGCGGTTCACGCCGCCCGTGTACCAGTAGGTGCCGCTCTCCGACATCGTGTACAGGTCGTCGCGCACGAGCCGGCCGCGCTTGACGAGATAGAAGTCGGCGATCAGCACGCCGTACAGCGGGCCGATGAACGCGCCGAGCACGTCGAGCGTGTAGTGGATCACGGCCGGGTTGTTGAACAGGTTCCACGGCGTGATGAAGATCGACGCGACGGCCGCGAGCATCCCGCCCGCGCGCCAGCTGATCAGCCGCGGCGCGACGTTCGAGAAGTCGAACGCGGGCGACACGAAGTTCGCGACGATGTTGATGCCGATCGTCGCGATCGTGAACGTCAGCGCGCCGAGGATCACCGCGGTCGGGTGGTCGATGCGGCCGACCGTCTCGACGGGATCGGTGATGAGTTCGCCGAACACCGGCAGCGTCGCTGCCGTCGTGATCACCGTGACGAGCGAGAACGCGAGGAAGTTGACGGGCAGCCCCCAGAAATTGCCGCGCTTCACTTCGCCGAACGAACGGCAGTAGCGCGAGAAATCGCCGAAGTTCAGCATCGGCCCGGAGAAGTACGACACGACCAGCGACACGGCCGTGATCATCACCGGGATCACTTCCGCGCCGTGATACTTGACGCCGCCGAGGTTGATGCCGATGTTGCGCCAGCCCGCGCGCCACACCATGTAGCCGGCGAGGATGAACATCACGACATAGACGGCCGGGCCCGCGAAGTCGATGAACTTCTTGATCGTCTCCATCCCGTTCCAGAACACGAACGCCTGCAGCACCCACAGCAGCATGAACCCGGCCCAGCCGACCGCGGACAGCCCGAGGAAGCCGTAGCGGTGCACGTCCGCGTACGGCAGCCATTGCGGGAAGAACTTCAGCACGACGATCACGAGCGCGCTCGACGCGAGATAGGTCTGGATGCCGTACCACGCGATCGCGATCAGCCCGCGGATCACGGCCGGCACGTTCGCGCCGAGCACGCCGAACGTCGCGCGGCACGCGACCGGATACGGCACGCCGATCTGCTGGCTCGGCCGCGCGATCAGGTTGCACAGCAGGTTCACGATGCCGATCCCGACGATCAGCGCGATCAGCACCTGCCAGCTCGTCAGCCCGAGCGCGAACAGGCTGCCCGCGAACACGTAGCCGCCGACGCTGTGCACGTCCGACATCCAGAATGCGAAGATGTTGTACGAGCCCCATGTCTGATTCCTCAGGGGTGCCAAATCTTCGTTGTACAGACGTTCGCTGTAACCGCCCGGCAGCGTCGGATCGCCGCCCTCGCCGCCTTCTTCCGCCGGATAGGCGCTGTCGTGCGCCACACTGAACTGAGCCATGACTTCTCCTTGACGCGGCCGGGGCCGCTCCACCGTCATCGTTACCGCTCCGGATCGTCGCCCGGAGTCGGACCAGCGGCCCGCGGCGGACACCGCAGGCCTGCATTGCTCTCGTTCTGTGGCGCGCGGCCGGGTTCGCGTCGCCGCTCAGGCGCCGCCGAACACTTCGCGCAAATCAACCTGCCCTTGCGCGGGCCGGTCCAGCATCTTCAGTTCGACATGCTGCAGGTGGCGCGCCATCAGCGTCACCGCCCGCTTCGGGTCCCCCGCCTCAAGTGCGGCGAGGATTTCGTCGTGGTCGTCGCACGAACACGGGCTGCGCCCGTGCGATTCGTACAGCGCCGACATCAGCGTCGAGCGTGCGACGAGCCCTTCGAGGCACTCGCTGAGCGTCGCATTGCCCATCAGCGCGGCGAGCGCCGTATGGAATTCGCCCGACAGCCGGATCCATGCCGCGAAGTCGTGCCGCTCGAACGCCTTGCGTTCCTTGTCGATCAGCGCGGCAACGCCCTTCAGCCGCTTCGCGCCGGGCCCGGTCGCGAGCCGCTCGACCACGGCGAGCTCGATGATCCGGCGCATCTCGAACACTTCGTGCACGTCCTGCAGCGTCGGGCTCGCGACGAACGCGCCGCGGTTCGGCTCGAGGTCGACCAGCCTGTCGGTCGCGAGCTGCGCGAGCGCCTGGCGGATCGTCCCACGCTTCACGCCGAACACGTCGCAGAGCTGCGCCTCCGTCAGCTTCGCGCCGGGCGCGAGCCGATGCTCGAGGATCGCCGTGCGAATCCGCTCGGCGATCGCTTCGGGACCGGCTGCACTGGACGGGTGGGAATCGGGCTCGTTCATGATCTGCATCGCGTGATGGTCCTTATCCTAGAATGGACATAAAGATTGTCAACAATTCTTTTCCGGAATTTCGCACAATCGCCGTGCACGGACGCGATCCCAATCGGTGCATGATGCGCGAAATCCATGCATATCAAGCCTGAACACCATGACAGAGGCCGTTCTCGTCTTATACCCTCCCGGTTATTTTGTTGACAAAACTAGTGCAAAACCCGGTGACGATTCTGTCGGCGTCAGTCGAAATTTTCGACCGTTAGTTGCACATTTACATAAAGAAAAAGGCGGGAGACCCGCCTTTCGATCGACCGCGCCCGCATCAGCCGAGATGCGGATAATCGGACAACGTGAGCCGGAAACCGTGCGCATTCGCGACCAGCTGCGCCTGCGCGCCGAACGGCAGCGTCAGCAGGTCGGGCACGTGGCCGAACTGCAGCCCCGTGACGACCGGAATGCCGACCGTCTCGCGCACCTGGTCGATCATCGCCTGCATGTCGTAGCCGTTGTCGTATTCGAACGGCCGCGCGCCGGTGAACTGGCCGAGCACGAGCGCCTGCTGGCGCGCGAGCAGCCCCGACAGGTGCAGTTGATAGATCATTCGCTCGATCCGGAACGGCTGTTCGTTGACATCCTCGACGAACAGGATGCCGCCCTCGATGTCGGGCATGTAAGGCGTGCCGATGAGCGACGTGAGGATCGCGAGGTTGCCGCCCCACAGCGTGCCCGTCACGTTCACGGTCTGCACCTGCGGTGCTTCGGCGATGATCGTCGTGCTCGGCTGCGTCAGCGTCTGCCAGAAGTGTTGCATCGTGAAGTCGCTCGGCGTTTCAGCGCCGAAGTCGGCGGACAGCATCGGGCCGCCGAACGTCTTGATGCGCGCCTTCGCGTACAGCGCGAGCTGGATCGCCGTGAAATCGCTGTGGCCGACGAGCGCGACCGGCCGGTCGCGCAGCCTGCGCTCGAGCCCGCGATAGTCGAGCCCGTGCAGGATCCGCGCGGCACCGTAGCCGCCGCGCACCGCGAGCGCGATGTCCGGCAGCGGCCGCTCGGGATCGGCGAGACGGTTCAGGTCGCCTGCCCGCTCGCCGTCGGTGCCGCCGAAACGCTGGAAGCGCCGCTGCGTCGCCTCGATGTTCTCGATGCGCTGCTGCGCGATGCTGAGGCGTTCGAGCGCGCGATTGATCGCGTCGGGATCGTGCGGATAACCGGACGGCGCCAGCAGGCGGATGGTGTAGGACGCGGCGGGCTGGAAGGACATGGCGAAAGGTGTCGGGTCGTCAAACCTGCTTAGAGGGTCCGAAGCGTCTTCGGTTCAGGGAACCGTGCGCGCCCGCAGCGACAGGCGCGGCCGGCACGACTATGACGCGCCGGTTTCGGCGTCGCGGGCCAGCCGCGCTTCGCGCAACGCGCGACGGCGCTCGGCGAAGAACGACTTCAGCGCGGCGCCGCACTCGTCGGCGAGCACGCCGCCGGTCACTTCGGTATGGTGGTTGAGCTGCGGATTCGCGAACGCGTCGATCACGCTGCCGCATGCACCCGTCTTCGGATCGGCGGCGCCGTAGACGACCCGCGCGATGCGCGCATGCATGATCGCGCCCGCGCACATCAGGCAAGGCTCAAGCGTCACGTATAGCTCGCAGCCGGGCATCCGGTAATTCTGCAGATTTTGCGCGGCCATGCGCAGCGCCGCCATTTCCGCATGGGCCGACGGGTCGTGCCCGCCGATCGGATGGTTGAAGCCGCGTGCGATCACTTCGTCGCCGCGCACGAGCACCGCGCCGACCGGCACTTCACCGGCCGCGCGCGCCTCTTCCGCGGCGGCCTGCGCGAGCCGCATGAAATGCAGGTCGCGCGCCGATACGGGCGCAGCTTCGGGAGCAGCAGGTTGGGTGGCGGGTTCAGCGGCCGCGTCGGCCGCCGATCGGGCTGCGTCGTGCAGCGTGTCGGACGTCACATCGGCCCCGCTTCGGCGGGCGCGTCGTCGAGCCCGCGCTCGCACAGGCGTTCCGCGATGCGACGGCAGTAGTCGCGCGGCATCACCATCGGGCCGCCGCGCAGCGATTCGAGCGCCATGTCGAGCGCCAGGATCTTCGCCTGCAGCCGGCAGCGCGCGGCGCGGTCGCTGACCGCCTGCACTTCGTCATGCAGGTTGCGCAGCGCGCGCAATTGCTCGACGGCCGGCGGCACGAAGCCCGCGTTCTTCAGGATACGGTTGGCCACCCGCACCTCCTCGGGCACGAGCAGGTCGTCATCCAGCGCCTGCGGCGCGCCGGTACCCGGCAAATCGTCGAACTCGCCCCGCGCGGCGGCGGCGGCAATACGTTGTTCGACCAGGGCGTCAAGCAATCTCATCAGTCAGTGGGAACAATGCGGCAGGCCGAATTCTAGCAGGGTGACGCGGGTATGACAGGCCCTTCGAATACATGCTCGATATTGTGTTTTTTAGGGGCCGAATCGTGACGCATGCGCGCCGATCGGCGCCAGTTGCCGGCCTGCTGCGCCGCAGCGAGCGAAGCGCCGTCCGGACACCGGCAAATGCAGGCGGTGTCGGGCCCTGTTTTTTATCTGCGTCGATGCGTTCCGGGCGTCGCCAATCCGGCAAAACGGACGTCGCCCCACTTCCGTTGCCGGGTCACGCGGCCACCGTTTCCGGCCGCGCTTTCGCAAACGGGCGGAACATCATCGCGATCAGGAACGCACCGAGACCGATCGCGAACGAACCGAGGTACAGCCAGCCGTAACCGCCGAACGTATCGACGATCAGGCCGCCGGCAACGGGCCCCGCGGCCATGCCAAGGCTGCCGGCCATCGCGCAGCCGCCGATCACGGTGCCCATCATCCGCAGCGGGAAGTTCTCGCGCGCGAGCACCGAATACAGCGGCATCACGCCGGCATAGATGAAGCCGAACAGCGTCGCGACCGCGTAGAACCCGTCCAGCGTGCGCACGAAGTAGTAGCCGAGCGCGCCCAGCGCCTGCGCGAGCAGCCCGGCCACCAGCATGCGCTTCGCGCCGACACGATCGCCGAGGAGCCCGAATACGATCCGGCCGCCCATGCCCGCGAGCCCTTCGACGCTGTAGATCGACACCGCGACGATCAGCGGGATCCCGCAAGTCACCGCGTAGCTGACCGTATGGAAAATCGGGCCAGAGTGTGTCGCACAACAGAAGAAATTGGTCAGCAGCAGCACCATGAACTGCGGCGAGCGCAGCGCGTCCGCGACCGACATCGCCGCGGGCGCGCCGGCGGGCGCAGGCGCCGCGTGCGTACGGGCATCTGCGCATTCGCGAATCCGCCGCGCTCGCGGCCGCACTTTGAGGAGACTTACCGTGCCCCATACCCCGCACGACATCTTCCAGCGCAGCAGCGCGCCCGTCACGATTGACGAGGCACTGTGCATCGCCGACAAGGGCTGCACCGTCTGCGTCGACGTGTGCCCGCTCGACCTGCTCGCGATCGACGTGACCAAGGGCAAGGCCTACATGCAGTTCGACGAATGCTGGTACTGCATGCCGTGCGAACGCGATTGCCCGACCGGTGCGGTCAAGGTCGAGATCCCTTACCTGCTGCGCTGACCGGGTGCGCGGCCGATCGTCGTCATGCCGCCCGAGTGGGTCGTGCATCGACGACGTGATGGCCGGGCCGGCGTTCGCCAGGTTCGCATCGCCCATGCACCGCGCTCCTTGAGCACCCGCCCTTTCATCGAACCGACCTTTTGCCCATGACCGCTTTTTCTTCCACCTCCTCGCTGCCCGGCACGCACGATCCGGATCGTGCCGCGCTCGTCGCCCGCCTCGCTGCGCCCGACGCATCCGTGCGCCGCATCGCGCTGCTCGAGCTCGCCGATCTCGAGGAATCCGCTCTCGTACCCGCGTTCGTCGCGGCGCTGCGCGACGATCCGTCGGCCAACGTGCGCGGCGAGGCTGCGCGCGTGCTCGGTGCGTGGGAACAGCCCGGCGTCGTCGATGCGCTGTGCCGCGCGTTGCTCGATCCGGACGACGGCGTGCGCGCCACCGCTGCGCAGAGCCTGTCCGAACTGAAGGACGCGGCATCGGGCGCCGTGCTGTGCGGCTGGGCCGACCGGCCCGAGCCGTTCGTGCGCAGCGCCGTGCTGCGCGGGCTGCGCGAGTTGCGCGATCCCGATGCGTTCGCGCCTGCGTTGCGCGCGCTCGACACCGACGCCACTGCCGTGCGTGCCGAGGCCGTCGCCGTGCTCGGCTGGCTCAGGGATATACGCGCACTGCCATCGCTCGCACGCATCGCGACAGCCGACGCCGATGCGGACGTGCGGCGTGTCGCGGTCGGCGCGATCGGGTTCACGGCACCCGGCGACACGACCGTTGTCACCGCATTGCTCGCGGCACTGCGCGACACTGCATGGCAGGTCCGCGAGGAAGCGGCCGCAACACTCGGCAAGCTGCGCGTCGCGATCGCGCGTAACCAACTCGTTGCCGCGCTCGACGACTACTGGCAAGTGCGCTTGCGTGCCGTGCGCGCGCTCGGGCAGCTACGCGATGCTGCCGCGGCACCGGCCGTCGTCGTGCTGCTCTCGCATGCGATCAGCAATCTGCGCAAGGAAGCCGCACTTGCACTCGGCGAATTGCGCGACCCCGGCACGCTGCCCGCACTGCACGACGCACTCGAGGATCGCGATCCCGAAGTGCGCAAGGCCGTGCGGATTGCGATCCGGCAGATCGGAGAGGCACGATGACGCCGCCGACCGAAATCGTGCTCGACCACGCTGCTCGCGTGTTGACGCTGCGCTGGCCGGGCGGCGACGTGCAACGCATAGATTATGTGCTGTTGCGCAGCAGTTGCCCGTGCGCTGCTTGCCGCAAGATCCGGTTCGACGCAGGCGTGGTCGACGCGCGACCGGACGTCACGCTGGACGACGTGGAAGCGGCCGGTTACGGCATTCGCCTGCTGTTCGGCGATGGTCATGCTCGCGGCATCTATCCGTGGCCGTATCTGGCGGAACTCGGAAAACGCGCGACGGCTCCGGACATCGGCACGCATTGCGTGCGCATGTTCGGCGGTCTCGCGAACTGACCGTCGGCGGGCCAGCCTCGCATCGGTGCCCCGTTCCGGCTCGCAGCATGCTCGATGTGCACCGCTCCCGCCCGGCACACTCGAAACGTTTCCGCCGAAGCCATCGCGCGCGGCACGCAGCCGTGTTACGTGTCATGCGTCATGCGCGACGCATCGGCAGCACGCGTTCGACGATCGAAAAGGCGCGCTGCATGAAACCGTTGAACCGATCTGCATCGCGCCGCAGTCTTGGAATCGGACGTTGACAACGCCCCCATGGCACAGGATCGCAAGCGGCGACATGGCGAGGACGATCGCTTCTCGGGCTGGACGCGTCTTTCACAGGCCCGAAGATGCTAACCTCTTGGCCAAACTAACGCGCCACCGCATGAAGCAATAGGATTCAACAATGCAAACCGTTGCGGTACTGGACTTCGAAACGACCGGGCTTTCGCCGAATCTGGGCGACCGTGCTACCGAAATCGCCGTCATCCTTCTACGCGACGGACAAGTCGTCGACCGTTTCCAGAGCTTGATGAATGCGGGCCGACGCATACCGTCCGATGTCGTCGCGCTGACCGGCATCACGAACGACATGATTGCGTCGGCTCCCCCGGCGTCGAAAGTCATGAAAGAAGCGGCGGCGTTCGTCGGCAAGCATGCCGTCGTGGCGCACAACGCCGGTTTCGACAAACGGTTCTGGCAGTCGGAACTCGGGCTTCTCGGCATGTCGGCCGAGCATTCCTTTGCTTGCACGATGCTCGTGGCGAGACGCATCTACCCGGATGCTCGGAGTCACCGCCTGTCGAGCCTGGCCGAGACGCTGCAGTTGCCGAAATCGGGCCGCGCTCACCGGGCCATGGTCGACGCCGAGATGGCCGGTCATCTGTGGTGGCGGTTGCAGCACGACATTGCGCGGACTTATGGACTGGATCGTATCGATCATGATCTGATGACACGTGTCCAGACAACGAGCAAGGCGAAGGTGCCCATGTATTTGCGTTCGCTCGTACGCTCGCACACGTGAAATCGGAGCAAGGGGCGCAAGCCATCGCCATCGAACGCACCTTCGGCTGCTGAAAGCAGTGCCGACGAAACCCGACAACGGATTGCCGCGGCAAGAATGCCGCACGACGTTTCCTGACTCACGCAACGCATCAATGCAAACGGCCTGGCAACCGCCAGGCCGTTTCTTGTCCGAATCTGCGACTGGACAGCTGACGCGCTGAACCAGCAATCCGCCTACGAACTATCGCGACATCAACCAATGCGCAACGACGAGAGCGGAATCAAGCGCTGATTCAGCAGGAATGCTTACTCCCACTCGATTGTCGCCGGCGGCTTCCCCGAGATGTCGTACACGACCCGGTTGATCCCGCGCACCTCGTTGATGATCCGGTTCGACGCGCGGCCGAGCAGCGCGTACGGCAGGTGCGCCCAGTGTGCGGTCATGAAGTCGGTGGTCTGCACTGCGCGCAGCGACGTCACGTAGTCGTACGTGCGGCCGTCGCCCATCACGCCGACCGACTTCACCGGCAGGAACACCGCGAACGCCTGACTCGTCAGGTCGTACCAGCTCTTGCCGACATCGGCCTCGCCGCACAGTCCGGCAGCCGCATCCTGCGCGGTTGCGGTCGTGTTGCGCAGCTCTTCGATGAAGATCGCGTCCGCACGCCGCAGCAGTTCGGCGTATTCGCGCTTCACTTCGCCGAGGATCCGCACGCCGAGGCCCGGGCCCGGGAACGGATGGCGGTACACCATCTCCGGCGGCAGGCCGAGCGCAACGCCCAGCTCGCGCACTTCGTCCTTGAACAGGTCGCGCAGCGGTTCGAGCAGCTTCAGGCCGAGCGTTTCCGGCAAGCCGCCGACGTTGTGGTGGCTCTTGATCGTCGTCGCCTTCTTCGTCTTCGTGCCGCCCGATTCGACCACGTCCGGATAGATCGTGCCCTGCGCGAGCCACTTCGCCTTCGACAGCTTCTTCGCCTCGGCCTGGAACACCTCGACGAACTCGCGGCCGATGATCTTGCGCTTCGCTTCCGGATCGGTCACGCCGGCCAGGTGGCCGAGGAACTGATCGGCTGCGTCGACGTGCACGACCTTCGCATGCAGGCGGCCCTCGAACATGTCGAGCACCATCTTGCCTTCGTTCAGGCGCAGCAGGCCGTGGTCGACGAACACGCAGGTGAGCTGGTCGCCGATCGCGCGATGGATCAGCGCGGCCGCGACGCTCGAATCGACGCCGCCCGACAGGCCGAGAATCACTTCCTCGTCACCGACCTGCTCGCGAATCTTCGCGACGGCTTCCTCGATGTGGTTCTTCATGATCCAGTCGGGCTTCGCGCCGGCGATCTGCAGCACGAAACGCTCGATGATCTGGCGGCCCTTCACCGTGTGCGTGACTTCCGGGTGGAACTGCACCGCGTAGTAGCCGCGCGCCTCGTCGGCCATGCCGGCGATCGGGCAGCTCGGCGTCGACGCCATCAGCGCGAAGCCCGGCGGCAGCTCGGCGACCTTGTCGCCGTGGCTCATCCAGACCTTCAGCATCCCGTGGCCGTCGGCCGTCGTGAAATCCTCGATGCCGTCGAGCAGGCGCGTATGGCCGTGCGCGCGCATTTCCGCATAGCCGAATTCGCGATGGTCGCTCCACTCGACCTTGCCGCCGAGCTGCACGGCCATCGTCTGCATGCCGTAGCAGATGCCTAGCACCGGCACGCCGAGATCCCACACGGCCTGCGGCGCGCGCAGTTGATGGTCTTCGTACGTACTCGCGTGGCTGCCCGACAGGATCACCGCCTTCGGCGCAAACTCGCGGACGAACTCGTCGGACACGTCGTTCGGATGGATTTCGCAGTAGACGTGCGCTTCACGCACACGCCGCGCAATCAGTTGGGTGACTTGCGAACCGAAGTCGAGAATCAGGATTTTGTCGTGCATGGCTGCGGACGGGATGAAGAGAATAAGAAAAGCAGCGCATCGTGCGCTGCGTCAATAGCATGGACAACGGTGTCGGGCGGCGGGTGGCACGCGCGACGCATGGCCGGTCAATCCTGCATCGGCGGGCGCTCGTCGAGTGCGACGCCGCCTGACGATTGACTGGGCGCGGCCGACGGCGCCGCCGCAGGCGCCGCGGGACGGCTGACGACGGGTTCGACACGCTGCGGTGCGGGCGACGACGCCGGCGCCATCGCCGGCTCGGCCGGACGCTGCGCCGGTGCGCGCGCCTCGAGCGCCTGCGCCTTCTCGCGCCGGCGCACGGCCGATGCGAGCCGCACGCCGCCGAGGCCGAGCACGATCAGCGCGACCCCGGCCACGGCCGACAGCACCCGGCCGGCGGCCGCGAGCGCGGGACCGCTGCCGGTGGCGAGCGACCAGACGATCGTCAGCGCGCCGGTCAGCCAGTACACGTGGCCGACCGACCGCGCGACGGGCGCCGTGAGATCGCCGTTGAACGCCGCATGAAACGCGAGCCACGCGAGCCCGAGCAACGCGATGCCGAACGCCTGGCCGAGCATCGCCGGCTGGATGTTCGCAAGCTGCAGCGCGTTGAAAAGCGACTGCCAGGGCGTCAGCACGAACAACACGCCGAACGCCAGCAGCAGCACGGCATCGATAATCAGCACGGCTCGCAGCAGCGGTTTCATCGGCGGTCAGTCCACGTGGTAGTTCGGCGCTTCCTTCGTGATCTGCACGTCGTGCACGTGCGACTCGCGCATGCCCGCCGCGGTGATCTGGACGAATTCGGCCTTGTCGTGCAGCTCGTCGATCGTCCGGCAGCCGCAGTAGCCCATGCTGGCGCGCACGCCGCCGACCAGCTGGAACAGGATCGCGTTGACCGAGCCCTTGTACGCAACACGGCCTTCGATGCCTTCCGGCACGAGCTTGTCGATGTTCGCCGAGTTGTCCTGGAAGTAGCGGTCTGCCGCGCCGTCCTTCATCGCACCGACCGAACCCATGCCGCGGTACGCCTTGTACTGGCGGCCCTGGTACAGGAATACGTCGCCCGGCGACTCTTCGGTGCCCGCCAGCATGCTGCCCATCATCACCGCGTTCGCGCCGGCCGCGAGGGCCTTCGACACGTCGCCCGAGAAGCGCACGCCGCCGTCGGCGATGCACGGCACGCCGGTGCCCTTCAGCGCTTCCGCGACGTTCGCGATCGCGCTGATCTGCGGCACGCCGACGCCCGCGACGATCCGCGTCGTGCAGATCGAGCCGGGGCCGATACCGACCTTGACCGCGTCCGCGCCGTATTCGACGAGCGCCTTCGCGGCGGCAGCCGTCGCGATATTGCCGCCGATCACCTCGACGTGCGGGAAGTTCTGCTTGACCCAGCGGACGCGCTCGAGCACGCCCTTGCTGTGACCGTGCGCGGTATCGACGACGATCACGTCGACGCCGGCCTGCACCAGCAGCTCGACGCGCTCTTCGTTGTCCGGACCGACGCCGACCGCCGCGCCTGCGCGCAGCTTGCCGTGTTCGTCCTTGCACGCGTCCGGGTGCTCGGTCTGCTTCGTGATGTCCTTGACGGTCATCAGGCCGCGCAGTTCGAACGCGTCGTTGACGACCAGCACGCGCTCGAGGCGGTGGCTGTGCATCAGCGCCTTCGCTTCGGCGAGCGGCGTGCCTTCCTTGACCGTGACGAGGCGCTCGCGCGGCGTCATGATCGACTTGACCGGCTCATCGAGGCGCGTTTCGAAACGCAGGTCGCGGTTCGTGACGATGCCGACGAGCTGCGGGCCTTCGACGACCGGGAAACCCGAGATGCCATGCTGACGCGACAGCGCGATCACGTCGCGCACCTTCATTTGCGGCGGCACCGTGATCGGGTCACGAACGACGCCCGACTCGAAACGCTTGACCTTCGCGACCTCGCGGGCCTGCTCGGCCGGCGTGAGGTTCTTGTGAACGATACCGACGCCACCCTGCTGCGCCATCGCGATCGCGAGACGACCTTCGGTGACCGTGTCCATGGCGGCGGACACGAGCGGCATGTTCAGGGAGATGTTGCGGGTCAGCTTGGTCTTGAGGCTGGTGTCGCGGGGGAGAACGTCGGAGAAGGCGGGAACGAGGAGCACGTCATCGAAAGTGAG
Source organism: Burkholderia sp. BE17 (assembly GCF_009362305.1). Lineage (NCBI taxonomy): Bacteria > Pseudomonadati > Pseudomonadota > Betaproteobacteria > Burkholderiales > Burkholderiaceae > Burkholderia > Burkholderia sp. BE17. The sequence goes on from NZ_WHNU01000058.1 coordinate 28,337, forward strand.
TGCTTTTTGGATCAGACGCATGGCAAATCCTATGGGCGCAAAAGCGAATTATACGCGAAGCGCTGCGAATTTTCACAACACGAACAACGGCTTAGCCGTTTTCATGCGTCCGGGGGCCGAATCGTTCGGATCGCCGTTCGGTTCGTTTTCGATCGCCTTTCGTTTCGCCGCCGCATCGAGCCATTCGCGCAACGGGCTGCACCTCCGCAACCGCGCCTGTCGCGGCCGGGCCATGCGGCAGCGGCGGCACCGGTCGCCCGCGGCCCGGCAACGCGCCGGATCAGCCCGCAACGCAACTCGCCTCCCCGGTCTTACACCAGCCCGGCCGCGCGCGCGATCATCGCGATACCGCCCCCGATCGCGATGCCACCGGCGAGCCGCGCAACACGCTCGCCGGCCGGCGCCAGCCGCTCGGCGGCGATCGCGACCGTCACGGCCGCCATCACGCGCAGATCCATCATGCCGGCCGCCAGCGCGACCGCCATCAGGTTCCCGCAACAGGCGCCGCAACGCATCGCGGTTCGCACGCCGTGCCGCCAGGCCGCGCCGGCAGCATCCCGTGACCGGTGCGGGTCCGCCGCCACGTGCCCGCAGCACGCCAGCCGGCGCGCCTTCCACGCCGAGAACTGCAACACGCCCGCGCCGAGCACGACCGCGCCGGCCGCGAACGGCATCGCGCGGGCGAGCGCCGGCAGCCGTGCCGCGGCGGCGACCAGCGCGCTGCCGAGCGGATGCGCCACCGCGCCGAGCGCCATCCATACCGCGAAATACCCGGTGCCCGCGACGACGACGAGCCAGGTCGAGCGCGCCGCGCCCAGCGGGCCGACGCTCTGCCGATATCGCCAGAGCGTCGGCGCCAGCACGGGCAGCATCATCGTCACCGTCATCGCGCCCCACATGCCGGCGAACGCCGCGAATGCGCGGCCGGCGCCCCATCCGCATGGCCGCAGCCACGCCGACGACGGCGTCCAGCCGCCGGGCATCGGTTCGCCGCCCATCGCGTCCATCCACGCGTGCTGCGCCAGCATGGCCATCGCGGCGACGGCGAACACGGCGACGAGCGCCGCGCCGAATGCCCGCCGATCGCGGCCCGGATCGTCGGTTGCCGGCCGTGTCATCGCACGCTCCCGCCTGTCGCCGGCCCGCGCTCAACCGCGCGCGTATTCGTCGTGGCGGCGCCACCACGGGCCCGCCTCGTTGCGCCCGCGCGGCGCGCGATCGAGCCACTGGTACATGCCCCACAACCCGTCGAGCCCACGCGCATAGGTCGAGTACGTGTGATAGACGGCGCCGTCCTCGCGCACGAAAGCGCTCATTCCCGGCCGGTCGAGCGAATAGGTGACTGCGTCGGTGCCGCACGTCGCCGCGAACTGCACGACGGGCGCCGGCGGCGGATCCATGTCCATCGCGTGCCCCGCCCGCGCGTAGTTGTATTCGACGTCGCCCGCGCGCCGCTGCGTTTCGGTGAACGACACATTGAAGTCGAAGTTGAAATCGCTGCCGACCGACGACGCCCACGGGAAGGTCCACCCCATCCGCTGCCGGTACGCGAGCAGCTTCGCGAGCGGCGCGCGCGACACGGCCGCGAGCGTCACGTCGTGGTTCGCCAGGTGCACGGCAAAGCCGTCGAAGCCGTCCGCGAGCGCCGAGCACGACGGGCAGCCCGCCTTGTAGTCGGGTCCGAACATGAAGTGATAGACGAGCAGTTGCGAACGGCCGCGAAACAGGTCGTCGAGCGTCGCCTGCCCGTCTTCCGTGTCGAACCGGTAGGTCTTGTCGACGCGCACCCACGGCAGTGCCTGGCGCCGCCGCGCGAGTTCGTCGCTTTGCCGCGTCAGCGCCTTTTCTGCTTCGAGCAGCGCCCTACGCTCGGCCAGCCATTCGTCGCGCGTTCCGGTGAGATGGGTCGTCATTGCGGGTTCCTCCTTCCGATGGGTATCCGGGCACGGCGTACGGCGCCGTGTGCGTGGTGCTAGATTAGTGCTCGGCATCGGGCCGGAGGGAGTGACAAGTGTGTCGGGATTCGGATGGATTCGCTGATCACCGCGGCCGCGCGCGCGCTCGCGGCCGGTGACGCGCTCGGTGCGCTGAACCGCGTCGCGCTGCGCGACGATGCGCCGGCGCTCGCGCTGCGCGGGATCGCGATGGCGCAGCTCGGCGATTTCGAACGCGCGCGGGCACTCGTGCGCGGCGCTGCACGCGCGTTCGGCGCAAAGGAAGCCGTGGCGCGTGCGCGCTGCATCGTCGCCGAAGCCGAGATCGCGCTCGCGTCGCGCGACCTCCGCTGGCCGACCCGCGCGCTCGATGCCGCGTGCGCGACGCTCGACGCGCACGGCGACCGCGCGAATGCCGCGCATGCTCGTTATCTCGGCGTGCGCCGGCTGCTGCTGATCGGTCACATCGACGATGCCGAACGAATGCTCGCGCATCTCGATCCCGCGCCGCTGCCGGCCGCATCGCGCGCCGCCCATGAACTGATCGCGGCCGGCATCGCGATGCGCCGCATCCGCACGCATGCGGCCCGCGCGGCGCTCGCCCGTGCACACGCAGCCGCCCGCGACGCCGGCATCGCCGCGCTGACGGCCGAAGTCGACACCGCCGCGCGCGTGCTCGATGCGCCGGCCGCGCGACTCATCGCGCGCGGCACGTCGCGGCTCGTACAGCTCGACGAAGTCGAGACACTGTTCGCGTCGAATACGCTCGTCGTCGACGCATGCCGTTACACGGTGCGCGACGCGCGCACCACCGTGTCGCTCGCGCGCCGCCCCGTGCTGTTCGTGCTCGCCCGCGCGCTCGGCGAGGCATGGCCGGCCGACGTGTCGAGAAACGCGCTCGTGGCCGCCGCATTCCGTGCGAAACATGCGGATGAATCGCATCGCGCGCGCCTGCGCGTCGAGATCGGCCGACTGCGCGCGGTGCTGCGGCCGCTCGCGAACGTCACCGCGACGCCGCGCGGCTTCGCGCTCGAACCGCTCGGCGTGCGCGAGACCGTCGTACTCGCGCGCCCGGTCGACGATCGCCACGCGGCCGTGCTCGCGCTCCTCGCCGACGGCGAGGCGTGGTCGAGCTCCGCGCTGGCGCTCGCGCTCGGCGCGAGCCAGCGCACCGTGCAGCGCGCGCTCGACGCGCTCGCCGAAGCGGCCAAGGTGCAGGCCCTCGGTCGGGGCCGCGCGCGCCGCTGGATGACGCCGCCGCTGCCCGGATTCGCGACGACCTTGTTACTCCCTGCTCCGCTGCCGGGAGATTAGGATGGCCTCACCGAACGACGAGGTGACGAACATGAAACGCTCCAATGCAGAGATCATTCGCGAATACGGCCCGTTTCCGGGCGTCGACGGCGTGCACGGCGTCACGTTCGACGGGCAGCACGTGTGGTACGCGTCCGGCGACAAGCTGAATGCGCTCGACCCGGAGCGCGGCACGACCGTCCGCTCGCTCGACATCGCCGCGCATGCGGGCACGGCGTTCGACGGCCGCCACCTGTTCCAGATCGTCGAGGACCGCATCGAGAAGATCGATCCGGAATCGGGCCGCGTGCTCGCGACGATCCCGGCACCCGGCGGCGGCGCCGACTCGGGGCTCGCGTGGGCCGAAGGCACGCTGTGGGTCGGCCAGTACCGCGAACGCAAGATTCATCAGATCGATCCGGAATCGGGCGCCGTGCTGCGCACGATCGAATCGAACCGCTTCGTCACCGGCGTGACGTGGGTCGACGGCGAGCTGTGGCACGGCACCTGGGAAGCCGACCAGAGTGATTTGCGGCACATCGATCCGCGCACGGGACAGGTGCTCGAGCAGGTCGACATGCCGCCCGGCGTCGGCGTGTCGGGGCTCGAATCCGACGGCCACGAACGCTTCTTCTGCGGCGGCGGCAACAGCGGCAAGCTGCGCACCGTGCGGCGCCCGGCGCGGGTGCGGGCGTCGGGCGACGGCGCGGGTGCGACGCCCGATCCGGCAGACGGCTGATCCGCGGCGTACCGCAGTCGCGAACCCTCGATCCTTCGATAATCAGGAACAAATCGCGGCCGCTTCATCTCGCAACACGTCGAAACCCCGCCCTGCACCGAGTGCAGGAATGAACAAGACGCCGCCGAACCGGCGTCGCTAAGATGCGCGCTCGTTCATGTGTTCGGAGCGGTCGATGCGGCGCGGTGTGGTCTACGGTGTCCTGGCAGGTGCCCTGTGGGGCATGGTGTTTCTCGTTCCGCGGCTGCTGACGGACTTCTCGCCGCTGCTGCTGAGCGCCGGCCGCTACGCGATGTACGGCCTCGTGTCGCTCGCGGCCGCCCTGCCGATCACCCGCTCGCTGCTCGCGCGGCTAACCCGTGAAGATCTCGTTGCGCTCGTGAAGCTCGCGGTCGTCGGCAACGTCGCGTACTACATGCTGCTGTCCGGCGCCGTGCACCTGATCGGCATCGCGCCCAGTTCGCTGATCGTCGGCGTGCTGCCCGTCACCGTCACGCTCGCGGGCCTCGGCGACCACGGCGCCGTGCCGCTGCGGCGGCTGGCCGTCCCGCTCGCACTGGTGATCGCGGGCATCGCCTGCATCAACGTCGACCTGTTCACGTCCGAGGCCGCGCACGCGACGACGCTCGGCCAGAAGCTCGCGGGCATCGCCTGCGCGGCCGGCGCGCTCGCGAGCTGGACCTGGTACGCGGTCGCGAACGCGCGCTACCTGCAGCGCCATCATCATTTCGGCGGCAACGAATGGTCGGTGCTGTGGGGCGTCGTGACAGGCCTGATCGGCGGGCTCTGCTGGATCGCGATCCTCGCACTGCCGGCCGGCACGGTGCAGGCGGCCGTCCCGGCGTCACGCTGGCAACTGTTCTGGCTGCTCAACCTCGTGCTCGCGATCGGTGCGTCGTGGCTCGGCAACGGGCTGTGGAATGCCGCGTCGAAGCGGTTGCCGCTCACGCTGTCGGGCCAGTTGATCGTGTTCGAAACCGTGTTCGCGATGCTCTACGCGTTCGTCTACGACCAGCGGATGCCGCACGCGCTCGAGATCGCCGCGCTCGTGCTGCTGCTCGCAGGCGTGTACGGCTCGGTGCGACAGCACGGCGACACGCCCGCCGGCGGCGATACGCCGGGCAGCGCGTCGATCGACGCGAACGTCGCGGCCCACTGAGCGCCGCGGCGTTTGATCGGACGAATCGGAGCGGAAGGAACGAAAGAAGCGGAATCGCGCGTCAGCGCGCGTCCTTGTGCATCCACTTGCGGCCCTCGATGGAGCCGGCGCGGCGGGACTTGTCGACGCGCCGCTGGCGCGCCAGCTTCGGATCGACGATCAGCGGGCGGTAGATCTCGACGCGGTCGTGGTCGGCGAGCGGCGCGTCGAGCGGGGCGAGCTTGCCGTACACGCCCGTCTTCGCTTGAGCGAGGTCGATCTCCGGGTGCAGCGCGAGCACGCCGCTCGCGTCGATCGCGGAGCGAACGGTGGCGCCTTCCGGCAGCGACACTTGAATCAGCGTCTGGCGGTCCGGCAACGCATAACAGACTTCGATCGACAGCATCGCGTCACCCCTTTCCGTAGCGCTGGTCCGCACGCTTCACGAACGAATCGACGAACGTGTTCGCGATGTGGCTGAACACCGGCCCGATGATCTTCTCGAGCAGGATGCTCGAAAACTCGTAGTGCAGCGCGAATTCGATCTTGCACGCATCGGCGCGCAGCGCGGTGAAGCGCCACGAGCCCGTGAACTTCCTGAACGGGCCATCCGTGAACTCCATGTCGATCCGCGTCGGACGCTGCTGCGTGTTGCGCGTTGCGAAGTGCTGCTTGATGCCCTTGAAGTTGATATCGATGCGCGCTTCCATTCCGCTGTCGTCCTGACGGCGAATCTCGACGCCGCCGCACCAGGGCAGGAAATTGGGGTAGTCGGCCACGTCGGTGACGAGGTCGAACATCTGTTCCGCCGAATGACGGATCAATACGGTTTTCTGGACATCTGCCATAAATCGCGCGGCATCGCTCAAGGTGGGAACGCAAGCCGGGCGATTCTCGCCCCGCTTTGCTAAAATCGTGATTTTAAACGAGTTGGCCCAATCCTTTCATGAGCATCATCGACAACAGGAAAGCGCACTTCGATTATCACATCGAGGAACGCTACGAGGCGGGGCTCGTGCTGGAGGGCTGGGAAGTCAAGGCGCTGCGCGCCGGGCGCGGCCAGATCAAGGAAGGCTACGTCGTGGTGAAGAACGCCGAGATCTTCCTGATCGGCACCCATATCAGCCCGCTGCCCGAAGCCTCGACGCACATCAATCCCGACCCGGTTCGCACGCGCAAGCTGCTGCTGCACCGTGAGGAAATCAAGAAACTGATCGGCAAGGTCGAGCAGCGCGGCTACACGCTCGTGCCGCTGAACTTCCACTACAAGGGCGGCCGCGTGAAGTGCGACATCGCGCTCGCGAAGGGCAAGAAGCTGCACGACAAGCGCGAAACCGAGAAGAAGCGCGACTGGGAACGCGAGAAAGCGCGCATCATGCGCGCCGGCACCTGACGCGCGCGACGCGCATCGCAAACGACACGGCCCGCTCGAAGCGGGCCGTGTTGCTTTGTGCAACGTGATTCGTGCATGCCGGCAACCGGACGCAGGCGACGGAATTCCGGATGCCGCGCCGGTTCGGCTCACGATACGGGGCGGCAGGCAACCGACGGACGTCATACGGGCCCGCCCGGCTGCGCGACGATTCGCCGCATGCTGACCGCACACGGCGGCCGTCGGCGCATAGTACGTCCGGCTCAGCCCTTCCCGCCCGCGGCCGGCGACACGTTCTTGACGATCGACATCGCCGATGCGATCGCACTGCCGAGATCCGACAGGTTCGACGGCACGATCAGCGTATTGCCCTGCTTCGCGAGATTCGCGAACGCGCCGACATACTGCTCGGCGACCTTCAGGTTCACCGCGTCCATCCCGCCCTGCGACTGCATCGCGTTCGCGATCTTCTGGATCGCCTGCGCGTTCGCCTCGGCCACGGCAAGAATCGCGGCAGCCTCGCCCTGCGCCTGGTTGATCGCGGCCTGCCGCTCGCCTTCGGACTTCTGGATCGCCGCCTCGCGCGCACCGGACGCGAGGTTGATCTGTTCCTGCTTGCGGCCTTCGGACGCGGCGATCAGCGCGCGCTTCTCGCGCTCCGCGGTGATCTGCGCCTGCATCGCGTGCAGGATCTCCTTCGGCGGCGTCAGGTCCTTGATCTCGTAGCGCAGCACCTTCACGCCCCAGTTCGCCGCGGCGTCGTCGAGCGCCGACACGATGCTGTGGTTGATGAAGTCGCGCTCCTCGAAGGTCTTGTCTAGCTCGAGCTTGCCGATCACCGAACGCAGCATCGTTTGCGACAACTGCGTGATCGCGAACACGAAGTTGCTCGACCCGTACGACGCCTTCATCGGGTCCATCACCTGGAAATACAGCACGCCGTCGACCTGCAACTGCGTGTTGTCGCGCGTGATGCAGATCTGGCTCGGCACGTCGAGCGGAATTTCCTTCAGCACGTGGCGGTACGCGATGCGATCGACGAACGGCAGCACGATGTTCAGCCCCGGCGACAGCGTCGCGTGATAACGCCCGAAGCGCTCGAGCACCCACGCATGCTGCTGCGGCACGATCTTCACCGTCTTCGACACGATCACGATCGCGATGACGAACAGGACAACCCAGACGATCAGCGAATCCATGAACTATTCCCTCCTTGTTTTATCAGCGGACGATCAGCCCGCGGGTTTCGCCACGACCACGAGACAGCTGCCGCGCACCGCGCTTACCTGATACACGTGCGCATCGTCGCGCTCGCCGTCCGCGAGTTCGACGTCCCAGTCGGCGCCGCGATACTGCACGCGCGCGCGACCGTCACGCCACGCGTCGACCGTGACGGTCGCGCCGATATCGAGATTGACGTCCGGATTCGTCGACGTGTCGCGTTTCTGCTTGCGGCCGAGCCCCGATCGGCGCAGCGCGATCATCGCAACGATCGCGACCGCGGCCGCCGCGCCGAACTGCACGTGCGGCGCGAAACCGGCCAGTTGCAGCAACCCGCCCGCGAGAAAGCCGAGCGCGATCATCAGCAGGTAGAACGTGCCCGTCAGCAACTCGGCCACGACCAGCACGCCCACCGCGACCCACCAGAACAGATGCCCCGACATCATTGTGGTCTCCAGAAAAACGCCCCCACGCTCATTTGCGTTGCATGGGACCGGAGTATGCGCCTGAAGCGCTGCTCCGGATCGACACGTTCGCCGCCCCCGAGGGGCGGTCGGCACGCTTGGGGCAGCCCGGCGCGCAACAACAAAAAAAAACACCCCGGTACCTACCGGGGTGTTTATAGCATGAACCTTGCATTTTGCCTTCAACGAAAGCACGACAGACCCGCGCTTTCGCCGAGGGTGCATTACCGGCCGTTACTTCCGGTTGGCGAGCGCCTGCCACGTTTCGATGATCGTGTCCGGGTTCAGCGAGATCGACACGATGCCTTCGTCGGCCAGCCATTGCGCGAAGTCCGGGTGATCGGACGGGCCCTGGCCGCAGATGCCGACGTACTTGCCCATCTTGCGGCAGGTATCGATCGCACGCTTCAGCAGGAACTTGACGGCCGGGTCGCGTTCGTCGAAGTCGACTGCCAGCAGTTCCATGCCCGAGTCGCGGTCGAGGCCGAGCGTCAGCTGCGTGAGGTCGTTCGAGCCGATCGAGAAACCGTCGAAGTGTTGTAGGAACTCTTCGGCGAGGATCGCGTTGGTCGGGACTTCGCACATCATCACGAGGCGCAGGCCGTTTTCGCCGCGCTTCAGGCCGAACTTCTCGAGCAGGCCGACGACACGCTCCGCCTGCTTCACGGTACGCACGAACGGCACCATGATCTCGACGTTGGTCAGGCCCATCTCGTCGCGCACGCGCTTCAGTGCACGGCACTCCATCTCGAACGCCGGCGCGAAGTCTTCAGCGATGTAGCGCGACGCGCCGCGGAAGCCCAGCATCGGGTTTTCCTCGTCCGGCTCGTAACGCGAACCGCCGATCAGCTTCTTGTACTCGTTCGACTTGAAGTCGGACAGGCGCACGATCACGGGCTTCGGATAGAACGCCGCGGCGATCGTCGCGACACCTTCCGTCAGCTTGTCGACGTAGAACTGACGCGGCGACGCGTGGCCGCGCGCGACGCTCTCGACGGCCTTCTTCAGGTCCTGGTCGATGTTCGGGTACTCGAGGATCGCCTTCGGGTGTACGCCGATGTTGTTGTTGATGATGAACTCGAGACGCGCGAGGCCCACGCCGGCGTTCGGCAGTTGCGAGAAGTCGAACGCGAGCTGCGGGTTGCCGACGTTCATCATGATCTTGACCGGGATTTCCGGCAGTTCGCCGCGCTGCACTTCCGTGACTTCGGTCTCGAGCAGGCCGTCGTAGATCTTGCCTTCGTCGCCTTCCGCGCACGACACGGTGACGAGCGCGCCGTCCTTCAGCACATCGGTTGCATCGCCGCAGCCAACCACCGCCGGCACGCCGAGCTCACGCGCGATGATCGCCGCGTGGCAGGTCCGGCCGCCACGGTTCGTGACGATCGCGGCCGCGCGCTTCATCACCGGCTCCCAGTTCGGGTCGGTCATGTCGGCAACCAGCACGTCGCCCGGCTGCACGCGTTCCATTTCCGACGGATCCTGGATCACGCGCACGGGGCCCGCGCCGATCTTCTGGCCGATCGCACGGCCCGTCGCGAGGACCTGCGACTGGCCCTTCAGCTTGAAGCGCTGCTCGGCCTTGCCGGTCGCCTGGCTCTTCACCGTTTCCGGGCGAGCCTGCAGGATGAAGATCTTGCCGTCGCGGCCGTCCTTGCCCCACTCGATGTCCATCGGACGCTGGTAGTGCTTCTCGATGATGACCGCGTACTTCGCCAGCTCGATCACGTCCTCGTCGGTGATCGAGTAGCGGTTGCGCTGCTCGTGCGACACGTCGACCGTCTTCACGCGGCCCGGCTCGCCCGGCTGCGTGAATTCCATCTTGATCAGCTTCGAGCCGATCGAGCGGCGGATGATCGGGTACTTGTCCTGGGCGAGCGTCGTCTTGAACACATAGAACTCGTCCGGGTTCACCGCGCCCTGCACGACGGTTTCGCCCAGGCCGTAGCTCGACGTGATGAACACGGCGTCCTTGAAGCCCGATTCGGTGTCGATCGTGAACATCACGCCGGCGGCGCCGACGTCCGAGCGGACCATGCGCTGCACGCCGGCCGACAGTGCGACCTCGGCGTGCGTGAAGCCCTTGTGCACGCGGTACGAGATCGCGCGGTCGTTATACAGCGACGCGAACACGTGCTTCATGCGGTCGAGCACGTCCTCGATGCCGACGACGTTCAGGTACGACTCCTGCTGGCCGGCGAACGATGCGTCGGGCAGGTCTTCCGCGGTCGCGGACGAGCGCACGGCGAACGACAGCTCGCCCGGCGAGCCGTTCTTCAGGACTTCGAACTGCGCGCGGATTTCCTGCTCGAGGCGCGCCTGCATCGGTGCGTCGACGATCCACTTGCGGATTTCGGCACCGGCTTCGGCGAGCGCCTTCACGTCGTCGATGTCGAGCGACTCGAGACGTTTGGCGATGCGGTCGGCAAGGTCGTTGTGCTTGAGGAAATCGCGAAAGGCGAGCGCGGTCGTGGCGAAACCGGTGGGCACGCGAACGCCTGCTTCGGAAAGCTGGCTGATCATCTCGCCGAGCGACGCATTCTTGCCGCCGACGATCTCCACATCGGTCATCCGCAACTGCTCGAACGGAATTACATACGCCTGGTCCTTTGCGACGTTTGCTGCGTTAGTCATACAAGCCCCTAAGTGTGAAAAAAATGCTCGATCGCGCAAGTGGGCTTGGACGCGGGCGCTTGCAAAAAGGCGCGGCGCGTCTTGCGCAACCTGTTAGATAAACAATCGCAGCGGCGGAAAATCATCCGACCCGATTTGCAAAAATCCCGGCAGAACGGCGATATTTGCAGACAAATCGCCAAACTTGCCGGGAATATTGGAATCGAGCGGCCAAGCCACGGACGCCGTTCGCGCCCTGCCCCCGCAATTGCTTATCCAACAGGTTGCCGCTATTCTACCGTGCCGGCTGCCGGATGTGGCGCGACCTTGTCACTGCGTCTGGAGGCGAACCTCCAGCCGCCCCGCGCAACTGCCCTTCACGTTCGACACCCAGATTCATGCTGCCTACCGTTTTCATCGTCTCCGACGGCACCGGGATCACTGCCGAAACCTTCGCGCATTCGATCCTCTCCCAGTTCGACCAGAAATTCCGTCTCGTGCGCGTGCCGTTCGTCGACTCGCTCGACAAGGCCTATGCGACCGTCGAGAAGATCAACGAGGCCGCCGTGCACGACGGCCGCCGCGCGATCGTGTTCACGACGCTCGTCGACAGCGAATCGAACGACATCGTCAAGCGCTCGAACGCGCTCGTGCTCGACATGTTCCAGCGCTTCGTCGAGCCGCTCGAGCAGGAGCTGGAGCTCAAGTCGAGCCACGCGATGGGCCGCGGCCACCAGAACGCGGACACCGAGGAATACAAGACGCGGATCGAGGCGATCAACTTCTCGCTCGCGCACGACGACGGCCAGTCGAACCGCAACCTGTCGGAGGCCGACGTGATCCTCGTCGGCGTGTCGCGCAGCGGCAAGACGCCGACGAGCCTGTATCTCGCGATGCAGTACGGCGTGAAGGCCGCGAACTATCCGCTGATTCCGGAAGACTTCGAACGCGGCAAGCTGCCGTCGGCGCTCTCCGCGCACCGCGAAAAGCTGTTCGGGCTGTCGATCGACCCGCAGCGCCTGTCGGAGATCCGCAACGAGCGGCGACCGGGCAGCAAGTACGCGGCGCCCGAGAACTGCCGCTTCGAGATCAACGAGGCCGAAGCGATGATGCGCCGCGAAGGGATCAAGTGGCTGTCGTCGACGCACAAGTCGATCGAGGAAATCGCGACCACGATCCTGCAGGAAATCCGCCTCGACCGGCAGTCGTACTGAGCGCCTGCGCGCTTGCGGCCGCTCGGCCGCCGCCGGAAAAACAAAAAGGCCGCGTCGAACGCGGCCTTTTTCGTGGTGCGGGGAATGCTTGCGTGGGGCATCATGCGCGCCGCTGCTGCCGCACCTGCTCGAACAGGCAAACCGCAGCTGCCGCCGCGACATTCAGCGACTCCATCCCGCCCGGCTGCGGAATCGTCACGCGATGCGTGGCCGCATCGCGCCAGAACGCCGATACGCCGGCGCCCTCGTTGCCGAACACCCATGCGACGGGCCCCGACAGGTCGCAGTCGTAGAGCGCCTGCGCGCCATGCGAATCGGTCAGCGCGACCGGCACGTCGAGGCGTTCGGCGAGCGCCGCGGCTTCAACATCCTCGTGGATCGACAGCAGGAAATGCGCGCCCATGCCCGAACGCAGCACCTTCGACGACCATGCGTAGGCCGTACCCGGCGCGCAGAACACGTGGCGCACGCCGGCAGCCGCGGCGCTGCGCAGGATCGAGCCGACGTTGCCGGCGTCCTGCACGCCGTCGAGCACGACCGACGTGTGCGTCACGCGCCCGGGCAGCGGTTGTGCCGGCCGGTCGACTAGCAACAGGAAACCGACGCCGTTGACGACGTTCGACAACTGTCCGAACAGCGCATCGGGCAGCGTGACGACACGCTGCGCGTCGACGCGCGCAACGATCGCCTGCGCCTCGGCGTGCCCGAGCGCGCCTTCAGTGGCCACGCACAGCTCGGGCGTCGCGCCCGTGTCGAGATACGCGCTCGCGAGGTGGAACCCTTCGAGCAGCGCCTGGCCGCTGCGGCGCTGATGGTGCGTCGAACCCGCGAGCGCCTTCAGGCGCTTGTACAGCGGGTTGTCGCGGGAAGTGATGCTTTTCATCGAATCAGGTCGAGTGCCGCGCGGACCGGCGCGAACGAGCGCCGGTGCGCTTCGCACGGGCCGTGCTCGCGCAGCGCGGCAAGGTGTTTCGCGGTGCCGTAACCCGCGTGCACGTTGAAGCCGTACACCGGGAAGCGTTCGTGCAGGTCGACGAGCATGCGGTCGCGCGTGACCTTCGCGAGGATCGACGCGGCCGAAATGCTCGGTACGAGCGCATCGCCGCTGACGATCGCCTCGGCACGCACCGTCAGCGTCGGGCAGCGGTTGCCGTCGATCTGCGCGAGCGTCGGCAGGACCGACAGGCCCTCGACGGCGCGCTTCATCGCGAGCATCGTCGCGTGCAGGATGTTCAGCGTATCGATTTCGTCGACGCTTGCCGACGCGACGCAATACGCGCGCGAACGCGCGACGATCAGGTCGTACAGCGCGTCGCGCTTCTTCGCGGACAGCGCCTTCGAATCGTCGAGCCCGTCGATCGGCTGCGCCGGATCGAGAATCACCGCGGCGGCCACCACCGGCCCCGCGAGCGGACCGCGGCCGGCTTCATCGACGCCGCAGACGATCTCGTCGGGCCGACTGAAGTCGAAGCCGCCCTGCACGTCGCTCGACGCGCGGCGGCGCGGTGCACGTACTGCCGTCATGCGCGCCCCTTGCGTTGTTCGAGCACGCGCACGACCGCTTCGGCCGCCTTCGCGGCCGTGTTCTGCCGCAGCGAAAGATGCATTTCGGTAAACACTTCGGTCAGCGTGCGGCGGTTCGCGTCGTCGCGCAGTTGCGTGAGCGTCGCATCGGCGAGCGCCTCGGGCGTCGCGAAATGCTGCAGCAACTCGGGCACGACGAAGCGCCCCGCCAGGATGTTCGGCAAGCCGACATACGGCAGGTAGCCCTGCCGGCGCATGATCTGCCCGGTCAGCCAGGGCACCTTGTACGAGATCACCATCGGCTTCTTCAGCAGCGCGGCTTCCAGCGTGACTGTGCCGCTCTTCACGAGGATCGCGTCGGCGGCCGTCATCGCGACCTGCGAACGGCCGTCGGTGATCGTCAGCGCAAGCTGCGGATGCGCGTCGACGAGTGGTTGCAGCAGCTCGCGCAGCGCGGGCGTCGCCGCCGGCATCACGAACCGCACGCCGGGCTCGCGCTGTTGCATCAACGCCATCGCCGCGAAGAACGTCGGGCCGATCAGCGCGATCTCCGAGCGCCGGCTGCCCGGCAGCACCGCGATCACGGGGCCGTCCGCGGGCAGGCCCAGCGCGATGCGCGCGCCGTGCGTGTCGGGCTCGAGCGGGATCTCGTCGGCCAGCGGATGGCCGACGTAGGTCGATGCAACGCCGGCCTTGTCGAGAATCGCCGGTTCGAACGGGAACAGGCACAGCATGTGATCGACGGACTTGGCGATCTTCTTGATCCGGCCACCTCGCCATGCCCAGATCGACGGGCACACGAAGTGGATCGACGGGATGCCCGCGTCGCGCGCGGCCTGTTCGACGCTGAAGTTGAAATCCGGCGCGTCGACGCCGATGAACGCGGCCGGCCGCTCCGCGAGCAGCTGGCGCTTCAGCTCGCCGCGAATCCGCAGGATCTCGGGAATCTGGCCCAGCGCCTCGACATAACCGCGCACGGTCAGCTTGTCCATCTGCCAGTGCGAGTCGAAGCCCTGCGCGATCATCCGCGGCCCGCCGATCCCGTAGTACTGGGCCGATTCGGGCAGCCGCTCGCGCAGCCCGCCGAGCAGCGACGCCGCGAGCAGGTCGCCCGACGGCTCGCCGGCCACCATCGCGAGCCGGAGCTGATTGGTCGGAAGCGGCATCGCTTAGCGGATGATGCCGCGTTGGGACGCGTCGACGAACTCGACGAGCGCCTTCACCGGCGCATCGCCGTCGCCGCCCGACTCAGCCAGCTCGCGCAACTGCACCTTCGCTTCCTCGAGCGACAGGCCGTTCTTGTACAGCAGGCGGTACGCGCTGCGCAGCGCCGAGATCGCGTCGGGCGAGAAACCGCGCCGGCGCAGCCCTTCGACGTTGATCCCGTGCGGCTCGGCCTTGTTGCCAGCCGCGATCACGAACGGCGGAATGTCCTGCACGAGCGCCGACGCGCCGCCCAGCATCGAATGCGCACCGATGCGCACGAACTGGTGAACACCCGACATCCCGCCGACGATCGCCCAGTCGCCGATCTCGACGTGGCCGGCCATCTGCGCGTTGCTCGACATGATTACGTTGCTGCCGACCTTACAGTCATGGCCGATGTGCACGTAGGCCATGATCCAGTTGTCGTCGCCGAGCGTCGTCACGCCGACGTCCTGCACGGTGCCCGTGTGGATCGTCGTGAATTCGCGGATCGTGTTGCGGTTGCCGATCACGAGCCTCGTCGGTTCGTCCTTGTACTTCATGTCCTGCGGACGGCCGCCGACCGACGCGTAATGGCCGATGCGGTTGTCCTCGCCGAGCACCGTGTGACCTTCGATCACACTGTGCGAGCCGATCGTCGTGCGCGCGCCGATCGTGACGTTCGGGCCGACGATCGCGTACGGGCCGATCTCGACCGATTCGTCGATCTGCGCGCCCGGTTCGACGATCGCGGTGGGATGAATCCTGGTCATGCGCCGTTGCCTCTCGATGTGATGTGTCGCGTTGCGTTGCCCATGCGTGCCGCGTCGCTCAGGGCGCCGCGTCGGCCGTCTTGACCGTGCACATCAATTCGGCTTCCGTCGCCACCTTGCCGTCCACTTCCGCCACCGCCTTGAACTTCCAGATGCCGCGGATGTAGCGTTCGAACGTCACGTTCAGAATCAATTGGTCGCCCGGTTCGACCACGCGCTTGAAGCGTGCGCCGTCGATCCCGACGAAGTAGTACAGCGTGTTCTCCGGATCCTTCGGCTGCTCTTCCGCGAAGGTCAGCAGCGCCGCGGCCTGCGCGAGCGCCTCGAGGATCAGCACGCCCGGCATCACCGGCCGCTTCGGGAAGTGCCCCTGGAAGAACGGCTCGTTGATCGACACGTTCTTCAGCGCTTTGATCCCTTTGTGCGGCTCGAGTTCGAGCACGCGATCGACGAGCAGAATCGGGTAGCGATGCGGCAGCAGCGTGAGGATCTTGTGGATGTCGAGATTGATTTTTTCAGTGCTCATGATGGTTCGTCTCACGCAGAGGCTGCGCGGTGGTGATGCAAAGGCTGAAGCGGGCCGCCGTGCGGCCCAGTCTGGCAAACCGGGCCGGTTGCGCTGGCCGTGCCCGGTTGGTGGTCTCGCATGGCGCGCTCAGGCGTCCGTGCCGCCCTGGGCGGCAAGCGTGGCTTCGAGCGCCTTGATGCGGTCGCGCAGCTTGTCGAGGTTGCGCACGAGCGCGGCGCTCTTGTTCCATTCGCCGTGGTCGACGGCCGGGAACGCGCTGGTATAGATGCCAGCCTTCGGCAGCGACTTCGAGACGCCCGACTTCGCGGTGATGATCACGTAGTCGCCGAGCGTCACATGGCCGGCGATCCCGGCCGCGCCGCCGATCATGCAGTGGCGGCCGATCGTCGTGCTGCCCGCGATGCCGGCGCTGCCGGCGATCACGGTATAGGCGCCGATCCGGCAGTTGTGGCCGATCTGCACCTGGTTGTCGATCTTCACGCATTCCTCGATGACGGTGTCCGCCATCGCGCCGCGATCGATCGTCGTGTTCGCGCCGATCTCGACGTCCGGGCCGATCGATACGCCGCCGACCTGCGGGATCTTGACCCAGCTGCCGGTGCGCGCGTCGCCGTCGCCGACGAAATCCGGCGCGAAGCCGAAGCCGTCGGAGCCGATCACCGCGCCAGAATGAATGATCGCGCGCGGGCCGACCTTGCAGCCGTGGTACACCGATGCGTTGGGATAAAGGTGCGAGCCTGCGCCGATCGTCGTGCCGCGGCCGACGAATACGTTCGCGTCGAGCTGCACGCCGTCCTCGATCACCGCACCGGCCTCGACCGTCACGTGCGGGCCGATCACCGCGCTCGCGGCGACCTTCGCGGCCGGATCGATCGTCGCGCTCGGATGCACGCCGGCTACGCGCGGCGGCGCGGCCAGGTCGATGAACATCTGCGCGACGCGCGCGAAGTACGCGTACGGATTCGGCGTCACGATGAAACTGCGGGGGCCGCTAGCGGCCGCGCCCAGCTTTTCCAGATCCTTCGGTGCGATCAGCACCGCGCCGGCGCGGGTCGACTCGACCTGCGACAGGTACTTCGGATTCGCGAGGAACGCGAGTTGCTGAGGGCCTGCCTGGTCGAGCGGCGCGAGCCCGCTCACCTTGCACTGTGCGTCGCCGGCGATCTCGCCGCCGAACCGCTTTACGAGTTCCTCAAGCGTCAATGCCATTCGTCGTCTGCTCCGTTCAGTTCGTCGAGCCGGACGCGAGCGCCTTGAGCACCTTGTCGGTGATGTCGATGCGCGGACTGACGTACACGGCTTCCTGCACGATCAGGTCGTAGTTCTGCTGCTCGGCGATCTGCTTGATGACCTTGTTCGCCCGCTCCAGCACGGCCGCCAGTTCCTCGTTGCGACGCTGGTTCAGGTCCTCGCGGAACTCGCGCTGCTTGCGCTGGAAATCGGTGTCGAGCTGAGCGAGATCGCGCTGCTTCTGCGCGCGATCGGCCGCCGACAGCGACGTGCCGCCCTTGTCGAGCGAATCGGACATCGACTTCAGACGCGCCGCCAGATCCTGCAGATCCTTGTCGCGCTTCGCGAACTCGGCTTCGAGCTTCGTCTGCGCCGCCTTCGCGGGCGCCGACTCGCGCAGGATCCGATCCGAATTGACCGCCGCGATGCGGGCGACGTCCTGTGCGTGAACCGTCGCCGCGCCCAGGGCCAGCGCAACGGTCAGCGCGCACATCACTCGTTTCGAAAACTTACCGGTTAGCAAAATTACCCTCTCGTTGCTGTTGTCATGCGTTCGGTCAGAACGCCGTCCCGATCTGGAACTGGAATTTCTGGTACTGGTCGCCTTCGTGCTTCTGCAGCGGGAAGCCGAGGCTCAGCTTCAGCGGGCCGATCGGCGAGATCCACGCGAGACCCACACCATAGCCGTAACGCAGGCCGTTCGCGCCCGTACTCGTGCCGCCCGGCGCGTTGCCCCACACGTTACCGCCGTCGAGGAACGTGAACACGCGCAGCGTGCGGTCGTAGCCGGTGCCCGGCAGCGGGAACGTCAGCTCGATGTTGCCGACCAGCATCTTCGAACCGCCGATCGGGTCATTCGTCTTCGTGTCGCGCGGGCCCAGCGAGCTCGGCTCGTAGCCACGCACGGAGCCGATACCGCCCGCGTAGTAGTTCTTGAAGATCGGGTATGGGTTGCCGATACCGTTACCGTAGCCGCCTTGCAGGTTCAGGCCCAGGATGAAGCCGCGCGAGAACGAATAGTAGTACTGCGCCTGCAGGTCGGCCTTGTAGTACTGGATCTTGCCGACCGGCACGCCGTATTCGACGTTCGCCTGCGTGAAGTAGCCGCGGCTCGGGATCAGCGCGCTGTCGCGCGCGTCGCGCGACCACGCGACGGTCAGCGGCACCGTGTTCGACACGCGGCCGAATTCGTTCACGTAATCCTGGTAGCTCTGCGGCGTGTTCGAATCGACGTCGAGGCGGTTCTGCTCGAAGCCCGCGCCGAAGTAGACGGTGTCGACTTCCGAGAACGGGATGCCGAACTTCAGGTTGCCGCCCGCGCTGATGATGCGGAAGCTCGAGCTGGTCGAATAGTAGAGCGGCTGGTACGTGCGGTAGTAGACGTCCGTGATCCGCTTGATGCCGTCGACCGTGAAGTACGGGTCGACCTGCGTGACGGTCAGCGTGCGGTAGCTCTTCGCGGTGTTGACGTTCACCGACAGGCTGGTGCCCGAACCGAACACGTTGTCCTGCGACACGCCGGCCGACAGCACGACCTTGTCCGTCGACGAGAAGCCGGCACCCAGCGTGATCGCGCCGGTCGGCTTTTCGTCGACCTTCACGTTCACGTCGACCTGGTCGTTCGTGCCTTCGACCGGCACCGTCGTCACGTCGACGTTGGTGAAGTAGCCGAGACGGTTCACGCGGTCCTTCGACAGCGCGAGGCGGTTCGAATCGAACCACGAGCTTTCGAGCTGGCGCATTTCGCGGCGCACCACTTCGTCGCGCGTGCGCGTGTTGCCGACGACGTTGATGCGGCGCACGTACACGCGGCGGCTCGGATCGACGACGAGGTTCAGGTTCACCTTGTGGTTCGCCTGGTCGATGTCGGGCTGCGCGTTGACGGCCGCGAATGCGTAGCCGTATTCACCGAGCTTGTCGACGATCGACTTGGTGGTCTGCTGCAGCTTTTCGGCCGAGAAGCGGTCGCCCGGCTTGATCTTGATCAGCTTGTTGAGTTCGGCCTCGCGGTCGAGCAGGTTGCCCGACAGCTTGATGCCCGACACCGTGTACGGCTCGCCTTCGTGCAGCGTGACCGTCAGGTACATGTCCTTCTTGTCGGGCGAGATCGACACCTGGGTCGACTCGATGTTGAACTCGAGGTAGCCGTGGTTCAGGTAGTACGAGCGCACGGCCTCGAGGTCGCCCGTCAGCTTTTCCTTCGAGTACAGGTCGTTCTTCGTGTACCACGAGAACCAGTTCGGCGTCGAAAGCTGCATCTCGTCGCGCAGCGTGCTGGTGCTGAACGCCTTGTTGCCGATGAAGTTGATCTGGCGGATCTTCGCGCTCGGGCCTTCGGCCACCGCGAACAGGATCGACACGCGGTTCGCATCGACCGGCGTGACCGTCGTCTTGACTTCGGCCGCGTAGAAGCCGCGCGTCAGGTACTGGCGCTTGAGCTCCTGCTCCGCCTTGTCGACGAGCGCCTTGTCGTAGTAGCGGCCGTCGGCGAGACCGACTGCGCGCAGCGCCTTCGTCAGGTTGTCCTTGTCGAACTCCTTCGTGCCGGTGAAGTCGATCGACGCGATGGCCGGACGCTCCTGCACCTGCACGATCACGACGTTGCCTTGCGTGGCGATGCGCACGTCGTTGAAGAAGCCCGTCGCGTACAGCGCGCGAATTGCTTCGGATGCCTTGTCGTCCGTGAAGGTATCGCCCTGCTTGATCGGCAGATAGGCGAACACCGAACCCGCTTCGACGCGCTGCAGCCCCTCGATCTTGATGTCTTGCACCACGAACGGTGCCGCTGCATGCGCCGCGAGGCCGTGCGCGGCGAGCGCGGCCGCTGCAACTGTCTTAGGTACAAAGCGATGAGGTTTGAACAACATGCATCCCCAATATTTAAGCTGCATCAAATCGGGCGGCTGCCCAGCGGCGGCCGCCTGACGCTTCAGAAATGGATTAGCCGAGCCAGATCGTTGAACAGCGCGATCGCCGACAACGCGACGATGCAGATCAACCCGGCTCTTTGCAGAATCAGTTGCCAGCGCTCCGAGACGGCTTTCCCGGTCGCGGCTTCAACCGCATAATATAACAGATGCCCCCCGTCCAAAACGGGAATCGGCAACAAGTTCAGGACGCCAAGGCTAATGCTGACAAGGGCGAGGAACGACAGGAACGCCGACGGACCGAGCCGCGCGCTCTTGCCCGCGTAGTCGGCGATCGTCACGGGGCCGGACAGGTTCTTCAGCGACGCGTTGCCGGTGATCATCCGCCCGAACATCCGCAGCGAATACACGGAGATGTCCCACGTGCGGTGCACGCCGAGCCGCAGGCTCTCGATCGGCCCGTAGCGCACGTCGACGGACGGCGCGTGCATCGACAGCGCCGCGCCGATGCGGCCGACCTGCTGCCCCGATTCGTCGTCGCGCTGCATCTGCGGCACGATCGATACCGTCTGCGCGGCGCCGCCGCGCTCGATCTGCAGGTCGAGCGCCTTGCCCGCATGGTGCTTGACGGAATCGATGAAGCGCGACGCGCCGCCGATCGGCTTGCCGTCGAGCGCCACCAGCTTGTCGCCGGCCTTCAGGCCCGCCTGCTCCGCCGCACTGCCGGGCTGCACCGACGCGACCGACAGCGTGCCGCCGCCGGCCTCGAAGCCCAGGTGCGCCATGAAATCGTCGTCGAGCTGACTTTCGGGAACATTGCGGAGGTCGACGCGGAAATCGAACGTCGTGCTGCCGTCGCGCGCGCCGAGCACGATCTCGCGATGATCGAACGCGGCCGACAGCAGCTTCCAGTGCAGGTCCGACCACGACCGCACCGGCTCCGACTCGCCGCCCTGCGCGTCGCCTACGCGCACGTTGCGGATCGACACGATCGTCTCGCCGCCGTCGAAGCCCGCGCGGGCCGCCACCGTGCCGGCGGCCGGCGGCGCGACGATCGCGGCCGGCTCGGTCACGCCGGTGGCGAATACAACGGAAAACAGCACAATTGCCAACAGGAAGTTCGCGATCGGCCCGGCCGCGACGATCGCGATGCGCTTGTAGACCGACTGGCGGTTGAACGCCTGGCCGAGTTCCTCCGGCTTGACGCCGGGGCCCGGATCGCGCTCGTCGAGCATCTTCACGTAGCCGCCGAGCGGCAGCGCGGACAGCGTCCACTCGGTGCCCGTCCTGCGGCTGACCCAGCGCGCGACGGGCTGCCCGAAGCCGATCGAGAAACGCAGCACCTTCACGCCGCACCAGCGCGCGACGCGATAATGTCCGTACTCATGCACGACGACCAGCACCCCGATCGCCACCGCAAACGCGATCAGTTCGACCAGCACGTTCATGAGCACTCCATTCAGACAGCACGCTCCACGCGGGGCGCAGGCGCTTTTGCAATGATCGCGGCGGCGAGGCGGCGTGCCTCGGCATCCGCCGCCAGGACGTCGTCGAGCCCGTCGGGCGCACGGTTCGGCAGCGCGTTGAGCACTGCGTCGACCGTCGCCGCGATCGCCATGAAGCCGATCCGGCGCTCGAGAAACGCTTCGACCGCAACCTCGTTCGCCGCGTTCAATGCGGCGCTCGCGATGCCGCCTTCCTCAAGCGCCTTCAGCGCGAGCGCGAGGCACGGGAAGCGCGCGTAATCGGGCTTCTCGAACGACAGCTGCGCGATCTGCGCGAGGTCGAGCTGGTCGACGCCCGCATCGACGCGATCGGGAAACGCAAGCGCGTGCGCGATCGGCGTGCGCATGTCGGGGTTGCCGAGCTGCGCGAGCACCGAGCCGTCGCGGTACGACACGAGCGAGTGGATCACGCTCTGCGGATGGATCAGCACGTCGATCCGGTCGCCCGGCAGCCCGAAGATCCAGTGCGCCTCGATCACCTCGAGACCCTTGTTCATCATCGTCGCGGAATCGACCGAGATCTTGCGGCCCATCACCCAGTTCGGGTGCTTGCACGCCTCGTCCGGCGTCACGTCGACGAGCGTGGCCGGCTCGCGCGTGCGGAACGGGCCGCCCGACGCGGTCAGGATGATCTTCGAGATCCCGCCGTGCTCGCCCGCATCGCGCGGCATGCACTGGAAGATCGCGTTGTGTTCGCTGTCGACCGGCAGCAGGATCGCGCCATGGTCGCGCACGGCGTCCATGAAGATCGCGCCCGACATCACGAGCGCTTCCTTGTTCGCGAGCAGGATCCGCTTGCCGGCACGCGCGGCCGCGAGGCTCGGCGCCAGGCCGGCCGCACCGACGATCGCCGCGACCACCGTGTCGCAGCCGTCGCTCTTCGACACGTCGACGAGCGCCTGCGGCCCGTGCAGCACGACCGTCTTGCTGCCCGCCGCGCGCAGTTTCGCTTCGACGTGCGCGGCTGTCGCGGCATCGCCGACCACCGCCACTTCAGGCGCGAAGCGCAGACACTGCTCGACGAGCTTGTCGCCGTTGCGGTGCGCGGTCAGCGCGTAGACCGAGAATCGCTCGGGATGGCGCGCGACCACGTCGAGCGTGCTATCTCCGATCGAGCCCGTGGAACCGAGCAATGTCAGACGTTTTTGCATAACAGAGATAATGGTTTAACCAAGCAGCAGCATCGCGAGCGGCAGCACCGGCAGCAGCGCGTCGACACGGTCGAGCACACCGCCATGGCCAGGCAGCAGCCCGCTCGAATCCTTTACCCCGGCCTGCCGCTTCAGCAGCGACTCGAACAGGTCGCCGATCACGCTGTAAGCGACCAGCAGCGTCAGTGCGGCCCATGCACCGGGCATTCCGTAGCGCACGGCGAATGCGGAAAACAGGGTCGGCTCGAACGCATGCATGGCCATCGCGACACCGGCGACGACCATCACTGCAAGCCAGCCGCCGATCGCGCCTTCCCAGCTCTTGCCGGGACTGATCGTAATGGCCAGTTTACGCTTTCCGAAGGCCTTGCCCGCGAAGTATGCGCCGATATCGGCCAGCCAGACGACCAGAAGCAGCGACAGCACGAACGGCACGCCCTGCGCGCGCGCCGCGACGAGCGCATGCCAGCAGGCTGCAAACACGACAAGCCCGGCCGCCAGCAGGAACGGCCGCCAGACGCCGCCCGAGAGTTCGGGCTTGCGCCGCAGCGCGAACGGGCCGACCAGCAGCCAGAACACGCCGGCCGCCATGAAAAGGGGACGGGATCCAGCCGCATCGATGCCGAACGGCGTGGTGGCCGCCAGCGCAAGCGCCGCGACGACCGCATAGACGACCGGGCCGGCGCCGCCGAGCTTCAGCAGGCGCGCCCATTCCCACGCGGCAAACACGAGCACGACGCCGATCAGCGCGCCGAACCCGGCCAGCGGCGCGAACAGCGTCACCGGCAGCAGCACTGCCAGCATCACGAGTGCCGTGATCACACGGGTTTTCAGCATGAAAGGGAATCGGCGTTCTGCGATTGCGGTTCGAGCTGCGCGCTCGTGCGCCCGAAACGGCGCTCGCGCTCGGTATACGACGCCATCGCGTCGGCCAGTGCCGCGCCGTCGAAATCCGGCCAGTATTTGTCGGTGAAATAGAATTCGGCGTACGCGAGCTGCCACAGCAGGAAGTTGCTGACGCGCTGTTCGCCGCCGGTGCGGATGAAGAGATCGGGCTCCGGCGCGTAGGCCATCGCCAGGTGCGGCGCGAACGCGTCCTCGGTCACTTCGACCTCGCGACCCTCGCGCACGGCCTGCTCGACGAGCTTCTTCGTCGCCTGCAGGATGTCCCACCGGCCGCCGTAGTTGGCAGCGATGGTGAGCGTAAGACGGGTGTTGCGCGCCGTCTTGGTTTCGGCGCGGCGAATCAGTTCGCGGATGCGCGGCTCGAAACGCTCGAGATCGCCGACCACACGCAGGCGGATCCCGTTCGCATGCAGCTTGCCCACCTCGCGCTCGAGCGCGGTGATGAAGAGCCGCATCAGGAACGACACTTCGTCGTTCGGCCGGCGCCAGTTTTCCGAACTGAACGCGAACAGCGTCAGGTATTCGACGCCGGCGCGCGCGCAGCCTTCGACCACCGCCCGCACGGCATCGACGCCGCGGGTATGCCCCGCGACGCGCGGCAAGCGGCGTTCGGTCGCCCAACGGCCGTTGCCGTCCATGATGATCGCGATGTGACGCGGCACGACGCCGACGTCAGGCACGCGAACGGTAGAGCTGGTATAGGTCATGGCCGTTGAGACAGTTGCGGGAAGAAGGCGGCGCGCGAGGACGGTCGTCAGACCGTCATGATCTCGGCTTCCTTGGTCTGCACGAGCTTGTCGATTTCGGCGACGTGCTTGTCGGTCAGCTTCTGCACGTCGTCGCTCGCACGGCGCTCGTCGTCTTCCGAGATTTCCTTGTCCTTCACGAGCTTCTTGAGCGCTTCGTTCGCGTCGCGGCGCAGGTTGCGGATCGCGACCTTGGCCGTTTCGCCTTCGCTCTTGACGACCTTGGTCAGCTCGCGGCGGCGCTCTTCCGTCAGCGCGGGCATCGGCACGCGGATCAGGTCGCCGGACGTTGCCGGGTTCAGGCCGAGATCGGCTTCGCGAATGGCCTTCTCGACCTTCGCGACCATCGGCTTTTCCCACGGCTGCACACCGATCGTGCGTGCGTCGACGAGCGTCATGTTGGCAACCTGCGAGATCGGCACCATCGACCCGTAGTAGTCGACCTGCACGTGATCGAGCATGCCGGTGTGCGCACGGCCCGTACGGATCTTCGCCAGATCGCTCTTGAATGCATCGATCGAGCGCTGCATCTTCTGCTCGACGCCCTTCTTGGTATCAGCGACACTCATTTCAACCTCCGAACCTTCAAACCTTCAAAAAACGCGGACGCTGCCCGGCGCGCCACGCACACCTGAGCCGACGACCCGCATCCGCGGGAGTTTACACGTGGACGAGCGTACCTTCGTCCTCGCCCAGCACGATGCGCTTGAGCGCGCCCGGCTTGTTGATCGAAAACACGCGAATCGGCAGCTTCTGGTCACGGCACAGCGCAAACGCCGTCGCGTCCATCACCTGCAGGTTGCGGCTGATCGCCTCGTCGAAGCTGATCGTCGTGTAGCGCGTGGCCGACGGATCCTTCTTCGGATCGGCAGAATATACGCCATCGACCTTGGTCGCCTTCAGCACGACCTCGGCGCCCACTTCCGAACCGCGCAGTGCCGCGGCGGTGTCCGTCGTGAAGAACGGGTTGCCGGTGCCGGCCGCGAAGATCACCACACGGCCTTCCTCGAGCTGGCGGATCGCGCGGGGCCGGATGTACGGCTCGACGACCTGGTCCATCCGCAGCGCGGACTGCACGCGCGCCTCG
Source organism: Burkholderia sp. BE17 (assembly GCF_009362305.1). Taxonomy (NCBI): domain Bacteria; kingdom Pseudomonadati; phylum Pseudomonadota; class Betaproteobacteria; order Burkholderiales; family Burkholderiaceae; genus Burkholderia; species Burkholderia sp. BE17. The sequence goes on from NZ_WHNU01000058.1 coordinate 53,828, forward strand.
ATGCCGGCGTGGCGCATCGCGTCCTGCAGCGCCAGCGCGTTCATCATCGTCGCGAGCATCCCCATGTAGTCGGCGGTCGCGCGGTCCATGCCGGCCGCGCCGCCCGCGACGCCGCGGAAAATATTACCGCCACCGATCACCACCGCAAGCTGCGTACCGAGACGCACGACTTCAGCGATATCGGCCACCATCCGTTCGATCGTCGCGCGATTGATGCCGAAGGCATCGTCGCCCATCAGCGCTTCGCCGGAGAGTTTGAGGAGGACGCGTTTGTAGGCATTGGACATAGGGGCTTCCGAGCGACGAGAGGATGACAACCACGAACTGTAGGGGCGAAATACTGATTCGGGCAAGCGCCGACGGTCGGACCGGGGTTCCCGGCCGGCCGGCGGCGCCGCCGGCCGCGGCGGAGCGGACGCCCGCCGCGGATACTGCCTGACTGCTTACTGCTGCTTTGCTGCTGCGACTTGCGCGGCCACTTCGGCGGCGAAGTCGTCCTGGCGCTTCTCGATGCCTTCGCCGACGACGAACAGCGCGAACTTCTGCACCGCGGAATCCGCTGCCTTCAGCATCTGCTCGATCGTCTGCTTGTCGTTCTTCACGAACGTCTGGTTCAGCAGCGACACTTCCTTCAGGTACTTCTGGACGCTACCGTCGACCATCTTCGCGACGATCTCGGCCGGCTTGCCCGATTCCGCGGCCTTCTGCTCGGCCACGCGGCGTTCCGTCTCGATCAGCTCGGCCGGCACGTCGGCCGACGACAGCGCGACCGGCTTCATTGCCGCGATGTGCATCGCGACGTCCTTGCCGACCTGCTCTTCCGCACCCGTGTACTCGACGATCACGCCGATGCGCGCGCCGTGCAGGTAGGTTGCGATCTTGTTCGCGGTTTCGAAGCGGACGAAACGGCGGATCGACACGTTCTCGCCGATCTTGCCGATCAGTGCCAGGCGCACTGCGTCGACCGTCGAGCCCTCGAGCGGCAGTGCCGACAGCGCGACCACGTCGGCCGGGTTCTGCGTCGCGACGAGTTCGGCGACCGTCTTCGAGAATGCGAGGAAGTCGTCGTTCTTCGCGACGAAGTCGGTTTCGCAGTTCAGTTCGACCAGCGCGCCTGCGTTGCCGCCGACGAACGATGCGACGACGCCTTCGGCCGTCACGCGCGATGCCGCCTTGCTCGCCTTGTTGCCGAGCTTGACGCGCAGCAGCTCTTCAGCCTTGGCCAGGTCGCCGTCGGCTTCCGTCAGCGCCTTCTTGCACTCCATCATCGGTGCGTCGGTCTTTGCGCGCAGTTCTGCCACCATGCTTGCGGTAATTGCCGCCATCATTCGCTCCTTGAGTCTGTATTCACAACGCCGCCCGCTTGGACGCGAACGGCCGAGATTCGTTTCCGGACCCGCGCCGATTCGGCGCGATCAGGTCCGGCGCACAAGCTTAAAAAAAGGGGGCCTGTTGAGAGCCCCCTTTTTGCGCCGGCTCGGGGCCAGTTACGCGTTTTCCTCGACGTACTCGTCGTCGCCGCGCGCTGCCTGGACCACTTCGTTGACCGCGTTCGCACGGCCTTCCAGGATCGCATCAGCCACGCCTTCCGCGTACAGCGCGACTGCCTTGCTCGAGTCGTCGTTGCCCGGGATCACGTAGTCCACGCCTTCCGGCGAGTGGTTCGTGTCGACCACGGCGATGACCGGCACGCCCAGCTTGTTCGCTTCCGTGACGGCAATCTTGTGGTAGCCGACGTCGACGACGAAGATCGCGTCCGGAATGCCGCCCATGTCCTTCACGCCGCCGATCGACTTCTGCAGCTTGGCGATTTCACGTTCGAACAGCAGCGCTTCCTTCTTGCTCATCTTCTCGGTTTCGCCCGATTCGACGGCCGCTTCCATGTCCTTCAGGCGCTTGATCGACACCTTCAGCGTCTTGAAGTTGGTCATCATGCCGCCGAGCCAGCGTGCATTGACGTACGGCATGCCTGCGCGCTGCGCTTCCTGGGCGATCGTGTCGCGCGACTGGCGCTTCGTGCCGACGAACAGGATCGTGCCGCGGTTCGCTGCCAGCTGACGCACGTACTTCTGTGCGTCCGTGAACATCGGCAGCGTCTTTTCGAGGTTGATGATGTGAATCTTGTTGCGGTGACCGAAAATGAACGGTGCCATCTTCGGGTTCCAGAAGCGCGTCTGGTGACCGAAGTGGACACCCGCTTCCAGCATTTGGCGCATCGTAACTGCCATGTGAATTCTCCACGAGGGTTGGGTCTTAAGCCGGCTGCCGTACCGCCGCGCGAACCTGCCCCGAATTACTCCGGAAGGCACCGGATTCCACGCGGCCGGCACCCTGGTTGCGCCGGCTTGCGATTCGGCACGTGCAAAACGCCCGTGCCGTAAGCCTGTCACCGCGATGCCGCCCCAACACGGGGCAAATTCGGCATTTGGATATCGACTTAGCCGAAGAGTATAGCACGCCGATTTGTCGGCCCTCAAGTCGCACGCCACTTTCCCTAGCCGCGCGGCAGCCGGCCGGACAATCGGCGAAAACCCGCATCCGCGCGGCCGGCAGGGGCTGCGAGGCCCGCCATAAGGTGCGATAATCCATTAATTCACCGCATTCCAGGCATACCTCGATGGCTATTACGCTCAAAAACGAACACGACATCGCCGAGATGCGCGTCGCCTGCCGCCTCGCGAGCGAAGTGCTCGACTTCATCACGCCGCACGTCGTCGCGGGCGTCACGACCGCCGAACTCGATCGCCTCTGCCACGAGTTCATGCTCAACGAACAGGGCACGATCCCCGCGCCGCTGAACTACCAGCCGCCCGGCTATCCGCCGTACCCGAAGGCCACCTGCATTTCGGTCAACGACGTGATCTGCCACGGCATTCCCGGCGAGAAGGTGATCAAGAACGGCGACGCGCTGAACATCGACATCACCGTGATCAAGAACGGCTACTTCGGCGACACGAGCCGGATGTTCATCGTCGGCGAGGGCTCGATCCTCGCGAAGCGCCTCGTGCAGACCACCTACGAGTGCATGTGGCTCGGCATCGACCAGGTCAAGCCCGGCGCGCACCTCGGCGACATCGGCCACGCGATCCAGAAGCACGCGGAAGCGCAGGGCTACAGCGTCGTGCGCGAATACTGCGGCCACGGCATCGGCACGGTGTTCCACGAAGATCCGCAGGTCGTCCACTACGGCCGTCCGGGCACGGGCATCGAGCTGAAGCCCGGGATGATCTTCACGATCGAGCCGATGATCAACGCCGGCAAGCGCGACATCCGCACGATGCCCGACCAGTGGACGGTCAAGACGCGCGACCGCAGCCTGTCCGCGCAGTGGGAGCATACGGTGCTCGTCACCGAAACCGGCTACGACGTGCTGACCGTGTCGGCGGGCACGCCGGCGCGCCCCGTGTTCGCGCAACCGGCCGCCGCAGTCTGAGCGC
>NZ_WHNU01000059.1:0-56018 GCF_009362305.1 Burkholderia sp. BE17
GGGCAGGCGTGGGCACGGCGAAGATCGAATGACGAGGAACGTCCACCAGTATAAGTGGATGCCGCCCGGCCTGCCGGCAGCGTCACATCGGTCCGCAGATGCGCGATGTGATCTCGCTCGTCCATCACGCAACCGACATCGATTCGTTCATGCAGGCCGGCGATATCCGCAACACCTGCTTCGCCGGGCCCTGTCCGGTCCGGTCACGACGGCGATCCAGGTCGAGCGTCTCTACCATCCGGATCTGCAGATCGAGATCACGGCTGCGGCCGGAATCCCGCTGGCGCGGTTTCGCCGGCCTTCGCCTCATGCATGAATCGCAGCCGCCTCGCGCGGCGTTGCGCGCCGGCCGGGGCATACCCGGCCGGCAGCGCACGCGAAACCCGCGCTTACTTCGACGGCGCACCCGGCTTCACGGCATCCGCGCCCGACTTGTCGCCCAGCGGCTGCCACGCGGCGCCGAGCGCATACCAGTCGATGCGGCGCGTGAGCGTCATGATGCCGGCGAGGATCGCGAACAGCAGCAGCGAACCGAGCATCAGCGCGTTGTCCTCCGACAGCAGCAGCCCGTAGAGCGCCGCATACAGCATTGCGAGCAGCGCCGCGAACGTCGCGCCGCGCTTCACGCTGTGCAGCACGAACGACAGGTAGAAGCCGAGCAGCCCGATGCATGCGCCGCTTGCCGCGAGATACGCATAACCGAACGCGATATGCTCGGACAGGCTCAGCAGCAGCAGGAAGAACAACGCGAGCGACAGGCCGACCAGCAGGTACTGGATCGGGTGAATGCGCAGCCGCTTCACGAGTTCGTACATGAAGAAGCTCGCGAACGTGAGCATCACGAACAACGCGCCGTACTTCGTCGCGCGTTCGGCCTGCAGATAGACGTTCACGGGTTCGATCACCGATACCGACGCCATCTCGATCGCGCCCTCCCCGTTGCCGGTCGCGACCTGCTCGCGCGCCTTCGTGTTGAACGACGTCACGTGCCAGTTGCCGGTGAAGCCGTGCGCATCGATCGTGCGCTCGCCCGGCAGGAACGCGCCGCCGAAGCTCGGATGCGGCCACGTCGATTTCAGCGAGAAATCGTTCTGGTCGGCCACCGGTGCGAACGCGACGGATTCCGCACCCGCCAGCGGCAGGCCGATGCTGAACGGCACGACAGCCCCTGCGTTTGCGTCCGCCAGCGCCGCGAGATCGATATTCGCGTGCACACCCTGGCGCAGGCTGTCCAGCCGCGTACCCTGCTCCACGTCGAACCGCTTGCCGCCGAGGCGCAGGTCGGGCTGCGCCTTCAGCCCGCGAATGTCGCCGATGCCGATCGCGACATACGCGCTGTCGACCGCGAAGCTCACGTGGCCGTCGGCCTGCGGCAGCTTCTTCAGGTCCGGCAGCGCAAGCGTGCCCGTCAGCCGGCTATCCAGCCCGTACACGAGCGCCTTGTGGATGCCGCGATAGCGCACCTCGACGTTGAGCGTGCCGTCGACGTTCAACGTCTTCGGAAACACCAGCAGGCGCTTCGTCTCGCTTCTCAGGCTCGTTTTCGCCGCGCCGCCGGCCGGCGTGTCGTCGCGCACGCGCGTGACTTCCGTGTAATGCACGACGAGCACCGGCCCCGTCACCGTCTGTGGCCCCGCGTAGCTGGCCCAGATGCTCTGCAATGCGCTCTCGCGATACTCGGCGCGTTCCCGCACGATGCTTTGAACCATGTGCAGCGGGATCAGGATCGCCAGCGCGAGAAACGCGGTGATCACGGATTTGAACAACAGGACTCGATTCATTGCTGACGGGTACCGGAGTGGAAGATGCGGTCAGCATGAACGGCCCCGGTGAACGGCGATTGAAGCCGGTGTGAAGCGAATGTGTGGCGAACGTGAAGCGCGCTCAGCCCGGCGACGGCAGCGTGAGCGTCGCGCACGCGCCGCCTTCGTCGCGGTTCGCGAGCGCGACCTGGCCGCGATGCAGCATCGCGACTTCGCGGACGAAACACAGCCCGAGTCCCGTGCTGCGATCCTGCCCGTCGGGGCGCGGCAGCGAATAGAAGCGTTCGAACACGCGCGACAATGCATAGTCGGGCACGCCGGGGCCGTCATCGGACACGCGCACCACCGCGACATGCGCCCTGCCCGCCGGCTGCCGTTCGAGCGCGATCCGGATCGTGCTGCCTTGCGGCGCGAAATCCAGCGCGTTGTCGAGCAGGTTGCCGAGCGCCTGGCGCAGCAGGAACGGATCGCCTTCGACGACTGCCGGATCGGCCGCGTCGTTCGCGCCGTTCGCGTCGATCCGCAGGCTCACGCCGCGCTGGCGCGCGCGCGGCTCGATATCCTCGACGAGTTGCTCGAGCACCGGCAGCAGCGCGACCGGCTCGCGTACCGACAGGCGCTGCTTCTGCTCGACTTCGGCCAGCGCGAGCAGCTTGCGGATCATCTGTTCGAGGCGGCCGGCCTGGCGGCGGATGTTCTCGGTGAAGCGCCGGCGGTTCGCGACCGGCATCTCTTCCTGCAGCAGTTCCGCCGCGCCGCTGATCGCGGCCAGCGGGCTTTTCATCTCGTGCGTGAGCGTGTGGATATAGGTTTCGACGTACTGCCGGTCCTCCAGACGCTGGTGCATGCTCTCCACCGCGCGCCCGAGCTCGGCCAGCTCGTTCGCGCCCTGCAGCGGCATCGCCACGCGCTCGCCGGCCGCGATCGCGCGCGCATAGCGTTGCAACCGCCGCAGCCCGAGCACCAGCCACCATGTGCAGGCGGCGCCGATCAGGATCGCGCCGCCCATCAGCAACGCGCCATACAGCATGATCTTGCGCTGGCTGCGCGCGATGAACGGCTCGACCGTCTGGTTCGGTTTCGCGATCGTCAGCACGCCGATGATCTCGTTCCCGCGCCGGATCGGCGCCGCGACGTGCATCACGGTGCTGCTGTCGTCGTTCGGATCGGCACGCGTGCTGCGTGCGCCGTATTCGCCGCGCAGCGTCCGGTACACGTCGTTCCAGCGCGAATAGTCCTGCCCCACTGCGCTGCCGGTCGAGTCGTAGCGCACGATGCCGTGCACATCGGTGATGTAGATGCGGTAGCTGATCGTGTTCTTGTGCATGCCCCACACGTTCGCGCTGACCGGGTTCTCGTGCAGTTTTTCGAGCTGCCGCGCGAAGGCGCCGTCGGCGATATGCCCGTTCGCCATGTCGGCGGCGGCCAGCGTCGCCAGCACCTGTGCGACGTCGACGAGCGTGTCCTCCATCGCCTCGCGCACCCCCGGCTTCACCTCCTGCACGAACACGCGCAGCGTGATCAGCGCGGCAAGACCGACGATCAGGAAAAAACCGAAGAAGATGCGCAGGCCGATATGCATGGCGGTGCCCGTCGTTACGGTTGCAGCGAATAACCCATCCCGCGATGCGTGCGGATCGGGTCGCGCTCGGGATCGATCGCGCGCAGCTTCGCGCGCAGCGTCTTGATGTGCGTATCGACCGTGCGGTCGGCCGAATCGAGCGCCTCGTGCCACACGAGGTCCATCAACTGCTCGCGCGAATAGATGCGCCCCGGATGCCGGACCAGCAGCGCCAGCAGGCCGAATTCGTAGCGCGTGAGGTCCAGCGCGTGGCCGAGCCACGACACGCGCGCGCCTTCGGTGTCGAGCACGAAGCCAGACGCGGTTGGCGCGGTTGGCGCGGCCTGCGCCTCTGCCGGCGCGGGTGTCGGTGCCGGCGTGGCCGTGCGGTAGAAGCGCCGCAGGATCACGCGCACCCGCGCGGCCAGCTCGCGCGGCGAAAACGGCTTGACCACGTAATCGTCGGCGCCGATTTCGAGCCCGACGATCCGGTCGATTTCGTCATGCCGCGCGGTGAGGAAGATCACCGGCACGTCGGTGAACGTACGCAGCCGCCGGCACACTTCGAAGCCGCTGAGGTCCGGCAGGCCGACGTCGAGCACGACCAGGTCGAAGCGCGACTCGCGCAGGTGGTCGAGCGCCGCCTGCCCGAGCGTGCAGTGGACGGTCTGCATGCCGTCGGTGCCGAGGGCGTAGACGATCGTGTCCGCGATCGCCGTTTCATCTTCGACGATCAGGATCTTGGGCTGATTCATGGTCTCAGGCTGGGCTCGCACGTTTCCGGTGCGACATTGTACGCACGGCCGGCCGCGGCGCGAGCCGCGACGCGGCGAGCCCCGCCCGCGCGTGCTACGCCACGCGGCCGTTTACCGGAATCGACGCGCCGGTGATCGCCTGCGCATCGGCCGACAGCAGGAACCCGATCGTCGCCGCGATCTGTTCCGGCCGGACCCAGCGCGTGAAATCCGCGTCGGGCATGTCCGCGCGGTTCGGCGGCGTATCGATGATGCTCGGCAGGATCGCGTTCACCGTCACGCCGCGGTCGAGCAGTTCGGCCGCCAGCGCCTCGGTGAGACGCGCGACGCCGGCCTTCGCGGCCGCATAAGCGCCCATGCCCGCGCCCGCCTTGAACGCCGCGCCCGCGCCGATGTTGACGATACGGCCGGCCGGGCTCGCGAGCAGGTACGGCAGCGCGGCCTTCGACGCGTTCAGCGCGGTCTTCACGTTCAGCTCGTACATGCGGTCCCACGTGGCGGCGTCGCCGTCGGCGATCGTCTGCCATACGAACGCACCGGCGATGTTCAGCAGCGCGTCGACCCGGCCGAATTCGCGGTTTACCGATTCGAGCGCCCGTGCGGCGGCCTGCGGGTCGACCAGGTCGATGCCGCCGATGCGCAGCGCGTCGGCCGGCACGCCGGGCAGCGTCTGCGCAGCCGGCGCGGCGCCGCGGCCGATCAGCGCGACGCGGGCGCCGCGCTCGCCCAGCCATGCGGCCGTCGCGACGCCCAGATGACCGAATCCGCCGGTGATCGCGACTGCCTTGCCTTTCAGGTCGTGTTCCATCGATGTGCTCTCCTGGATCGAGGGTGGATTGTCGATGCGTGATGCATGGGTCATGCCGGCCAACGCACAGGCGTGCGCGGCTGGCGTTTCGACAGCGTAGCGCCGTTCACGCCTGCGTGCGCGCGGCGACGAGACTGCGGCGCAGCTCCCCCGCCGTTTCGCGCTGGTTGCCGGGACGCCAACCCGGCGGCGGCATCGCGAAGCGCATCGCTACCCACATGTCGCGGGCCGTCGCGATGTCGCAGGCGAGGCTCGCCCGGTGCTTGAGTTCGACGACGAACGGATTGCGTGAGCGGGTCGGCGTGACGAGGCGGTAGCGGCATCGCGCGTTGGCTCGTTCGGCTCGTCGGCTCGTCGGCGCGTCGGCGCGTCGGCTCGCTCGGCTACGCACAGCGACCAGGTGGCTGCCGACGGCGTCGGCGAGCCGACGCGCCGCGACTCCGCACGCGAGGCCCGGCAGGCACGCATGCAAACAGCCGGGCATAATGCGCGAGGCCCGTTCGGCGTGGCGCGAGCCGCGACCGGGCCGTGCCGGGCTACCCGACGCCTACGCCGATCCCGATCAAATACTGAACCTCAACCCGTCAATCCCATGCAAGTACTCGTCGTTGGAACCGGCAAGCTGGCCAATGAGCTGCTCGGCTCGCACAAGCTCGACCCGGCAACCTGTCGCGTGATGCGCTGGTCGGACAGCGCGCGAACCGATGAGCGGCGTAACGATGCCCGACGTGGCGACGCCCGATCGATCGTCGTGCATGCCGGTTCCGGCCGCGAACTCCCGGCCGCGATCGCGTTCTGCGAGGCCACCGCGTCGCCGCTCGTCGAACTGTCTACCGGCTCCGACGTCGAAACCGGAACGCACGGCTTCCCGGTCGTGCTGTGTCCGAACACGAACATCCTGATGCTCAAGTTCATGAGCATGCTCGAAACCAGCGGCCACCTGTTTCGCGACTGCGAGATCAGCCTGACGGAGTCGCATCAGGCAGGCAAGACGTCCGTCCCCGGCACGGCCGTCGGCATCGGCCAGTCGCTCGGCGTGCGGCCGGAAGACATCCGCTCGGTGCGCGACCCGAACGTGCAGCGCAGCGAATTCGCGATCCCCGACGACCAGCTCGGCCGCCACGCGGTTCACCGGATACGCATCGACGACGGCGCGTGCAGCCTGCAGTTCGAATCGCGCGTGTACGGCGCGACGCCCTACGCGGATGGCGTGTCGCGCATCATCGAGGCCGTCCGGCAGCACGATCTCGAGAACCGCCGCTATTCGATCGTCGAGTTCATCCGCAACGGCTGGCTGTAGTCGCGGCAATGTGCGGCGGGGCCGACGATCGCGCCGCCGCAGAACCCTGCCGGCGAAATCGCGCCACGGCCGCATCGGATGCCGGTTCGACGCCGCCGTCACAGGTCTGCCAGCACCGCGCCGCTCTCCGGCAAAGTCGCGCCGCCGTCGACGACGATCGTCTGCCCCGTGATGTACGCAGCATCGGCCGAGGCGAGAAACAGCATCGCGTTCGCGATGTCTTCCGGTTCGCCCATCCGCGCGAGCGGAATGTCGCGCGCGATCTGCGCCGCGACCGACGCGTCGCCGAGATTGCCGGCCGCCGGCGTGCGAATCATCCCCGGCTCGACACCGTTGACCGTCACGTTGCGGCGCGCAAGCTCCAGCGCCGCCGCGCGAATGAAGCCGTTCACGCCGGCCTTCGACGCAGCGTAGTGCGCGAGCCCCGGATAGGCGACGCGCGGCCCCGTCACCGACGACGTGACGAGCAGCCGCCCGCCCCCCGCACGCTCGAATGCGGGCAACGCGGCCTGCGCGAGCCAGAACAGCGCCGACAGGTTGACCGACAGCGTTCGCTCGAGCGTCGGCTCGTCGATTTGCGCGAACGGCGTCAGCGGAAAATACGCGGCATTGTGGACGACGACATCGAGCCGGCCGCCGTCGCGCTCGACCGCCCCGACCAGCGCGCGCAGTTCGTCGCGGCTGGCGGCATCCACCCGATACGCGCACGCATCGCCGCCCGCGCCGGCAAGCGCATCGGCCTGCGCGGCGGCGGCCTCGCCGTTCAGGTCGGCGAGCGCGACGAACGCGTCGGACTCCGCGAAACGGCGCGCGATCGCCGCGCCGATCCCTTGCGCGGCGCCCGTGACGAGCACGACACGCCCGCTGAAATCCGCACGCAGGCGGCCGCTGTCCGGCACGGCATTCATCGCTGCGCCTCGCCGCCGAGCGGATACACGGTTTCGTTCAGCACCTGCGCATGGGCACCGATCTGGAAATTCGACAGCGCGCCGAAATCGCCGCCCTGGTAGCCGAAGATCTTGCCGTCGGTCTTGCGCTGCGCGAGGTCGATCAGCACGACGCCGAACGTCGGCACCACCTTTTCGCGCCACACGAACAGATACAGCTCGTCGGCGATCCGGAAGTAGTGGCAGCGGTCGACGTCGGCCAGCCCGCCTTCGACGCCCTGCAGGCACTGCCACGCGTAGAAGTTCTCGTTCAGGTAGATGTGCTCGTAGCATTCGGTCGGGCTGTAGCGGTACATCGTCCGCTTGCCGATCAGTTCGCGCGTCGGCCCGTGCAGCGGCCCCGGCCGTGCGTGACCGCCGAGCGTGCCGTGCCGGAACGCCGCGTCGACGGCCGTCAGCGGCAGCCCGCGCGCGACGCGCGTGAACGCGTCGATGCGCGTGTCGGCTTCGGTCGGCAGCGTGCCGACGACCGACGTCCATACGCCGCTGTCGAGATCGATCACGAGGCTGACCGACGTCGCGCGGGCGGCCGTATCGATGTAGTCGACGAAGTACAGAGCGTCGCGCAGCCGCGTGACGCGGCACGGTTCGCGGCCGCCCGTGCCGGTCGCCGCGTCGCGCCACTGCAGCGCGCCCCGCTCGAACGTATAGACGCGCCAAGCGCCCGATACATCGCCGAGCGCCAGCGTACGCCCCGCGAGCGCGTCGACGGGCGCAAGGATGTTCGCTTCCGGCGCGAAGCCGTCCGCGAGCGCGCCAACCTGAATGAATACCGGATCCTGTCGTTCCACCTGCCGCCTCCCGCGCAGCTTCAGGCCCGGCGGGCCGTATACGCTGCTCATGTGTACATGGTGCGGGCTGCGCGCGCCGCGCGGTATCGGCCAAAAGGATGAAGGGCGCGCGGCGGCGGAACGCGCTAAAGTGCACGTGATCCGCGCCGCACCCGGCGCGAGGAGCGCACATGCACCGTGTCACCCACTACCGACGGACCGGCGAAGGCATCGAGGCGATCAGCCTCGAATCCGACCGCGCGTTTCCGCGCCACGCGCACGACGAATTCGGGGTCGGCGTGATCGTCAGCGGCGCGCACCGGTCGTGGAGCGGCCGCGGGCAGGTCGACGCGCTGGCCGGCGACGCGATCATGGTCAACCCCGGCGAAATGCACGACGGCTCCCCGATCGATGCCGGCACGGGCCGGCGCTGGCGGATGCTGTACCTCGCGCCCGCGCTGGTCGCGGGCGTCGCGGTAGAAGAAGGCCTCGGCGGCGTCGAGCTTGCGCATCCGGCGGTGCGCGACGCGCGGCTCACGGCTGCCGTCGGCCGGTTGCATGCGCGCATCGTCGCCGGGGAAACCCAGCCGCTGGCCCGCGACGAGGCGCTCGTGATGCTCGTCGCGGGGTTGCTCGCCCGGCACGCGAACCGCACGTTGCCGGCGGCCGGCGTCGCGCCGGCGATTCGTGTCGCCCGCGAACGGCTCGACGCGGCGCCAGCCGCGCCCGTTTCGCTCGCCGAACTGGCCGATCTGAGCGGCGTGAGCCGCTTCCAGTTGCTGCGCGGGTTTGCGCGCGAACTCGGCATCACGCCGCATGCCTACCTGATTCAGTCGCGCGCGCGGCTGGCGCGCACGCTGCTCGCCAGCGGCCTGCCGATCGCGGATGCCGCGGCCGAAGCCGGTTTTGCCGATCAGAGCCACCTGACGCGCGCATTCGCGCGCCAGTTCGGGATCACGCCGGGGCGGTTTACGCAGGCCGGTTGACGCCGGTGGCGTCCGCGCGCAACGCGATCGGGCGCATGGCGATCGAAGACGGGTTCCGCGTCGACGATCGTGGCTGCTGCTGCTTCGGCTTCGGCTTCGGCTTCGGCTTCGGCTTCGGCTTCGGCTTCGGCTTCGGCTGCGGCTTCGGCTTCGGCTGACACTAACACTGACGCACGCTCGCAAGGCGGCTCCGCGCACCGCCCTCGACATCCCCTCGCGCCCGCTGCAATTTCATTCAAGACGCGCACCGTCGCCGTACGCGACGATGCGGCGCATGAAGACACGACTGATTGGCTATCTCTATCTCGCCGCCGCGATGGCGGGCGTCGGCAGCACCGTCATCGCGAGCCGTCTCGCGGCCGGCGGCCTGCCGCCGTTCGCGGCCACGGCGCTGCGCTTCCTGATCGCGACACCGCTGCTGTTCGCGCTGATGCGCGCGCAGCGAATGCGCTGGCCGCGCATTTCCCCACGCGACGCCGTGCTGCTCGTCATCCAGGCCGCGGCGGGCGGCGTCGGTTATACGGTGCTGCTGATCAGCGGCACGAAGCTGTCGTCGCCGCTCGATGCGGGTGTGATGCTCGGCACGCTGCCGGCGATGTCGACGCTGATCGCGGCTGTCGTGCTGCGCGAGCGGCAGACGCCGCGCGACTGGCTGGCCGCCGCGCTCGCCACGGCCGGCGTGCTGTTCGTCACGTTCGCGCCCGGCCAGGCCATGCCGTCGCTCCAGACGCTTGCCGGCGATGCGCTGGTGCTGGCCGCCGTCGCGTGCGAAGCCGTCTTCATCCTGCTCAACCGGCGGCTGGCCGCATCGTTGCCGCCGCTCGCGCTGTCCACCGCGATGTCGGGCCTCGGCTTCGTGCTCGCCCTCGTGCCGGCCGCGTTCGAATGGCGCGCGGCGGCAACCGGCTGGACCGTCGGCGCCGTGTCGGCGATCGCCTACTACGCACTGGTGCCGACCGTGCTCGGCTACCTGTGCTGGTATGCGGGCTCCGCGCGCACGAGCGGCACCGAGGCCGCGCTGTTCACGGCGGTCGCGCCGGTCTCGGCCGTGCTGTTCGCGGTCGCGCTGTTCGGCGAGACGCTGACCGGCACGCGTGTCGCCGGCATCGCGCTCGTCGTCGCAGGCATGCTCGTCGGTGCGACGCGGCGGCGCGAACCGCCCGCGCACACCACCACGCGCGATGCGAAGCCGGCGAACTCGATACAGCCTGCAAGCCCCGCGCCGTCGGCGCAAACCGCCACCGACTGACCCGAACCCGCGCTCATGCAAAAACGACGGCCGCGCATTTCCGTCACATGGCCGGTCGATCCCCCTACTCTCGCAAAGCCGCCGGCGACTGTAGGAATGTGTCCGCGCGCCGCAAAACCGTTGCGCACCACCGCACAAGATGCAATATTCGCGTGGCCGGAACCTTTGACAACCATCTAACAACAAGCCGCCAAGCAATGAACAGGAAGGATGCCAAAACAAGAATCGCGGTGCTGCTGTCCGCGGGAACGAGGAAGGCCGACGTGCTGGCCGAGCTGTCCGGACAGGGGCTCAAGGATCGCGTGATCGCAAGCCTGATCGCGTCGCGGCCCGATCCGGAACGCTGTCGCAAGAACAAGGTGCACACCTGGATCCTGGTCGCGCTCGGCACCCTCCAGCTGGCGATCAGCCTCGTGCTCGCCTATTACTTCTCCGCCGCCGCCGGCGACCTTGGCGTGTCGGGCGCACTCGGCAATGGCCTCGTCGTCGTGTTCCTCGCGCTGACCGTGCCGCTGTCGCTGCTGTTCATCTGGGGCTTCGCGACCCATCGCGTCGGCGCGTATCACGCGTTCATCCTGCTGTCGCTGCTGCAGTTGCCGAAGACCGTCGCCGAGCTCGGACGCGATCCGTCAACCGCGCTGCCGGGCCTCGCGGTCACGCTGGTGCTGGTGGGCTACGTCTGGTTCGTGCGCAACCGGATGTTCCCCGACTACGGCTGGTTCACGCCGCGCAAGGTCGAAGGCCGCTATGCGTTCGTCGAACGCGCGTGACGCCACCGGCGTCAACGCCGCGCTGTCCAAAAAAATGTTCATCGTGGATTAGCGGGGAACGCGGGGCAGACTGTCGGCGGTCGGCCATATGGCGTCTTTCGCTCGTAGCGTCGCGTAGACATTCAAAGGTCGGGTCCAGTCGCGAACTGGACGTTGGTTTTCGCGAAGTCTGGATGTTGCACACCAACGGCCGCGCGGGTGAGCTGACAACGGCGACACGACATCCGTGCAGCACTGGTCGCACGTCGCGCACTCAATCCATATCTCTGCGCGGCCCGATCGTCAGAACTACCGCCCGGGGATAAAGAGCGAATTCAGTTCGAAGTCGTCGATGGAACCCGATGGCACAATGGCTTTTCCCTCGATTGCCGGCACGGCCAAAACCAGGGCTCGCGCGACACGGTGCGCTTCGACAGGACGAAAGGCCGCGGGAAGCAGCGGTCGCAGCAACTGGCTCAGCCAGATGCCGATCTTTTCGCCGTAGCGCGCAGGCTGTTTCAGAGCCTTCCGGTCTCCACGCAGGAACGAAGGCCGTACCACGACGAAGGTTTCGGGGCCTAGCGCGGCAAGTGCATCTTCGAGTTCGCCCTTGACGCGGTTGTAGAACACGATCGACCGTGCATTTGCGCTGATGGCGCTGACCATGCCAAACCGTCTTGCACCAGCCGCCAGACTGGCTTTCGCAACAGCAAGATTGGCTTCGAAGTCCACGGCGCGAAATGCGGAGCGGCTTCCCGCCTGCCTGATCGTTGTACCCAGCGCAAGATATGCTTCGTCGACTGGAGGCAAAGGCGGGATCGACCGGAAATCCACCAGGTGAACCGTCAGCTTTGGACTGCGTACCGCCAGTTCACGCCGGCATAGAGCATGCACCTCCGCCACGGAAGGATCGTCGAGCAGTTGCCGAAGGATATTGGCTCCCACGAGCCCTGTGGCGCCGGCAACCACAACCCGGCGATGAGACGGCGGCTGGCGTACATGCGCCAGATCGGATGACGACTGCTGGAACGAGGTTTGCATCATCTGTCAGCGGAGTGTTGCGTTGGAAATTGGCGCGTCCGGTGCGGAGCGTAGCACCTGCCGCCGCAGCCGGAGAAGCGCCTCCAACTGCGGAGCGGCGGACTTTGCCGCGTCGTAACCCGCCTGCCGCACACGCTCCCTTCCGGCTGCGTCCCGAGCGCCCGCGGGCGAAACGGCCGGCGCGATCAGGACGTCCGCTTCAGCCAGTTCGTTTTGTGCGATCAGTCAACTCTGGACCTGCGTGGTCCTCAGCACGATGGACACGATAGAAGTTGCGGGATATCGGGGACTGTGACAGTAAATGTCTACCGCGACGACGATGTCGGCACCCATGGCCCGCGCCACGCGGACGGGCACGACAGACGTGACCCCGCCGTCCACGAGCATACCGTCCCGATATCGCATCGGGACAAACACGCCGGGGATCGACGCAGACGCTCTCGCGGCCTCGCCTGCGTCCCCCTGCGTCCCCCTGCGTCAGGATGACGGGTATGGAGCGCTCGAGGTCACTCGCTACGGCTGCAAATCGCTTCGGAAAACGTTCGATGGGCTTGCCTGCCACAAGCGAGTCGACCCAGCGGGCGAGCGCTTCTCCCTTGACGAAGCCCATTCCAGCGGAAGTGAGATCCGCGAGCGAATAGACCCTGGTGTCTTCCGCGCTGGTCCATAGCTCGCCCGGCGAAGCGCCGGCAGCATAAGGCGCGCCGACAACGGCGCCGATGGATGCCCCGACCACGATATCGGGATCGAACCCGATCGCCTCCAGTGCCTGCAATACCCCGATATGGGCATAGCCGCGCAAGCCGCCGCCACCGAGGACGATCGCGACGACGGGCCGGTGACGGAGCGGGTCTGACGTCATGTCTGTCTCGGTCCGCATTTCCTCCAGCGTCATGCCGCGAAGACCGTCGTCGCGCGCCGCCTCGCTCGTGCTGGAAGGTCCCGCGCAGGACGTCGCCAGAAGCGCGCACAACAGGGCAGGTAGCACGCACCTCCATGACAGTTTCATCGGACCGTTCCAAAAGACCTGCCGGTAAACGCCCGTGGCATCCGGTCGTCCCTTGTGTCTTTCCCGCTGTATTGCGTTACCCATTCACGCGATGGAACACCCTGGTCTGTCCGAGGGCGGATATACCGAGGTAGCCGCGCAGATGCATCTTTCCGTCCTTGATGGTCGCCTTGCAGGTGTATGTGCGGCCCGAGGACCCGTCGTAGAGCGAGCCTCCGGTCCATTCACCGTCGTCCCAGCGAAGGCCGGACAGAAACACGATGTTCTTCAGCGAGCGGGAGCGCAGCGCAGGGTCGGGGTTCCTCGTGTCGAGCTTGAAGGTAACGTTATCGGACTCCACCACCTGATTTCCGTACAGCAGGCGTGCCTCGAAGGCGGCGCCTGCCTTGTACATTTCGAGCTTCACGCTGCCGTCGTCGGCTTCCCATATTCCAACGATCCCGTCGGCTGGAGCCTGCTGGGCATGAGCGGTTAGCGTGACAAACAAGCTCATGACAAAGAGCATCATGAAGACGGCCGATTGGCGTAAAACCAGGCTTGCGTTCATGCCGGTGATCCTATTGAGGGGTTTCGAGGAAGCAATCTCGTTCCGGGCGTCCGGCGGACCGCAGCCCTCACAGAGGCAGCGCACGCCGTCCGGCAGGACCGGCTCACGCACACGAGGCGTGATCAAGATTGCGACAGACGACCGGATCGTAAGGACTGAGCCCGGATCGCACAGTGGCGGATGACGCCGCTCCTGTTGCGAGTAGCGCCATTCTTCCCGGAACGGGAGGGCTGGGTGGCGGATCGCTTTCTGGTCGCCGTTCTCGCCATGGCGCGAATTGCGACCTTTGTGGCGTCTTTCGTTAGTGCGCCGGCGCCGTGCGGAGAGTAACGTTCACTCCAGTCAGAACTCGCTGAGAGACCACGATGTTTGATAGAAGCAAGAAGACGGCCCTCGTGACGGGCGCCTCCTCGGGCATGGGCAAGGAAATCGCCCGGCAACTGATCCACGACGGCTTCCAGGTCTACGTGGCTGCACGGCACGTCGACAGGATGATCGACCTGGAACGCCTCGGCGCGAGGCTGCTGCGCATGGACCTTTCCCGCGAAGCAGAGATCGTGTCGGCAGCCGGGACAATTCTCAGGGAAACCGGCGGAGTGGACGTGCTCGTCAACAACGCCGGGTTCGGGCTGTACGGGCCGGTGGAGGACATCGGCATCGAGGAGGCGCGATACCAGTTCGAGGTCAACGTGTTCGGCACGGCCCGCCTCACGCAGTTGCTCCTGCCTGCCATGCGCGAGAAGGGAAGCGGCACGATCGTCAACATCACGTCGATGGGCGGCAAGATCTATACGCTGCTCGGCGCGTGGTATCACGCGACGAAGCATGCCCTCGAAGGCTGGTCGGATTGCCTGCGGCTCGAGCTCGCGCCGTTCGGCATCCGCGTCGTGATCGTGGAGCCCGGTCTGATCGAGACGGGGTTCGGCGACGTGGTTTCGCGCAGCCTGCTGGCCCGCTCCGGCAGCGGTGCCTACGCGAAGCTGACCCAGGCTGTCGCAAAGTCGACGCAGCAAGCCTATGGCAACGGACGCGGTACCGACCCGGGTGTCATCGCCAACGTGGTATCGCAGGCCGTGCGCGCGAAAAAACCGCGCACGCGATACGTCGCCGGCAAGTACGCGAAACCGATGATCCTGATCCGCGCCTGGTTTGGCGACCGCATGTTCGACCGCATGATCATGAGCCAGATGCGCTAGGATGGTCCGCGCGCCCGTCACGGGCCGGGCGCGCACGCGCGGCAAAGGCTATTCCACGTAGAGGCGACGATGGGCGCAGTCATGGCAGACAGATGCAAGATACCGCAGGCGTTCTGGCGCGCGATTGCGCACGCCGGCTTGCCGCCGGCCGCGGTACTGCGCCAGGCCCGGTTACCCGCCACGCTGCACCTGAATCCGCAGGCGCTTGTGAGTACCGAGCAGTACTTCGCGCTATGGAAAGCGATCGGGCAGCTGGCGCCCGAGCCTGGTCTGGGCATCGCGCTGGTGACCCGGAGCGAAGCCGAAACGCATCCCCCTTTCCTTCTTGCCGCATTCCATGCCCGGGACTATCGCGATGGCCTCGAGCGGGTAGCCCGCTTCAAGAGGCTCTGCACGCCGGAGCAGCTACACATCTCCGAAGACGGCGCCGAATGTACGCTCACCTCGCAGTGGCCCTACGCAACTGAACCCGAACCCGCCGTTGCCACCGACGTCACGTTTGCGACGCTGCTCGAGCTCGGCAGGCGGGGCACCGGGCAACACCTGACTCCGCGCCGCGTGGAGTTCGTTCGCACAGGCCCCAAGGAAGAGGTCTACCGCGAGTATTTCGGCTGCCCGATTCGCCACGGCGCGTCGCGCAATGCGCTCGTGCTGAAGTCGGCCGATCTGGACCGTCCGTTTCCCGGCCACAACCCCGAACTGCTCGACATGCTGACCCCCGCACTTACGGCAGCGCTGGGGGAAATCGAAGCGCGCAGCTCGATCCGCGAGCAGGTGAAAGTCGTACTCAAACGATGCCTCGCAAGCGGCCGGCTGGAACTGTCGGACGTGGCGAGCGACCTCGGGATGAGCGAGCGGACGCTGCAACGGCGCATCACGGACGAAGGCACGACATTCCGGGATCTGCTTGCCGAGGCTCGACAGGAGCTCTGGCGCCGGTTGCTCGCGGACCCGGCGGCGGGCATCGATGAGGTTTCCTGCCTGCTGGGTTACCAGGACACGAGCTCGTTCTATCGCGCGTTCCGCGATTGGGAGGGCGTCACCCCGAACCGCTGGCGCGAACTGAATTCGCCGGGCATTGCCGCCGAACCGATCTGACGCGCCCCCCGCACGCTCTTTGCCCAAACTTCTCTCCGTAGCTTCGACTCGTTGCCGGCCATGCAAAGACCGGTGGTCGAAGCTGTCCTGCAGTCCGCCACAGTGAAGCAGCTGCTGCGCTGCGGCGCACGTCACGTCCATTCGATTGGCGCCGGGTGCAACGGGCATGGCGCGCTCTGCCAGTGCATCCGATCTGGCAAGGCGGTACAAATCTGCCTGCAACAGCTATCCATTTCGAGAGGCATTCCATGACAGAAAAAGTGTGGTTCATTACCGGTGCATCCCGCGGCTTTGGCCGCATCTGGGCCGAGGCGGCACTCGCGCGAGGCGACAAGGTCGCCGCGACGGCGCGACAGCTGGCCAGTCTCGACGGGCTGGTCGAACGTTATGGCGACGCGGTGCTTCCTCTCGCGCTCGATGTCACCGACTCCGCTCAGGCTGGCCACGTCATCGCGCAGGCACATGCGCACTTTGGCAGGCTCGATGTCGTCGTGAACAATGCGGGCTACGCACTGGTGAGCGCGATAGAGGAAGCGAGCGAAGCCGACGTTCGCGCCGAGTTCGAAACCAACTTCTTCGGCGCCTGGCGCGTGATCCGGGCTACGTTGCCGTTTCTGCGCGAGCAGCGCCAGGGCCACATCGTTGGCGTATCGAGCGTTGCCGGCATTGTGGCGGGGCCTATCGTCGGTTTCTATCACGCCTCCAAATGGGCGTTCGAAGCAATGCACGAGAGCCTCGCGCAGGAGGTCAAGGACTTCGGGATCAACGTCACGCTGCTCGAACCCGGCGCATTCGCCACCGATTTTTCGAGTCAGGCATCGCTGAAACTGGCGGCCGGCAACGATGCCTATGCCGCTCTCCGGGCACGGGTCTTTTCGTCCAGTGGACAGATCGATTTCGGCGACCCCCGCTCGACCGCTCAGGCTGTCCTTGAGATCGTCGATACGGCCAATCCGCCATTGCGTCTCTTTCTCGGCACCGAAGGGCTTCCTGTCGCGCGTTCCGCATACGCCGAGCGTCTTGCCACCTGGCAGGCGTGGGAGCCGGTCTCGAGTGCGGCGCAAGGCAATTCGAGGCGGCAGGATATTTTGCTGTGAAAGCAGGCAGTTCCCACGTCCAGCCGTGCCGGCCCGAGATTCATCGAGCCGCAATGCCTGCATAACGGCTGGGTGTCGCTTCGCACCAGGCCAATCCGCCATCCCAATCACTGGATTTCATCGACCGGACAACCGATGCCACTTCACTTCTCCTGCACGATGTGCGGTCGGTGCTGCCGGGACCTCCGGGTGCCGCTCGGCCTTTCCGAAGCGCTGGACTGGCTGCGCGATGGCGGTGAAGTGCAGCTACTCTGTGAAGCCATTCCCTGGCTGGTCGAGCCGGCGGCGGATGATCTGGCCGCCGCCTACAAGTTCCGGCGCTCGTTCGCGGCGTTAAGCGGTACGTTACCGTTGCGCGTTATCGTGACGGTCGTGGCTGCGTTCGAAGGACCGTGCCCCCATCTGCAACCCGATCTGGCATGCGGCATTTACGAGCGGCGGCCGCGCGTATGCCGCATTTATCCTGCCGAGATCAACCCGTTCATCGAACTTCGCCCGGCTGGAAAGGCATGTCCACCGGATGCTTGGAGCGATCGTCATCCTGTGCTGGAAGCGTCGGATCGATACGTGGAGCCGTCGCTTGTGGCAGGCATCGACGCTTTCCGAGACGCGGACGTGGGCGATGTTGGCGCGAAACTGATGCTGTGTGCCGTCCTTGGCGTGAGTTCGACTGCGCTCGCCAATGAGGGTTTCGTCGCTGTGTTGGTGGAACGCGAGGCGATGATGCGGGCAATCGGGACTGCAATCGATAGGGCCGAAGCCATCGAGGGCAACGCGTGTGCGGAATCTTGGACCGTCGTTTCGAATCGCCGCCGGTCCCGTGAGGCGCTCGCCTCGGTCGACGCTCGTACCGTAGCACCCGAAGCGTTGCCTGCCCAACAAAAGTATCTGGGATTTCACGCGTCCAGCGACGATTAATCAGCGCCTCTTGGCCAGCAATCGAGCCCCGGGCGCGCATGATGTTTGCGATGCCAAATTGAGGTAGCAGTCTGCGCGAAGATGGATGTCGGACACCGCCTCAAAGCCGTCATTGAAGTTCCGCTGATCCGAAGGGTGGGTTCGGGTCGGCAAGCACCATCCACGGAATTCCGCAAAGAACCAAAAAAAGCGCCGGGCCGCCCCGCAATCGCGGGACGGCCCGGCGCCTTCTGCATTCCGGAACCGGTCGGCTTACTTGGCCTTTTCGGCCGTATCGCTGATCGCCTGGCCACCCTTCGAAATGTCCTGGCCCACGCCGGCGACCGTATTGCAACCGGCGAGCGCAGCGGTCACAACCAGCAACATTGCAGCAATCGTACGCGTCATTCTCATTCTCCTTCGAATCAACAAGCCCGACCGGGCGAATCGTTTGCGGCATGGCGCCCTGCCGATGCAGGGCACGGGGCCTGACCTGATTATACGGAGACGAACGCCGCGCGCCAGTAAGAGCCCGTCGAGCGTCATACGTGCCGCACAACCCGATCACGCAGATTTTCCTTGACTTCACTGCGCCACGAACTAATATACGCACCGCGTATATTTTCCGTCAGGAGCCGCCGATGACCGTTCCCCAGCAAGCCTTCCTCCGCGACGCGATGCGCCGCCTCAACATGACCCGCGAAGCGTTCGCCAATCGCATCGGCGTCAGCCGGCGCGCGCTCGATACCTGGCTGCTGCCCGACGATTCGCAGGAATCGCGCGGGATGCCCGAGATCGTCGAGCGCTTCGTGTCGGAAATCGTCGAGCGTTCGGCACCGGAAGGTGGGGGCTATACGCAAAGCGTAGACAACCACGGGCTCGCGAAGCAGTTCCTGTTCGAAGGCAAGCCGCAGTTGCTGTCGGTCGACCAGTTCTCGCGGGAGTCGGTCGAAGCGCTGTTCCGCGTGGCCGACGTGATGCAGCCGATCGCGCGGCGCCACAAGATTTCGCGCGTGCTGGAAGGCGCCGTGCTCGGCAACCTGTTCTTCGAGGCCAGCACGCGGACGCGCGTGTCGTTCGGCGCCGCCTTCTGCCGGCTCGGCGGCTCGGTGTGCGACACGACCGGCTTCACGTTCTCGTCGATGGCCAAGGGCGAATCGATCTACGACACGAGCCGCGTGATGGCCGGCTACGTCGACGCGCTCGTGATCCGCCACCCGGAGAAAGGCTCGGTGGCCGAGTTCGCGCGCGCGACCAACCTGCCCGTGATCAATGGCGGCGACGGCCCCGGCGAGCACCCGAGCCAGGCGCTGCTCGATCTCTATACGATCCAGCGCGAGTTCTCGCGGCTCGGCAAGATCGTCGACGGCGCGCACATCGCGCTGGTCGGCGATCTCAAGTACGGCCGCACCGTGCACTCGCTCGTCAAGCTGCTCGCGCTGTACCGCGGGCTCAAGTTCACGCTCGTGTCGCCGCCGATGCTCGAGATGCCCGCCTACATCATCGACCAGATTTCGACGAACGGCCATGTGGTCGAACAGACGACCGATCTCGCGGCCGGGCTGCGCGGCGCGGACGTCGTCTACGCGACGCGGATCCAGAAAGAGCGCTTCACCGACGAGTCGTTCGAAGGCTACACGCCGGATTTCCAGATCAACCAGGCGCTCGTCGACTCGGTCTGCAAGCCCGACACGCTGATCATGCACCCGCTGCCGCGCGACAGCCGGCCCGGCGCGAACGACCTGTCGGTCGACCTGAACCGCGACCCGCGCCTCGCGATCTTCCGGCAGACCGACAACGGCATTCCGGTGCGGATGGCGATCTTCGCGGTGCTGCTCGGCGTCGAAAACCTCGTGCAGCATTCGATGCGCGACGCGACGTGGCGCCCGCCGGCATATCTCGGGCCGGAGGACGCGGTGTTTCACGGAGTCGATTGAGCAGCACCGGAGGTCTCGCGCCCGCCTGCCATCGCTTCAGGGGCCGGACGCACATGCCTGACGCAGAACGCGCCGTGTTGCACGGCGCGTTTTTAATTTCGGCGCAGTTTTGGAGGCTGGCAACCGGGCGCTACCGCACCCACGGATCGATCACGCGAAGCCCCACCGCCTCGAACGGTGCGACATCGCGCGTGGCCACGAGTGAACCACGACACAGTCACTCTACCCGGCCCGACAAGCCCGTCACATCTAGCCATTCGGCCATTCGTCACGTCCCAACCACCCCGTAACATTCGTCAACAATCCCGTCACAAACGCGAACAAGAACGCTTCTCATTCAGCGATAAATTACATAGAATGCCGACTGAAAACAAATCGTAATAATTCCCGGCGGTGTGCACCTTTCCGTAGCGCCCAGCCTCCGGGGCCACATCGCGAGGTCGAAGCGCACCATGAAATCCCGTTCCGACGAGCTGAAGCTCGGCAAATTCACCACCCTGTGCAGCGTGCTCGCCGCGAGCCCCGCATTCGCCGACGGCACGCCGCCGCCGCCCCCGTCCAGCACCGAAGGCCATCTCGCGCCGATCGAGATCCAGGGCAAGACCGAGCACAGCTACAAGGCCGACTTTTCCGCTTCCGCGAAATTCACCGCGCCGCTCGTCGACACGCCGAAGTCCGTCACCGTGATCCCGCAGGAACTGATCCGGAACAGTGGCGCGTCGACGCTGACCGAAGCGCTGCGCACCGTGCCCGGCATCACGTTCGGCGCCGGCGAAGGCGGCAACCCGCTCGGCGACCGTCCGTTCATCCGCGGCTACGACACGCAAGGCAGCATGTTCGTCGACGGCATGCGCGACACGGGCGCCACGACGCGCGAGATCTTCAACACCGAACGCGTCGAGATCACCAAGGGTTCCGACGGCGCATACGGCGGCCGCGGCGGCGCCGGCGGCAGCATCAACCTGATCACGAAAACCCCGCACCTCGGCACGACGGCCAGCGCGAGCGCGGGCCTCGGCACCGACCGCTATCGCCGCTTCACGGCCGACGGCAACTGGCAGTTCGCCGATCACGCCGCATTCCGCCTGAACCTGATGAGCCACAACAACGACGTCGCCGGCCGCGACGCCGTCAACAACGAGCGCTGGGGCGTCGCGCCGTCGATCGCATTCGGCCTCGGCACGCCGACGCGCGTGACCGCGAGCTACTACCACCTGTCGACCGACGACATGCCCGACGGCGGTATCCCATACGTCTACGGCTTCAACATCCCGAAGGGCGTCACCGACGGCCCGGCAAACGTCGATCGCCACAACTTCTACGGCCTGCGCGACCGCGATTTCCGCAAGACCACGTCGGACATCAGCACGATCAAGATCGAGCACGACATCACGTCGTCGCTGACGATCCGCAACACAACGCGTTACACGGAATCGACGCAGGACTACATCTGGACGCAGCCCGACGACAGCCAGGGCAACGTGGTCAACGGCAAGGTCTGGCGCCGCAACAACAACCGCAACAGCTCGATCAACAGCATCGCGAACCTGACCGAGCTGTTCGGCGAATTCCGCACGGGCCCGTTCAAGCACAGCTTCACGACCGGCATCGAGCTGACACGCGAATGGGGCAAGCGCGACACGTACACGGTCGCGACCGGCACCGGCAAGATCTGCCAGAACGGCATCGGCGCGGCATCGGGCTACAACTGTACGAGCCTCTGGTCACCGAACTCGAACGATCCGTGGGCCGGGTCGATCACGCGCGACAACGACTACGCGCACGCACGCACTGTGACGAAGTCGATCTACGGCTTCGACACGATCGAGCTGACGCCGCGCTGGCAAGTGAACGCCGGTCTGCGACTCGACGACTACTCGACGCGCTTCACCGATACCGCCGCCAAGGGCGGCAAGACCTACACCCGCGACGACACGCTCGTGAACTGGCAGGCCGGCCTCGTGTTCAAGCCCGCGCAGAACGGCAGCATCTACGCGTCGTATGCGACGTCGTCGACACCGGCCGGCATGCTGCTCGGCGAAGGCAGCGAAACGCAGTCGCTCACGCCGGGCCGCGGTGGCGTGGGCCCCAACGCCGACCAGATGTCGCCCGAAAAGAACCGCAGCATCGAGCTCGGCACCAAGTGGAACGTGCTGAACGACAAGCTCGCGCTGACCGCCGCGCTGTTCCAGATCGACACGACGAACGCGCGCGTGACGCTGCCGAACAACCAGTATGCGATGGTCGGCAACAAGCGCGTGCAGGGTCTCGAGCTCGGCGTCGCCGGCCAGATCACGAAGCAGTGGCAGGTGTTCGGCGGCTACACGTACATGAAGAGCGCGCTGCGCAACAACGGCAAGGACGCGGCGAACGACGGCAACCGCTTCCCGAATACGCCGAAGCACAGCCTCACGATGTGGTCGAACTACGACGTGACGCCGAAGTTCACGGTCGGCGGCGGCGCGTTCTACATGTCGGAAGTATTCGGCGATCCCGCGAACCAGCGCGCCGTGCCGTCGTACTGGCGCTTCGATGCGATGGCGCAGTACCGGATCAACAAGAAACTCGACCTGCAGCTGAACGTGAACAACCTGTTCAACCGTACGTACTTCGACCAGGCATATCCGGCGCACTACGCGTCGATCGCACCGGGCCGCTCGGCGTTCGTCACGCTGAACGCGCGCTACTGATCGATGGAGGCCGTGTCGCTGAAGGCGCTCGCGTCGGTATCGCCGCGCGAGTTCGCCGACATCCTGGCCGGGCCGCCCGAGCGCGCCGCCGCGTGGGTCGCGGCGGCGGCCGACAACGGCATCGTCGATGCGCAGGCCGTCTACGGGCAGTACCTGCTCGACGGCCATGGCGTGGCACGCGATCCGGCTGCCGCGTTCAACTGGTTCCGGCACGCCGCGCGGGCCGGACATCCGATGGCGATGAACATGCTCGGCCGCTGCTACGAGTTCGGCTGGGGCACCGCCGCGTGCGCGCCGGTCGCCGTGTACTGGTACCGGCTCGCCGCGCAGGCGGGGCTCGACTGGGGCATGTACAACTACGCGACGGCGCTCGCGCTCGGCAACGGCGTCGACGAGAACCGCGCCGACTCGCTCGACTGGTTCCGCCGCGCGGCCGCGCTCGGCCATGCGAAATCGATCAACCTGATCGGCGGCTTCTACGAGGACGGCTGGGTCGTGTCCGTCGACACCGACGCCGCGTTCGACCACTATCGCCGCGCGGCCGTTGCCGGCGACTTCCGCGGCCAGTTCAACTTTGCGCGGCTGCTCGCCGAGCGCGGGCGCATCGACGAAGCGCTCGTCTGGCTCGCGCGCGTGCCGGCCACCGCGACGCCCGCGTTTATCGCGAAGATGCACGCGTATCTCGCGTCGTCGCCGCTCGACGCATTTCGCTCGGCGGCGCTGCAACTGGCGCCGCACGCAATGGAATCCGCATCATGATGCTTCATATCCCCGGCGTATTGACCAAGCCGCAGGTCGCGCAATGCCGCGACCTGCTCGATGCGGCCGAATGGGTCGACGGCAACGCGACATCCGGCGCGCAGTCGGCGCTTGCCAAACGCAACCGGCAGTTGCCGGAAGGCTCGCCGGCTGCGCGCGCGGTAGGCGATGCGATCCAGGATGCGCTCGCGCGCCATCCGCTGTTCTTTTCGGCGGCGCTGCCGCTCAAGGTGTTTCCGCCGCTGTTCAACCGCTATGAAGGCGGCGAGACATTCGGCACGCACGTCGATAACGCGATCCGGCTGCTGCGCGGCACGGATTTCCGCGTGCGCAGCGATCTGTCGGCGACGCTGTTTCTCGAGGAACCCGATGCGTACGACGGCGGCGAACTGTGCGTCGAGGATACCTACGGCGTGCATCGCGCGAAGCTGCCGGCCGGCGATCTCGTGCTGTATCCCGCGTCGAGCCTGCATCACGTGACGCCCGTTACACGCGGCGAGCGCGTTGCGTCGTTCTTCTGGATCCAGAGCATGGTGCGCGACGATGCCGACCGCACGCTGCTATTTCAACTCGATACGCAGATTCAGCAGCTTTCCGCGGACAAAGGTGCGCACGACCGGGGCGTGATCGCGCTCACCGGGATCTATCACAACCTGCTGAGACGGTGGGCGGATGCCTGAGCCATGTGGCGGGCCCCCCGCAACATCCTGAAACGCGTGCCCCCTTCCGGCCAAGCCAGCCCACCGTCCAACGCAGCCGCCCTATGCCCGCTGCAGGATATCGATCGCCTTGTCTGCATCGTCCACCGAATCGACCGCGAAATAGGCAATGAACTGGGAACCCAGCACGGCGGCCGACACGCCACGGAGATTGATCGCGCCGTCCGCGAGCATCTGGGTCAACTGCCCGATGACGCCCATTTGATCCAGACCCATTACGCGGACGGAGTGAACGCTCGGGGTGACGCTGAACCCCACCTGCGTGGCCGCGCGAATCACCGCGTCTCCCTGCAGCGGCGCGACAAACACGACACCCTTGCCCGGCGCCTCCGATGTGCGGCGTGCGACGATGAACTGCAAGTCTGCGCCGGCAGTCCGCAGGGCACCTAATACTGTCGCGAGGCCACCCGGCTTGTCGTCGATGGTCGCCGACCAGACATCGACACGTTCTACGCTCAGTTCCATGGCGTCCCTCCCGCCTGAGAACTCGGATAGAAAAAATCTAGGTCACTGCAAGCATGCAAGCAAGGCGAGCAGCGTCTTCCGCCCCTCGTTATCGACGCACCCGGTCGCGCTTTGCATGCATCCGGTGACGCCTGACCTTCGCGACTTGCCTTCCTCCGCCGCACCGCCATAAAATGACCATCGTCACATGACCAGGTCCATATCATGATGCCGCACGCTCCCGTTTCGAAATCCGAATTCAAGGCTCGCGCACTCGAATACTTCCGGCTCGTCGAGTCGTCGGGCGAAAGCCTGATCGTCACCGATCACGGCAAGCCGACGCTCGAGATTCGGCCGTATCACGCACGCGAGGCTCAGCCGTTGGACATGTTGCGCGGCTCGGTCATGCGCTACGACAATCCTGTCGATCCGATTGCGGAAGATGATTGGGAGGCGTCGCGGTGATCGTGCTGGATACGCATGCATTGGTGTGGTGGGTGGCGGGCGATCCTTCGCTCAGCAAGAAAGCGCGAAGCGCGATCGACCGCGCGCGGGGCGAAGGCGCGCTCGCCGCATCCGCGATCTCCGCGTGGGAGATTGCGATGCTGGTGCGCAACGACCGTCTCGCACTGACGATGGATGTCGACGCGTGGCTCGCCACCGTCGCGCAGATCGACGGCATGCGCTTCGTGCCCGTCGACGCCGACATCGCCGCGAAATCCACCACGCTGCCCGGCACGTTCCACAAGGATCCGGCCGACCGGATGATCGTCGCCACCGCGCGGCGGCTCGGCGCACCGCTCGTCACCCGCGACGAAAAAATCCGCGCTTATGCGCACGTGAAAACGCTCTGGTGAGCATCGCGCAGTCGCAGGCCAATCCACACCGCCCGCCCGCGCCAACTCCGACATGTTGGCGTTTCGTCTGACCAGATCGACCATAAGCGTGCACGCGCAACGCATTCATCGGCCGCCGGGCCGCGCGAAACCGCCACGTACTGATCGCCGCATTGACCGGCGCCGGCTTCACGAATTACCCGTTCGAATGGTGGCACTGGTCGTTCGGCGACCGCTATTGGGCCGTCATGCAGCGTGAATCGCACGCGATTTACGGCCCCGTCGAGGAAAACATGCTCGACGATGGTGCGCGATGACAGTCTTTCCGACCTGACGGGCGCGACTCGGTAACATCCTCACTTGCCGATCCCCGCCCGCTCCCGCACAATCGCAGCACCTGTCTCACTCCCCCCGCGCCGATGTCCTATGCGTCACTCGTCACCGGCGTCCTGCTCGCCGGCGGTCTCGGTCAACGTTTCGATCCAAGCGGTCTGCAGAGCAAGCTGCTCGCGCGGCTTCCCGACGGCACGCCGGTCGCGGTCGCGGCCGCCCATCGTCTCGCGGCGGCCACGGCCGACGTGATCGCCGTCGTGCGTCCCGGCGCCGAAAAACTCGCGATTCTGCTGAACGAAGCCGGTTGCCAGGTCGTCTATGCGCCCGACGCGTTGCGCGGCATGGGCGCGAGCCTCGCGGCCGGCGTGCGCGCCACGCCCGAATCGAACGGCTGGCTCGTCGCGCTCGGCGACATGCCGTGGATCGCGCCATCGACCTACGAAGCCGTCACGCGCGCGCTCGACACCGACGACACGTCGATCGTCGCGCCCACGCATCGCGGCGTGCGCGGCCATCCGGTCGGCTTCGCCGCGCACCATTTCGATGCGCTCGCCGCCCTCGACGGCGACACGGGCGCCCGCGCGCTGTTCGCCAGCGCATCGGTGAAACTGCTCGACGTCGACGATCCCGGCATCCTGCGCGATGTCGACACGCCGCAGGATCTGCGCTGACCGCGATCGCGCGGACCACGCAACGCATGGCATTACAGGATCCCGCTCGATGATCGAGCAATCGCCGATTCACGGATTTCGCCGACGGCCGACAACCCGCCGCAAGAATCCCGCTGCAAACGCTCGCCCGATTGCCTATAACGAAGACGAGGCGCACCCTCCGCGCCGCCGCCGTCACGCATTGCACGAGCCCTCCATGACCGACCACACGACCCCGACGCCCGAGCCACCGGCCGACCCGAACCGCGATCCGGAAGACGACCCGCTGTCGTCGCCGCCGGGTCATCACCACGACAACCCGCAGCAGCCGGACGGACCGCCGAGCAAAGACCCGGTCTAGCCGTGCGTCGGCCGTTCCGCACATTCGCCCCTATTTCCCGTCATGCGCGATCGACGGCAGCCGGCCGGCCGCCACCCGTCAACGCATGACATGGCCTATCGCGCCGTATACCCGCCGTCGATCGGCAGCGACACGCCGCTGATCATCGACGCCGCATCGCTCAGCAAAAACAGGATCGGCTCGACGACCTCGTCCGGCTCCGCAAATCGCCCGAGCGGAATCGCCGCCAGCACCGGCGCGCGCTTCTCCGGTTCGCTCCACGCGAACTGCGCCATCGGCGTGAGCGTGACGGTCGGGTTCACGCTGTTCACACGAATGCCGTGCGGGCCGAGCTCGATGCACAGCACGCGCGTGATCGCGTCCATCGCCGCCTTCGACGCGCAATAGCTCAGATGCGCGGGCAAGCCGACGAGCGCGGCCTGGCTCGATACGTTGACGATGCTGCCCCGCACATGCGCGGCGCTGCGTCCGTCGCGCGCGATCATCTTCCGTGCAACCGCCCGCGCCACGAGTGCCGCGCCGCGCGCATTGACGGCCATCACGCGGTCGAAATGCTCGGCGCTGACCTCGAGCGCCGGTTCGAGCGACGCGATCCCCGCGCAATTGACGAGGCCGTCGAACACATCGTGCGCGGCGAGCGCGGCATCGATCGCGTGTTCGTCGCCGCCGACATCGATGCGCAACGTATCGCACCCGGTTTCGCCGGCGAGCGCATCGAGCGCGGCCATGTCGCGCGCTGCCGCGACGACCCGCGCGCCCGCCTGCGCCAGCGCAACCGCGCATGCGCGCCCGATCCCGCTCGATGCGCCCGTGACGAGCATCCGCGAGCCGCTGAAATCGAATCGTGTCTTCATGATGATGTGTGCAGTTCGTGCATGATCGGCTTGAGTGCCGGATACAGCGCCGTGTAAAGCCCGAAGCGCGCCGCATACGCTTGCGCATGTTCGGCATCGGGCCGCGCGCGCTCGACGAGCGTGACCCAACCGCCCTGCGCGTCGTCGTGCGACACGAGCCCCGCCCCGACACCCGCGAGCAATGCCGCCCCCATCGCGGCTTCGACATCCTGCTCGATCGTCCACACCGGAAAGCCCGTCACGTCGGCAATGATCTGCATCCACAGCGCCGAATGCGCGGCCCCGCCGACGACGATCAGCCGGTCGTCCAGCGCCCCCGCCCCGCGGCGGCCGGCCTCGATGTTGTGCCGCAACGCGAACGCGACGCCTTCGAGCACCGCGCGATAAAGGTGCGCCCGCGTATGGGCAAGACTCAGCCCGACGAACGCGCCGCTCGCCTTCGCATCCCACACCGGGCTGCGCTCGCCCATCAGGTACGGCAGGAACAGCACGCCGTCGGCACCGGCCGGCACGCTTGCGGCCGCCTCCTCGAGCAGCACGTGCGGATCGCCATGCGGCAGCAGGCGTGCCGCATCGATTTCCGCATGACAGAACTGGTCGCGAAACCACGCGACCGACGCGCCGGCCGTGATCGCACCGCCGAACACGTACAGGTCGCGCTGCCCGTCGAACACGTGCGGCATGCTGACGAGCCCGTGCCGCGCATCGACGTGCCGGTTCACGTAGCCCCAGCACATGCTGGTGCCGATCATCGCGACATGCTGCCCGGTGCGCGTCGCGCCGGCCGCGAAGGTCGCGACAGCCGCATCGACGCCGCCCGCGACGACGGGCGTGCCGGCCGGCAGCCCGAGCTGTTCGGTCCACTGCGACAGCAGCCCGCCGACGATCTCCGTCGAATCGACGAGCCGCTCCGGCATCATCGTCGCCGGAATGCCGAGCATGTCGAGCGCATCGTCGGACCACTCGCGGCGCGCGACGTCGTACACGCCGCCGATGTTGCCGGCCGAGCTGTGATCGACCGCGACCTCGCCGGTCAGCAGATAGATCACGTACGCGTTCGGCGGCAGGAAATAACGCACGTTCGCCCACACGTCCGGCCGCTGGTCGCGCAGCCACAGCATCTTCGTGAAGCCGTAGTAGCTGTCGACGCCGTTGCCCGTGATCACGCGCAGCCGCTCGACGTTCACGTGCTCGCCGACCCAATCGACTTGCGCGGTCGCACGCCGGTCCATCCAGATCAGGCACGGATGGAGCGGCCGCATGTCGCTGTCGACCGGAATACCCGAGCCGCCGTACAGGCTGCTCACGCACACCGCGCGGATCGCATCGGCCGGTACGCCATGCGCGCGCGCATCGCTCACGCAGCCGGCGACGCATTCGAGCACGGCGTCGAACCACACCTGCGGCCATTGCTCGGCCCACAGCGGGCGCGGCGTATCGGGCTGGTAGCCGGCCGAGCGCCGCGCGACGATCGTGCCGTGCCGGTCGACGAGCAGCGCCTTGGTGCTCTGCGTGCCGATATCGACGCCTATCACGTATTCCATGATGTCTCCGGTGAGGCGCACGCCGGCCGTCAGCGGGCCGGCTTCAACAGCACCTTGATCGATTCGGGCGATTTCGCGACGCGGATCGCGTCGTCCCAGTCCTCGAGCGCGAAACCGTGCGTGACGATGCCTTTCGACGTGACGAGCCCGCGCGCAAGCAGGTCGATCGCGACCGGATAGCAGTATGGCCCGAGGTGCGCGCCGCGCACGTCGAGTTCCTTGCGATCGCCGATGATCGACCAGTCGACGGTCGCATCCTCGCCGAACACGCTGAATTCGACGAAGCGGCCGAGCTTGCGGATCAGGTCGAGCCCCTGGTTCACGCCAACCGGCGCGCCGGTCGTCTCGATGTACACGTCGCAGCCGTAGCCGTCGGTCAGCGCGCGGACGATCTCGCGCGCATCGTCGCGCCGCGGGTTGATCGTCACGTCGGCGCCGTACTCGCGCGCGAGTTCGAGCCGTTCGTCGATCAGGTCGATCACGACGAGTTTCTTCGGCGTCTTCAGGTGCGCGACCTGCGTCATCATCAGCCCGAGCGGGCCCGCGCCCGCGATCACGACGACGTCGTCGAGCTGGACGTCGCCGCGGTTCACGGTATGGATCGCGCACGACAGCGGCTCGATGATCGCGGCATCCTCGAGCGATACGCCGAGCGGGATCCTGTGGACGATCGCGGTCGGCGGAATACGCATGTATTCGGCCATCCCGCCGTCGGCGACGTCGCGCTGGAAGCCGAAGATGTTGTGCACTTCGCACATCCAGTACTGGCCCGACTTGCAATAGCGGCACTTGCCGCACGGCACGATCTGCTCGGCGATCACGCGGTCGCCCAATGCCACGCCGAAATGCTCGGCTGCGCCGTCGCCGAGTGCTTCGACGTACCCGAAAAATTCATGGCCGGGAATCACGGGCGCCTTCACCCACGGATTCGGGCCGCCCCAGAACATCTTCGCGCCCGTATAGCATTTGCAGTCGCTCGCGCAGATCCCGCACGCGGCGATGCGGATCACGAGCTCGTTCGCGCCGGGGCGCGGCTTCGCGACCTGTTCGACGCGATAGTCCTCGGGGCCGTGGCAGACGACCGCGGTCATCCGCGGCTGGGCTTCGGGTGTCGTCATGAGTTGTCTCTCTCGTTGATGATTCGGATATCTGATCGATCGCGCTCGATCACGCGTTACCGCGATCGTTCTCGGCTGATATAGATCGCGAGCAGGATGATTCCGCCCTTGATCACGTTCTGCACATACGGGTTCACGCCGATCATGTTCAGCCCGTTGTTGAGCACGCCGAGCAGCAGCGCGCCGACCAGCGTGCCGAGGATCGCGCCGCGCCCGCCGGAGATCGACGTGCCGCCCATCACGACGGCCGCGATCGCGTCGAGTTCGAAGCCCACGCCCGCGTTCGGCTGCCCGCTCATCAGCCGGCCCGTCAGCACGATCGCGGCGAGCGCCGACGTGAGCCCGGCCAGCGTGTAGACGATCAGCTTCACGCGTGCCACGCGCACGCCGGTGAGCCGCGTCGCCTGCTCGTTGCCGCCGATCGCATACACGTAGCGGCCGAACGGCATCCGATCGAGCAGCAGCCACGCGATCGCGTAGACCACCAGCATGATCAGCACGGGCGCCTGGATGCCGAGTACCTTGCCGCTGCCGAAGAACGCGACCCGGTCGGGCAGCCCGTCGATCGGATAACCGCCCGTGTAGATCAGCGCGATGCCGCGTGCGATGCCCATCGTCGCGAGCGTGACGATGATCGGCGGCATCCCCGCGAACGCGACGAACACGCCGTTCAGGAAGCCGAACCCGAAGCCGACCGCAATCCCGATCGCGAGCGCGGCGACCGCGTTGACGCCCGCGACCATCAGCCCGGCCGCCAGCGTGCCCGACAGCGCCATCACCGAGCCGACCGACAGGTCGATCCCGCCCGTCAGGATCACGCAGGTCATGCCGACCGCGATGATCGCGTTGATCGACACCTGGCGCAGCACGTTTTCCAGGTTCGCGGCGGACAGGAAGCTCGGGCTCGCGATCATCATCGCGATGCACACGACGACGAGGCCGACGAGCGGATAGAACAGCGTCGAACGCCGCAATTGCGCCCACATCGCGCGGGGCGGCGGCGCAGCGCCGTTTGCGGCGTTGGCCGCAAGCGTCGTGGAAGGCGTGGAAGAAGAGTCAGGCAGGTTCATGGGTCGCTCCTCGCGTGCCGGCCGTGGCATGGGTCATGACCGTGTCGGGATCGATCTCGTCGCCTTCGAGCGTCGCCTCGATGCGGCCCTGCCGGAACACGGCGACGCGATCGCACATGCCGACGATTTCCGGCAGCTCGGACGAGATCATGATGATGGCGTAGCCGCGCGCGGTGAGTTCGCGCATCAGCCCGTAGATTTCGGCTTTCGCGCCGACGTCGATGCCGCGCGTCGGCTCGTCGAAGATCAGCACCGACGTGTGATGGTTCAGCCAGCGCGCGATCACGACCTTCTGCTGGTTGCCGCCCGACAACGTCGCGACCTCGGTGTGGATCGACGGCGCCTTCACGCCGACGCGCCGCATCACGTCGTGCGTCGCGCGCGCCTCGCCGCGGCGGTCGATCAGCCAGCGCATCGACCGATACTTGCCGAGGTTGTTCAGCGAGATGTTGTCGCGGATCGAGAACGACGTGACGAGCCCTTCCGTCTTGCGGCTTTCCGGCAGGATGCCGATGCCCGCGCGCAGCGCGTCGGCCGGATCGCCGAGCTTCGCCGCCGCGCCGCGCACGCGCACGTCCTTGCGGTGCGCACGCGTCGCGCCGATTACCGCGAGCGCGGTTTCCGTGCGGCCCGAGCCGACGAGCCCGGCGAAGCCGAGGATCTCGCCGGCCCGCAGCGCGAAGCGGTTCACCGGGCCGTCGCGCTCGATCTGCAGCGCATCGACTTCGAGCACGGCCGGCGCGTCGGCCGGCAGCGCGGGCTTCGGCGGAAAGCTGCTTTCGATCCGGCGGCCGACCATCATCCGCACGAGCTGTTCGACGTCCGTGCGCGCGACGTCGGTCGTCGCGACGTACTGGCCGTCGCGCAGCACCGTGATGCGGTCGCACACCGTAAAGATCTCGTCGAGGTGATGCGAGATGAAGATCATCGCGACGCCCTGCCGCTTCAGCTCGCGCATGATCGCGAACAGGTGCTCGGCCTCGGCCGGCGTGAGCGTCGCGGTCGGTTCGTCGAGAATCAGGATGCGCGCGTCGAGCGACAGCGCCTTGCCGATCTCGACGAACTGCTGCTGCGCGACCGACAGCGCACGGATCGGCGCATCGAGATCGATCGACACGCCGAGCCGCGCGAAAATGGCGGCCGCCGCGCGGCGCATCCGCGTGCGATCGCGCGCGCCCCAGCGATTGCACAGCTCGCGGCCGAGGAACAGGTTGTCGACGGCGTCAAGGTGCGGGATCAGGCTGAATTCCTGGAACACGATGCCGACGCCCGCCGCGACCGCCTCGTGATAGTTCGCGAAATGGCGCGCGGTGCCGTCGATTTCGATCGTGCCGGCATCCGGTTGATGGATGCCGCACAGGATCTTCATCAGCGTCGACTTGCCCGCGCCGTTCTCGCCGAGCAGCGCGTGGATCTCGCCGCGCGCAATCTCGAGATGAATGTCCGACAGCGCCTTCACGCCCGGAAAACTTTTCGTGATGTGGCTGAGCCTGAGTATCGTTTCCATCGGCTTCTCCGTGCGAAGGGCGCCGGCCATGCCGCCGCCCTTCGCGTCGCATCGCACGTCGTTCACCAGCTGAAGCCCTTCGCGTTGCTGCGATCGACGACCTTCACGTCGACCGGAATCGCCTTCGGCACCGTCGCGCCCCACTTGCGCGCGATCGCGATGCCGAGCGCGATGCGCACCTGGTCGGCCGGGAATTGCGCGGTCGTCTCGATGAATTTCGAGTTCGGCTTCTGGATCGCCGCGATCGCCTCGGGCGCACCGTCGACGCTGGTCAGCTTGATGTCCTTGCCGGAACCCTCGATCGCCGCGAGCGCGCCCATCGAGCCGCCGTCGTTCACGCTGAAGATGCCCTTCAGGTTCGGACGCGCGGAGATCATGTT
This sequence comes from Burkholderia sp. BE17, assembly GCF_009362305.1. Classification (NCBI taxonomy): domain Bacteria; kingdom Pseudomonadati; phylum Pseudomonadota; class Betaproteobacteria; order Burkholderiales; family Burkholderiaceae; genus Burkholderia; species Burkholderia sp. BE17. The sequence goes on from NZ_WHNU01000059.1 coordinate 32,976, forward strand.
CTCGGTTACCGACAGCGCGGTCGCGCGCTCCTGCTTGCCGTTCTGCGTATCGACGAGCTTCACGTTCGGGAATTTCGCAAGCCCGGCCTTGCAGCCGCGCACGCGTTCGAGGATCGGCACGACCGGAATGCCGTCGAGGATCGCGACCTCGCCGCTGCCGCCGATCGCCTTCGCGAGGTATTCGCACGACATCACGCCCGCGTCGTAATTCTTCGAGCCGACGAACGAATCGACCGGGCCGTTCGCGTTCGCATCGACGGCGACGACCACCGCGCCGGCCTTCTTCGCCTGCGTGATCGCCGACTGGATGCCGGTCGAATCGGTCGGGTTCACGAGCAGGATGTCGATCTTCTTCTGCAGCATGTCCTCGACGTCGCTCACCTGCTTGCTGACGTCGTGATGCGCGTCGGTCACGACGACCTGCGCGCCGATCGACGTGGCCGCATCGTTCAGCGCCTTCTGCATCGTCACGAAATACGGGTTGTTCAATTCCTGGAACGTCATGCCGATCCGCAGCGGCGCGGCATGCGCGGCGGCTGCGGGCAGCAGGGCCGCGAACGCGGCGAGGGTCGCCATCCGGGCGGTGCGGCTGAATGAAGAAGCGGGCGATGCGTGCGTCATGACGGTGTCTCCATTTATGTGCGGCTTTTTCGGGTTGAACGAGCCCCTCGCGACGTGAGCGACGCGATCGGCTGGGTGAAACGGCGTGAAAAAGTCAGGCGGGCGGCGGCCCGGCGATCATCCGGGCTGCGGCGCGAGTTCGGGCGCGCCGGGCGTCAGCACACGCGGCGGCATCGGGTTGCCGGTGGGCGCCGCGTGCAGCGCGAGTTCGCGGCTGCGCGCGTTCAGGCGCTGCAGCGCGCGGAACTCGGACGGCGCCATCCCCTTCACCGAGCGGAACTGGCGGTTGAAGTTCGATACGTTGTTGAAGCCGGACTGGAAGCAGATGTCGGTGATGTTCGCGTCGTCGGCAAGCAGCATCTGGCACGCGGATTCGATCCGCAGCCGGTTCACATACTGGACGAACGGCATGCCCGTGTGGCGGTGGAACGCGCGCGAGAATGCGCTGACGCTCTGCCCGGTCAGTTGCGCGAGTTCGGACTCGCGCAGTTCGGATGCGAGGTTCTTGCCGATATACGACAGCGCATGGCTGAGCCGCGTCGGCGTGACGTCCGCCTGGTCGTATGCGGGGCTCGCGAGCAGCGTGCGCTCGTCGGCGCCGCAAAGCCGTTCGACGATCATCATGAACAGCGCGATGCGGCGCATGCCGCGCGCGGCATGCAGTTCGTCGAACAACGGCGCGATCGCGGCGCTCGTCGCATCGTCGAAGCCGACGCCGCGCCGCGCGTCGTCGAGCAGCGCCTGCGCATCGCGGCATTCGGGAAACGCGTCCATGCAGCGGCGCACGAACGCCGGGGCGAACTGGATCACGAGATTGCGGCGCTCGACGGTTTCGCCTTCGGCCATGTCGCTGACCCAGTTGTGCGGCAGGTTCGGGCCGAGCAGCACGAGATGGCCGGGGCCGAACGAGCCGATGTGATCGCCGACGAAATACTTGCCGCTGGTCGCGACGATCAGGTGCAGTTCGAATTCGGGATGGAAATGCCAGCGGATCGTGCGATACGGGTAGCCGTGCGACCAGACCTTGAACGACTCGTCGCGTCGCACTTCGACCACTTCGAGATCGGGGTGCATCATGTTGGCGTCTCCATTCCCATGCATCGTCGGCCGGCCTGTTCGGCTGTACGCTCGTGTGCCGCGCATTTCGCATGTTTCGCGCGGCGACGCGACCGGTCGCATGGGAAGCAATGTAGGTCGATCGAGCGCGCGGCTCCACCAACTTTACGCCTGATTTCCGATACTTTTTTGCGCATTCCGGCCGCAAACGGCGCCGGATGGCAAATTTGTGCAGCGCGGAACGGCACCGGGGCAGCCGCCCGGCGGCCAGCCGCCGGGCCCGGGCGAAGTGACGGTGCCAATGCCGATGCCGGCGATTACGCGGCCGCGTGCTCGCGCGCCGTGCGCACCTCGTACGTCTTCAGGTGGTTGTATGCGATCCGCAGCAGCGACAGCGCATCGGCCGCCTGCGGGTCGCTGCGTGCGAGCAGGTCGCCGATCACGTGATCGGCTTCGACGCGCGCATGGTTCTCGACGTCGCGCAGCATCGACGCGGTCAGCGGCGACGGCGTCAGCACCATCCGCTGCATCCGCTCGATCGCCGCCGGGTCGAGCCGTTGGCCGTTGTGTTCGGCGATCGCACGGCATTCGCCGAGCATCGTCTCGAGCAGGCGGCGGCCGTCCGGCGCGGCGAGAATGTCGCCGATCGAGCCGCGGAACAGCGACGTGCTCGCGGCAAGCGTCGCGAGGAATACCCACTTTTCCCACATCCGCGCGGCGATGTCGTCGCTGAGCGTCGCGTCGAAGCCCGCGCCGCCGAGCACGTCGGCCACCGCGCGCACACGCGGCGATTCACCGCCCACGAGTTCGCCGAACGACACGCCGTGCGTGTCGTTCAGGTGCACGATACGCTGCTCGCGATCGAGCGTCGCCGCGATCACGCACAGCCCGCCGAGCACCTGCGCGGCACCGAACCGGTCGCGCAGCACGTCGAGATGGCGCATCCCGTTGAGCATCGGCAGGATCAGCGTGTGCGGCCCGACGAACGGTGCGAACGACGCGATCGCATCGTCGAGGCTGTACGCCTTGCAACTCAGCAGCACGAGGTCGAACGGCGCAACCCCGGCGCCGGCATCGCCCGCGCGCACGGTCTGCACGTTCGCGAGCGTCAGGTCGCCGCGCGGGCTGCGGATCAGCAGCCCATCGCGCGCCAGCGCGGCCGCGCGGCCGTCGCGCACCAGGAACGTCACGTCGCGCCCCGCCGCGGCCAGCCGGCCGCCGAAGTATCCGCCGACCGCGCCGGCCCCTACCACCAGAATTCGCATCGTTGCCTCCTTTCGGTTTCATTCGGCGCCGCGCCGCCGCCAACCCGGGCGCCCGACGCGCGCAGTCGCTCCGACAGTATAGCGATGCCCGTTATGCATATGCATAGATGCCCGTGCCGACGTCGAACGCATGAGCGGCCGCGCCGTCTCTAGGGGATTTCCCGCCTACGGCGAAGCGTGTCGCACGCCGTCAAGATACTTATCCCGTCGCGCCGTTCCGGCGAGCATCCTCGACTGACCGACCCCATACCATGCGCAACCTTTCCCTGAATCAGAAACTCGCCTCGATGATCGTCATCCTGTGGCTCGGCCTGCTCGTGATCGCCGGGCTCGGCGCGTGGCAGACGCGCGCATCGATGATCGCGGACCGCCGCGACCAGCTCGCGTCGCTGGTCGCGCAGGCCGCGAGCGTGACCGACCATTACTACAAGCTGTCGCAGCAGAACGCGATGCCGGAGGCCGACGCGAAGCAGAAGGCGCTCGAGGCGATCGCCGCGATGCGCTACGGCGCCGACGGCTATATCTCCATCAACGACTCGGAGCCCGCGATCGTGATGCATCCGATCAAGGCCGAGCTCAACGGCAAGGACATGTCGAACTTCACCGATCCGAACGGCAAGCACCTGTTCGTCGAGATCGTGAAGGCCGGCAACATGGAAGGCGGCAAGGGCTTCGTCGAATATCTGTGGCCGAAGCCGGGCGCCGACAAGCCGCAGGAGAAAACCAGCGCCGTGCAGCGCTTCGCGCCTTGGGACTGGTATCTGGTGACGGGCATGTACATGAACGACGTGCACTCGGCCGTGCTCGCAAGCGTCGGCCGCTGGCTCGCGATGACGGCCGTGCTCGGCGCGATCGCGACTGCCGTGATGGTGCTGGTGCTGAAAAGCGTGCGCGCCAGCCTCGGCGGCGAGCTCGAGGTCGCGCTCGACGCCGCGCAGCGCATCGCCCAGGGCGACCTGACCGCGCGCGTCGCCGTGAAGCACGACGATCGCGGCAGCCTGCTGCATGCGTTGCACACGATGCAGGGCGGGCTGATCGACATGGTGTCGCGTGTGCGGATGGGCACCGAGAACATCAACGTCGGCGCGAGCGAGATCGCGTCCGGCAACACGGACCTGTCGCAGCGCACCGAGGAACAGGCGGCCGCACTCGTGCAGACCGCATCGAGCATGGACCAGATGACCGCGAACGTGAAGCAGAACGCGGACAGCGCCGCGCAGGCCGCATCGCTCGCCGGCGAGGCCGCGCAGGTCGCGACGCGCGGCAGCGCGGTGGTCGACGACGTCGTGCGCACGATGCACGAGATCACCGGCCGTTCGCACAAGATCGGCGACATCATCGGCGTGATCGACGGGATCGCGTTCCAGACCAACATCCTCGCGCTGAACGCGGCCGTCGAAGCCGCGCGCGCGGGCGAACAGGGCCGCGGCTTCGCGGTGGTCGCGGCCGAAGTGCGCTCGCTCGCGCAACGCTCGGCGACGGCCGCCAAGGAGATCAAGTCGCTGATCGTGTCGTCGAACGAGACCGTCGAGCACGGCGCGGCGCTCGTCACGCACGCGGGCGAGACGATGGCCGAGCTCGTGCAGTCGGTGCGCCGCGTGAACGAGATCCTCGACGAAATCAGCCACGCGTCGCGCGAGCAAAGCGCCGGGATCGAGCAGGTCAATCGCGCGGTGGGCGAAATGGACCAGGTCACGCAGCAGAACGCGGCGCTCGTCGAACAGGCGGCCGCTGCCGCGCATTCGCTTCGCGATCAGGCAGAAGCGCTGCGCGACGCCGTTACGCGGTTCGCGTTGCCGGCCTGACGGCGCCGGCACGACACCGCACGCGCCAACTCACGCCGAGCCACCAGCCCGCCGCACGGCCGCCCCGGTGCCGAGCCCCAGCCCGGCCGCCCGCTGGATCAGCTCGACGTCGTTGTTCGCGCCGAGCTTCTTCATCGCGCTGATCTTCTGCGCGCTGACCGTCTGCTTGCCCTTGCTCAGGCGCTGCGCGATCGTCTTGATCGGCACGCCCGACAGATACAGGCGAATCACCTCGATCTCGCGCGCCGACAGCTTCACGTGCGCCTCGCCGCGCTCGTCGATCGCGTCGACCGCGCGCCTGACGCACGGCGACAGGTAGCAGCCGCCGCTGTAGCTCGAATGGATCGCCGTGACGATATGGCCGACTTCGTCGAACTTGCTGACGATGCTCACGCCGCCGATCGCGAGGATCGACCGGAAGATCAGCGGGTTCTCGTTCCCGACCAGCGCGACGATCCCGGCGTTCGGACGCGTGCGCCGCAGCCAGTCGAACAGCGCGAGGCCGTCCATCTGCTCGTCGCCGCGGATCGAATAATCGACCAGCACGATGTCGCAATCGACACCGCCGAGCGACGCAACCAGCTCGGCCGCGCTCCGGTAGACCGCGACGAGCTCAATCGCGCAGGCGCTGCCTGCGACCTGCTCGACGCCGGCCAGCGTCAACGGCCAGTCGTACGCGAAAACGATGCGAACATTGAATTTCCTCATGCGCAGTTCCTGGTGGTTCACCGGCCGTGCGGCGCGGAACGCACCCAGCCGGTTTGGCGTTGAAAGGATGTTCGGGATATTTTTATCCCGAAGATCGATTCTATGAAGCCGCGCGCGAGCGGGATATCGGACGGCATCGGGATCGGTCGCCAGGGACGTAATACGAGTTTGATATTTGCGCCGGGTCAGGCGCCCGGCATCGGCCGGATGGCCGGCATTGCGCCGCGCGCGGCCGTTGCGCCCCGCCAGCAGGTAAAATTGCGGCCTTTGCATGCCACTCCGGGCACCCGGCGGCAAGCGATGCGCCGATGACGGCCGCGCGCCACCGCCCTTTTACCGGCTGCCCATACTCCGGCTGCCCGTACTCCCAGCTTTCCTCATGACCGAATCCGACCTGCAATCCGACGACACCTCCATCCACGAAGACGGCCTCTGGCGCGACAACGGCTGGACCGCCCGCATCATCAAGAACGAAGACGACGACGGCTGGGCCGTCGAGATGATCAAGGACGGCGAGTCCGAACCCGCGCTCGTCGGGCCGTGGACCATGGGCCGCGACAAGAAGAACCCGAAGCCGATGGACGCGAACGCGTTCCGCACGCTCGTGAAGACCGCGACCGAGGTGCTGATGCGGCACGAGCAGCAGCGGCGCGCGATGCTGCACAAGGAAGTGTCGGTTCAGGGCGAGGACGGGCAGGAGGTGTCGGTGACGCTCGACATCGTGCCGGACGAGTTCGAGCCGTACGCGCAGCTCAAGGCGTTCGATCCGTACGGCGAGTTGCTGGCCGACGCGAAGGTATCGGCCGGATTCAAGCTCAGCAAGGCCAGCGCCGAGCGTTGGGTCGCGTCGGGCTTCGAACGGCCGGCCTGACCGGGCGCAGCGCGGCGCGCCGCGCGATCAGGCGCCGGCGCCCTGCCGCGCGCGCTGCAGCCGGCGCTCCGCCAGCTTGCGCCGCACGAGCTGCTCGAACTGCTGCGTCGCGACCTCCGGATCGCGCGCGGCCAGCCCGAGCGCGTTGCGCGCGAGCTGGATCGGCGTCAGCACGACGCCCCACGGCAACCCCCACCAGCCGAGCGTGGCCGATGCAAGCAGCGCGACCGCCTGCTTCTTGCGGCCGCAGCGGCGGCAGCACACGTGGCGCCGCGTCGCCCAGCGCGTGACGAACACCAGCGACACGACGCGATGCGACGCGTGAACGTCGACCGGATGCCCTTCGCGCAGGCAGATCGGGCACGGCCCGTACCGCCAGTCGTCGACGTACTGCCGGACCTTCGCGTCGGGCACCCGTTCGGCCTCGACGACGATCGGATGCGCGTGCGCGCACGCCGGACTGCAATAACGGCGGCCGTCGACCGACCGCCCGCCGACCAGGAACGTCCTGCCGCAGTGACTGCACTCTGTCACGATAACCTCGGATAAGCGTGTTGCGCCGCGTGCCGGCCGCGCACGCATCGATGCGCCGGCGGTCCGGACGGGCCGTTTCTTGTTTTAACGGCCGCCGTCGCACGGTCTTGAGCGAACACGCGCCACCGCGCGTCCGCCGTGCAGCCCGTGCGCGGTCATCAGGCGGTATAGCGTCGCGCGCGAAATGCCCAGTTCCGCCGCGACGTCCGCATGCCGGTAACGGTGACGCAGCAGCGTTTCCTCGATCGCGCGCCGTTCGGCCTGCCGGCGCACTTCGGCGAGCGTCGGCGGCTGCCGCGACGCGTACTGGTGCAGTTCGAGATCGGCGGCCGAGATCATCGGGCCGTTCGTCATCACGATCGCGAACCGGATCCGGTTGATCAGCTCGCGCACGTTGCCGGGCCACGGATAGTTGTGGATCGCCCCGACCGCGCACGGCATGAAGCCGCAAATCCGGTACGAACTGTCGCCGCGATAGCGCCGCAGCACGTCATCGGCGAGCAGCATGATGTCGCGACCGCGCACGCGCAGCGGCGGCTCGTCGATGCGCAGCACGCACAGGCGGTGGTACAGGTCGGCGCGGAACCGCCCCGCCTGCATCGCGGCCTCGAGATCGACGTGGGTCGCCGACACGATCCGCACATCCACCGGGATCGACGCGTGAGCGCCGAGCCGCTCGATCTTGCCTTCCTGCAGGAACCGCAGCAGGCTCGCCTGGCTCTCGAACGGCATGTCGCCGATTTCGTCGAGAAACAGCGTGCCGCCATGCGCGGCCTCGATGCGGCCGATCTGGCGCTGGTGCGCGCCCGTGAACGCGCCGCGCTCGTGGCCGAACAGTTCGGCCTGCAGCAGCGTCGACGGAATGGCCGCGCAGTTCACGGCGACGAACGGCGCCGCGGCGCGCGCCGACTGCCGGTGGATCGCCGCCGCCGTCAGTTCCTTGCCGGTGCCCGATTCGCCGGCGATGAACACGGTGGTATCCGTGTTCGCGACCTTGCGGATCGTCGCGAACAGCCGGCGCATCGCGTCGCACGAGCCGATCATCGTGCCGCCGGGCGGCGGCGCCTCCGCGGCCGGGTCGCCGTCCACAAGCTTCAGCATCCCGTACGCATGGCCGACGAGATAACCGATCGTCGTGTAGGCCGTCGCGTTGCGCACGTAGTCGAAACAGCAGCGGCGGATCAGGCGCGCGATGGAAATGTCGCGCAGCCGCTCGGCGTCGGCGAGGGCAACCCAGCCGACGCGCGGGTCGCGCAGCAGCGCCTCGAACGACGCGACGTCGGGCGACGCGACGCTGCCGAAATCGACGATTCCCGCATGCGGGCGGTTCGCCCTGACGAGGTTGAGTGCGTCCGCAACGGTTTTCGCGCGCCACACGTCCCAGCCGCGCAACGCGAGACAGTCGACGAGCGCGGCATCGTGCTGCTGCGACAGGTAGACGAGCGGCCGCGACGGCACGACATGGTTGCACCGGATGGCGAGGAACGGCATCTTGCCGGACTCCCGTTCGACATCCTGCGGGCCTGACACCCTCATCTGGAAGCAATGGTTCACGATGGCCTCGCCGTTTAGGGTTGTATGTCGGACGGCCGTTGCCGGATCGCATGTGACGGGGTCTCGTGGTCCCGCGGCGCGGCGCCGGCCTGTCCTCGGATTGATGTTTCGTTATCGGCAGAACACGACGCGCTGCGTGTAGATCTGCGGCTCGACGACCGGCTTCGCCGCCCCGTTGAGATCGTCGCGATAGGCGCGGTAGGTCTTGCCGTTCACCGTCACGTCGGTCGCGCGGGCCGTCTCGATCCTGTCGAGCCCGTTGCGCCGCCACTCGCTCACCCGGTCTGCCGCCGACACGCTCGGCTCGCCGGCGATCTTCTGCGTGATCGCGCTGCCGTCGCTCCACGGCTGCGTCTGCATGTCCTCGGCGTGCTGCATCGCGCCGACCGTCTTGCCCGTCGGCGCCGGCCCGTTCTGCGCTGCGAACGGTGCGCCGCGGCCATACACCGGCGATTGCCACGATGGCGCGTGGCCTTGCTCGGGCACCATGTAAATCATCTGCGGGTCGCCGATCATCATCATCGGTGCGCATGCCGTGTTGTCGGAGCGACCGAGCGTCGTCAGCGCCTGCTGGACGCTCGCGGCGTTCGCGACGGTCTGCTCGCTCAGGATGACGAAGACCGCGGGATTCTGAAAAACCGACTGCGCAGCGGCTTGCACGCCGACCAGCAGCAAAGCGACCAGAAAGATCCTCATGATTGAGGCCTCCTTGCATCCTCGTCAGGCAAAAAGAGGTGTTGACCTCGGGGATGGGACCAACACCCGCCAAATCGGCAACGACCGTCGCGCATCGGGTCCGAACGACAGCCGTGCGACCGGCGCTCCGGTCGCACGGCTGCCCGACCCGCGTGCTTACGACGACGTGCTCGTCGAGATGACCGCCGGCGCCGGCGCGGCCGGAGCAGCCGGTGCGGCCTGCTGGTCGACCGTGGCCGGCGGCAACGCCTTCGCCGGATCGGTCAACGCCGACATGTCGGCAGGCTGCGCAGGTGCGGCCGCGGATTCGACCGCGTCCGGCACCTTCGCGTCGGCGGCCGGCATGTCGGCCGCAGGCGCGGCAGCGCCAGGCTGTGCGGCTTGCGGCGCGGGCGCCTCGGCAGCAGCTTGCAGCGCCGGCTCGGCGGCCTTCGCATCGGCCGCGGGCGCCGCGATGACGGCAGCGGCCTGCGCTGCGTTGTCGGTCGCGGCCGGCATCGGCTCCGGTGCCTTGTCGGCGACACGCTGCACGGGCTCGGGTGCCTTGTCGGCGACGGCCGGTGCAGGCTCGGACGTCTTGTCGGCGGCGACCGACGCAGGCTCGGGTGCCTTGTCGGCGACAGCCGGTGCAGGCTCGGGCGCCTTGTCGGCGGCGACCGACGCGGGCTCGGGTGCCTTGTCGGCAACAGCCGGTGCTGGCTCGGGCACCTTGTCGGCAACGGCCGGTGCTGCGATGACGGCTGCCATCGCGGCTGCCGGCGCGACCGCGGCCTCGGCTGCGGCTGCGACAGCCGGTGCAGCAGCAACCGCAGGTACGGCGGCTCCCGGCGCTGGCTCGGGCGCCTTGTCGGCAACGGCCGGTGCGGCGATGACGGCTGCCGCCGGCACGGCTGCCATCGTGGCGGCCGGCACGACCGCGGCTGCGGGTGCGGGTGCGGGTGCGGGTGCGGGTGCGGCTGCGACAGCCGGCGCAGCAGCAACCGCAGGTACGGCGGCTCCCGGTGCAGCAGCTGCAACGACCGGCGCGGCAACTGCCGGTGCAACAACCGCCGGCGCCGCGACTGCCGGTACCGCGGCAACCGGCGCGATCGCCGGCACGGGCACCGGGACGGGAATGGGCGCGGCCTGCACCGCCGTCGTCGCCACCGGGCGTGTCTGCGCCGGCGCGGCTGCGTCGATCGGTGGCAGGCCCATGCGGTTGCGCACGATCGGATCGTGATACTTCACGTCGTCGGCGACGGTCGCTTCGGCGCTGGGCGCGACGTTCGAACGCGCGAGCGGCGCGGTCGTGCCCGGGCACAGGTGCCCGGTCGCTTCCACCGCGCGCCGGTTCGCGTCGCTCTGGCAGAGCAGCGCGAGCGCCACGTCGGTCAGGCCCATCGCGCGGAATTCACGCGCATCGAGACGACGGACGCAGGCCTGGTCGACCAGCGTCGTGCCGCCCGTCGCGCCGAACCCCGGGAACGACACGCCCACGCTCACCGACCCCATGCAGGTGTCGGACAGCGTGGTCGTGAGGCCGGGCGCCTGGATGGACGGGTTCGTCTTGATCGTCTGCGTACCCGAATAATTGACGTTTTCCGACGCCTGGGTGTTGTACGGGTTGGTGCCGGGCGAGCCGGGCGCCTGGAGCGCGCTCACGCTCTGCGGCGTCACGTTCGAGCCGCCGCTCGTGCCGGACGGCATCGTCACGTTCACATTCACGCTCGAATTGCCGCTGCCGCGAACCCCGCTGCTACTGGCGGCATTGCCGCCGCGCGAGCTCGTGGTATTGGTGTTCGTGCTGATGCTCGAGCCGCCGCCCTGGCCGATCGCCGTCGACGACGTCGAGGACTGCGCGCTCGAAGTCGAGTCCGCTGTTTGCGCCTGGGCGCCGATCGTGGTCATCGCGAACATCGCCGCGCATGCCACCTTGATCCTGTTGCTGTTCATTTCACTCTCCGGACGTGGATTGACCTCCCACCCAGGCAACCGTGCTACTTCCCCTGAATGACTTCAGTTTTTGCTGCTTCCCCGAACTGCTTCCAGCCGCTGCCCAGCTGGGACCACGAGCCGGCCGACATACCCTGCCACTGCTGGGCGTCCGGTCCGCCGATGGCACTGCCCGACGAAAGCGCTTGTCGTTCTGACGGTTTGATTGTCTGGTCAGGGTTGTTTGACGTCTGCATATTCGATTGCACACCATCGGCAGCACGGTCAGCGCCATACGCCGTCAGAGACGCGAGCATCAGAGCGGCGGCAATCAGTTTCTGCTTCATGCCAACTCCTTACGGGGCAACAATGCGGGAAAAGAGACCAGCGTCGCTGGGAAACTGGCCCCTCCCACACCTGACTAATGACTGCTTCCGGTCGCGCTGGAACTGCCCAGGCTTCCGCCCGATGCGGACGGCGAGCCGGCCGGACCGGTACTCCATGCGGTCGACGAGTTGTAGTGATTCGAACCCGTGATCGCGCCCGACCCGCCACTGCCCGTGAGCCCGGCGGCACCCGCGTTGGCAATGCCCTGGTCGTTCGCACCCGTTGCGGTGTAGTGGTTCGCGCCGAGTACGATCGTGGCGGTCACCCCTCCCGACAGCGCATTCGCGTTCTCGTTCGTGCTGCCGTTTCCGCCGAACGAGCCTGCGGCACCGATACCGCCGCCTGCCGCGAACGCGCCCCCGTTCATGCCCGAACCGCTGGCCGTCGAAGTCGAGTTGTGAAACGCGGATGCCGTGCCGGTGGAACCAGCGGGTGTCACGGTACTTCCTGCATTCGCGCCCGCCGTCGAAGTCGAATTGCTGGTATAGCTGCCGGAGCCGACCAGTACCGAACCGGAAACACCCGCCGCAACGGATTGCGTCTGGTTGGTCGTGGACGAACCGGCTGCCAATGCAGCCGACGAGATGACGGTGAGCGCTGTCGCTAATATGACGTTGGCTTTCATAGCAATCCCTTGCTGTGAGGAAGTTCGGCGGAGGGGGAGCCGGGCCTGCCCGCGTAGAGCGAAACCCGGCATCCGTACCGCCAGCCAATGACGAACGCTACGCGTCGCGGCCTAGTGGTGAAGCGTCCAGCCGATCGAGCCGGCATTGGCGCCGCTCGTGCCACCAGCCTGTGCACCGCCGAAGCCGAAGCCGCTGACCGACGACGATTGAGTGTGGTTGGTGTACGAGATCGAACCGCTGCCCGGGCCGCCGGCAAATGCACCGGCTGCGCCGAGTGCCGCGCCGGAATCGGTCGCGGTGAAATGACCGAACCCTGCAACACCGGCCATCGTCGAACCGCCACTCGTCGAGTTGCTGCTCGACACCGTGCCGCTAGCTGCGAACGCTGCACCCGAAACGGCCAGAACTGCTGCTGCAATCAGAAGCTTCTTCATGGTCGACTCCAAAACGGCGTGGACGAAATGAGCCCGGAAGATCGCACGCCATCAACCTTCCTGACTTGAGCAATCCTCAAAAACTAAGGATTACTACCAAATTACGAGATTCCTGCTTTCTTTGAAATTCAGGTCTTTTTGATTTTTTGTCCAGACGAAGTCTGTTTTTTGTTTTTAAGTTGCCCAAAATTTATTAAAGCGTGTTTTCAATTATTTTTATTAACATTGGATATTTGGTGAAAACACTCTAATTCGATCAACCGGAATTACGCACACACATTTCCGGCCCGCGATTTTCGACACCCCGCCGGAAAAAAATGCCGGCACCGGCACCCGTTTCCGGAATCTAAAATGAGCGAATATATTTACCACCGCAAAATGCAGAGCCGCTCAAAATGCGCTCTTTAGCCGAGCGGAAAATGGCCTGCATTGCAGCCAGATGACATGTCTGCTCCCTGAGGGAGCGACGCAAGGTTCCCGGATAATCCGGCCGACAGGCGTTTGATCTAATCCGGCCGGCGCCGGTATTGGCCCGGCGCGATCGAAACTGCCTTGCACGGTTGAAGACGAATCGGTGTCACGCCGTTCGGCACGAACTGGCCGATCCATCCGGGTGAACTGAATGAAGGTGAGCACCGCTGTCGCCCGGCTGCCGCGCGGAGCGACAACCGCTCCAGCACGCGCAGCGCGCGGAGGGCAGGCAATCGGCAAGGTCCGCCCCGCGACGCTGGCACTGCGTCGCAAGCGACACCCCGAACTTCCCGACTGCCCCTATGGGGCGCAAAGAACGCGCCGATCAAGCCACTGCTTGTAGTCTTCATCGCCGTTTCCCCGACTGGCTTATTGACGAGTTGGCCGCCCCCACATCGTTGTTGCATCGTGTCGACCGCTCGCCGGTGCGTCTAGTAGCGCAAGCAGCGTGCCACGCGTTATTCCGCCGCTCATTGCGCGTACTGAACGGCCGCCGCGCCGGCACGCATCGCCGGGAACGTCATTTTTGGTTTCAGGAATGTATCGCAACGACGGTCAGGCACACGCGGCGATCGTTGCGCGTCGCGAAGCAATGCCTCGATTTGACGGACGAAACCGGCACGCCGGCCCTCGCCGGACGGCCAGGCGAACGAGTGTTTCAAACCTGAGAAGCGCATCGCCACGCATGGCCCGCTACATCCGCTTTTCCGCCTGCGAATCCTGCGTCGCGGCACGTGCGGAGGGCCTCCAAGGCCCCTGCCGAACGGGAAGCAAGGCGTGCGGCGCCCTGTTCCAGAGGCCCGCGCGGCCGCCTCCCATGCGCCGGAGCCACGCATTCGTCTCGACAGACGAAACGGATTTGATTCATCCGTGAAAATACCGACACGATCACACGACGACGATGTTGCGATCTCGACGATTACCGGTGTAACAACCAAACCGAATTGGAGCGCGGAATTCCGACTGCGGCCGTCGCAACGGCTTTTCACGTTCATTCGATCCGCCCTTCGCACCTTGAACTGCCAGGCGGGCAATAAGTTGCAGAGCCGTTTTCAAGCATTTATCCGCGCCCTTCTCATCGTTGAAACAAAACGATTCAACGCCTTTTTCCACATCAGAAATCCCGCAAGCGCCTGATTTACCGAACATTTCGTCGAATCGAATCGCATCGATCCGGCCATCGCCCGGGTCATTTTCCTGTCCCAACGGTTCATGCGTGAAACACAACGCGCATATCGCGCGGCAATTTCTCGCCCTCGCCGCGCACAGCGGGATTGCGCCGTCCATGGCATGCCGATTGCCTGATTTCCGGTTCTCACCGAGCGGCACGCCACGGCACACGGATCACGGACGGCGGCCGCTCGTCAATCAGCGTGTCGGGGAAAAGGCGATGAAGATCACCACCGATCGATCGGCGCTCGCGTCGTTCAAGCATCAACGGGGTTGCCTGCGAAACCGGAGCGCCTAGCGCCGCGACAGGCGCTTCGTCGACATCAGCACGTGAGGACCAGCGCTTGCCGAAACGATACCGGTGCAGCGGGATGGAACATGTGCGCGCCGCCGTCGAGTAAATCGACGTGGGCTTCTGGAGATGACCGACGAAGGAACAAGCCATGAATGACAGGGTCGCGCCGCGCTACTTCGACGCGGCCGGCACGCCGGCGCAGCCGGACACCGATCATGCGGACCTGTAGTACTTCGAAGCAGTCGCGCGCGACATCGCATCGAACCTGGCCTGCTTCGCGGTCGTCGTCGCCACGTCGACGGTACCGGTCGGCACGAACCGGATCGTCAAGCCGATCGTCGAGCACTGCGCGCCGGCCGCCCGTTCGCGCCAGCCGCTGCCGCGTCAGCCGAGCAGTTCCTTTTTCCGCAGGTGCACGACGTCGCGCATCGGCGGCGCGCCGAACAGCCGGCTGTATTCGCGGCTGAACTGCGACGCGCTCTCGTAACCGACGACGGCAGCCACCGACCCGACGTCGCCGCCCTGCCGCAGCAACAGCCGGCGCGCCTCGTGCAGCCGCAACTGCTTCTGGTATTGCAGCGGGCTCAGCGTCGTCACGTGCTTGAAATGGTGGTGCAGCGACGACACGCTCATGTTGACCGCCTGCGCGAGCGACTCGACGCGCATCGGCTCCGCGTAGTGATCGCGGATCCATTCGATCGCGCGCGCGATCCGGTGCGTCTGGCTGCCCGCGATCGCCATATGCCGCAGCCGCGTACCCTGCCCGCTCGTCATCAGCCGGTACAGCAGTTCCTTTTCGATCAGCGGCGCGACGACCGGAATGTCGGCCGGCGTATCGAGCAGCCGCAACAGCCGCAGCGCGGCGTCGAGCAGCGGCGGCGTCAGCTCGGCGAGCGCGATCCCTTCGCCTTCGGGGCCCGCGTCGGGCTCGGGCAGCCGCATCTCGGCCGCAAGCTCGACGATGCGCTGCGGATCGAGCGTCAGCGACAGGCACAGGTATGGCGCGTCCGGCGACGCGCGCGTCACGCGCGACAGGATCGGCAAGTCGATCGACGTAATCAGGCAATTCTGCGTGTCGTATTCGTAGGCCTGGCCGGCCACGATCACGCGCTTCGCACCCTGCGCGGCGATCACGAGCGCGGCACGCGACACGCCGCAGCCGAGATCGACCGGACGCGTGTGCCGATGCAGCATCAGGCCCGGCACAGCGGTCGAATGCGAGCCGTCCGCCGGCGCGAAGCGGCCGATCAGCAACGCCAGCTCGCGCCGCCCGGATTCGCGCGACGCCGCGATATCGGTCATGTCCATGACGAATCCTCGATTGATTTCCCCATGTCGCGGGAGCATAGCGAAACGGCCCGCACCGCGCCCGGGATTTGCAGGATTGTTCAATAAATTTGCAGGATTGGGTAGACGCAAAAACCGGCTGCTCGCGCACACTCAGGGCCTGCTCACGCTCATAGCGGGCTTGCGAACGTGCGTTGCCGGTCGTAGTGCAAGGAGTGAGGAGCGCCGTTTGGCCGAACCAAACAAGCGACGATCGACGCCGCAATACGGCCGGCAACGCACGTTCCCCTGTTTTGCAAAAATCATTCGTGGGGCTGGCCCCCAGAAGGGCCGATCGCTACGTCATGCTCCTCGCGAATACGTCGAGTATTCGCTTCGTCGCATTCCTTGCGCTCGCCCTTCTGGGGGCCAGCGCAAGCCCGCTATGAGCGTGAGCAGGCCCTGTAACCGGCCGCATGCCGGGTTTTCCCCACGGAGACATACAACATGCCTACCTCGTTTGTCCTGAACGGCAAGAACGTAACGCTCGATGCCGATCCGTCGATGCCCGTCCTCTGGGCGATTCGCGAACACGCGGGACTGACCGGCACGAAGTTCGGCTGCGGCATGGCGCAGTGCGGCGCGTGCACGGTGCATCTCGAAGGCCAGGCCGTCCGCTCGTGCGTGCTGCCGCTCGCCGGCATCGCGGGCAAGCACGTCACGACGATCGAAGGCCTGCAAAGCAAGCCCGCGCAGGCCGTGCAGGCCGCGTGGGTCAAGCTGCAGGTTCCGCAATGCGGCTATTGCCAGTCCGGCCAGATCATGTCGGCCACCGCACTGCTCGAACAAAACCCGAAGCCGACCGACGCGGACATCGACGCCGCGATGAACGGCAACCTGTGCCGCTGTGCGACCTACGCCCGCATCCGGGCCGCGATCCACGACGCGGCCGCGACGCTCGGAGCCTGACCATGACGATCGAACTCGACAACCGCGATTCGGTGCGTCCGTCACGCCGCACCTTCCTGAAGGCCGCGGGTACCGCGGCCGCCGTCAGCCTGACCATCGGCTTCGAATGGGCGGGCCTCGGCCGCCGCGCGCTCGCCGCGACCGCGCCCGCCGCCGATTTCGCGCCGAACGCGTTCCTGCGCATCACGCCCGACGGCGCCGTCACGGTCATCGCGAAGCACCTCGAAATGGGCCAGGGCGCCTATACGGGCATCGCGACGATCGTCGCCGAGGAGCTCGACGCCGACTGGTCGAGCGTGCGCGTCGAAAGCGCGCCCGCCGATGCGAAGCGCTATGCGAACCTCGCGTTCGGCACGATGCAGGGCACGGGCGGCAGCTCGGCGATGGCGAACTCGTGGCAGCAGTTGCGCGAAGCGGGCGGCAAGGCCCGCGCGATGCTCGTATCGGCCGCCGCGGCCCGCTGGAAGGTGCCGGCCGGCGAGCTGACGACGGCGAATGGCGTCGTCACGCACGCGAAGAGCGGCAAGACGGCCGCCTACGGCACGCTCGTCGCCGACGCATCGAAGCTGCCCGTGCCGGACAAGGTCACGCTGAAGCAGCCGGCCGATTTCAAGCTGATCGGTCAGCGGATTCCGCGCGTCGACGCATCGGCAAAATCGAACGGCACCGCGCATTTCACGCTCGACACGACGTTCCCCGGCATGCGCGTCGCGCTGCTGCAGCGCCCGCCGCGCTTCGGCGCGACCGTGAAGTCGTTCGATGCGACGGCCGCGAAGGCCGTGCCGGGCGTCGTGTCGGTCGTGCAGGTGCCGGGTGGCGTCGCGGTCGTCGCGACGGGCTTCTGGGCCGCGAAGCAGGGCCGCGACGCGCTGAAGGTCGAATGGGACGAGTCGAACGCGGAGAAGCGCGGCTCGGCCGAGATCATGCGCGAATACCGGCAGCTCGCCGACCAGCCGGGCACGTCGGCGCGCAAGGACGGCGATGCCGACGCGGCGATCGCGGGCGCGGCGCGCAAGATCAGCGCGACGTACGAATTCCCGTATCTCGCGCACGCGCCGATGGAGCCGCTCGACGCGGTCGTCAAGCTGACGGCCGGCAGTTGCGAGATCTGGGCCGGCGACCAGTTCCAGACGGTCGACCAGGCCAACGCGGCCAAGGTCGCGGGCCTGAAGCCGGAGCAGGTGCGGATCCACACGCTGTACGCGGGCGGCAGCTTCGGCCGGCGCGCGAACGCGTGGTCGGACTATGTGGTCGAGGCCGTGTCGATCGCGAAGGCGCTCGGCGCGGACGGCAAGCCCGTCAAGCTGCAGTGGACGCGCGAGGACGACATCCAGGGCGGCTACTACCGGCCGATGTACTTCCACAAGCTCGACGCTGGCCTGACCGCGGACGGCCGGCTGGTCGGCTGGCGCCACCGGATCGTCGGCCAGTCGATCCTCGCCGGCACGCCGTTCGAGGCGTTCATGGTGAAGAACGGCATCGACGCGACGTCGGTCGAGGGCGCGGCGAACCTGCCGTACGCGGTGCCGAACGTATCGGTCGAGCTCACCACCGCGAAGACGGGCGTGCCCGTGCTGTGGTGGCGCGTGGTCGGCAGCTCGCACACGGCGTACGCGGTCGAGGCGTTCATCGACGAAGCCGCGCACACCGCCGGCAAGGATCCGTATGCGTTCCGCCGCGACCTGCTCGCGAAGGAGCCGCGCATGCGCGCGGTGCTGGAACTGGCCGCGCAGAAGGCCGGCTGGGATCCGGCCAAGCCGCTGCCGAAAGGCCGCGGGCGCGGGATCGCGGTCGCCGAGGCGTTCAAGAGCTATGTCGCGCAGGTGGCCGAAGTATCGGTCGACGCGGACGGCAAGGTGAAGGTCGAGCGCGTGGTGTGCGCGGTGGATTGCGGGACCGCGATCAATCCCGACATCGTCGCCGCGCAGATGGAAGGCGGCATCGGCTTCGGGCTCGGCGCGGCGCTGCACAGCGCGATCACGCTGAAGGACGGCCAGGTCGAACAGCGCAACTTCGACGGCTACCACGTGCTGCGGATGGCCGAGATGCCGAAGGTCGAGGTGCATGTCGTACCGTCGGCCGAGGCGCCGACCGGGGTCGGCGAGCCGGGCGTCGCGCCGATCGGGCCGGCGGTCGCGAACGCGATCTTCGCGGCGACGGGCAAGCGGCATTACGCGCTGCCGTTCGATTCGGCGGATAGCGCGAAGGCTTGATGGGCCGGAATGCCGGCCGGGGGATGGAAACGTCGCTCGGCCGGCGTTCTTTGTCGAAGCGCGTCCGATGCAGGGTTCCATGTCGGCAAAAAATTGCCCTAACCAATTGATTTATATAGATCATTCATCAAACCCGGTAGGGTTCGATGTCGGGTTCGCCGTCCGGCAAAAACCATGTGCCGCCCACCCCGAATCCCGCCTCCCTCGCACGTTACGTCGAACGTAACGCCCGTAACGTCGCCACTCGATGCTACGTAACATTCCTTCACTATTGCTCCGCCCTCTTCCTCCCCCGTCCCGCGCCCCGCGTTAAAAATTCTTTTAAATTCAAGGCCTCCGCATCGCATGCCCCGGCATCGTCGTCCGCCGCAGCCTGACCATCCCTACCCTGGCCCGGAAGTTGCAGGAGATGACCCGCAAACACTCCTTAATGGACATGCGAGGGCCACCATGGATTGCAAATACCTGTACATCGACAACATAAAAATCAACTTCGTGCGCCGCACGATCGAAATCGACAACGAAGTCATCGACGTTACGCCGCGCGAATTCGACGTCGTCGAATTCCTGCTCGACAACATGAACAAGATCGTGCCGCGGCAGGCAATCCAGGAAGCCGTATGGGGCCGTGAACTCGCCGTGTCGTCACGCACGCTCGACACTCATATCTCGCGAATCCGTTCGAAGCTGCAGCTCGATCACGACAAGAACCTGCGGATCATCCCGATCTACGCGGTCGGTTATCGCCTCGTGCTGTTCGGTGCGGCAATGACGCACGTCGAGCGCCATGACGCGGCGCCGATCCTGCGCGCCGCGCCGCAAGCCGTGATGGCCGCCGACTACGCTTGACGATTCGCCCGCGCGCCGCCCGCTCGCGGCGCGCCGGCAACGCACCTCCCCACCGCGCTGCACACGTCCGCAGCGCTTCGCGGCCTGCTCGTCGGATGCGGCCTCCGCACGCCGCCCTGCCCGCCAGCCAGTCGCGACCCGACCGCCGCCTCCGGGCGGCGGTCGCTTTTGGCCGCGCACCGCCGCGCACCACGCTTCGTGGCATTCCATCGCGCCGCGTCACGCTTCGTAGCGCCCCGCGTTCCCCGACGCCGCGCGATGCACGCGACTACGGATTCCGGCGCGGCACGCGGCCATGGCCGTCCCTACAATCGACGCAGCAGCCGCGTGCCCGTCCGCGCCACCGGCCCCATCACAACCCGTCGAACCAACGCCGAATCCGCCCCGATCCCGCCGTGCCTGCGCAGTTCCTGACGAATGCCGACGCTGGCGACGCCGCGAACCCGGCCATGCCCGCCGCTTCCGCACCGCCCGCCGCTGCGCCGGCCGCGGTCGCGCTCGACGCGTCGCCCTACCTGCCGCGCCTGTCCGCCGCCGCCGCGCGCGGGCTGTCGCACGCGTACTGCGCGACCGGCGCCGTTCCGGTCACGCTCGGCGAGCATGCGTACGAGCTGCGCTGGCGCGTCGATGCCGAGCCGGCCGCCGACGCGCATGCATACCGCTTCGTCGTCGGCCCGGCCACCGGCACGCTGTGGATCGATCCGGTCGCGGAAACGGAATGGCTCGGCGACGCGGCCGATCCGGCCGTGCCGGCCGTGATTCGCGCGGCGCTGCTCGCCGACCTGTGCGCGCCGCTCACGGCCGTGCTGCAAGCCGCGACGCGGCAGCGCGTGGAACTGCTGCCGCCACCCGCGAGCGCACCCGCCTGGCGCGCATTGCCGGCCGCGCTGCGCTTCGAGCTGCGGCGCGCCGACGGCGCATGGCGCTGCCACGGCGCACTGCTGTTCGACGCGCCCGATGCGCTGGCCGTGTTCTTCGCGACCGCGCCGGCCGCGCTCGCCGACACGCGCGCGGCCTACGCGAACCTGCCCGTGCCGCTCGTGTTCGAGATCGGCCGCACCGAGCTGACGACGGCCGAGCTGGCCGACGTCGTCGGCGGCGACATCATCGCGATCGAGCGCTGGCAGGCGCACGAGCAGAACCTGCTGTGCGTCGCGCGGCTGCCGGCCGCGCCGGCATGGGAGATCACCGGACGGCCGTCGGGCAACCGGCTGACTGTCGAACGAATCAGGGAGATGCCTTTGGAACCGACCCGCACCGACACCGCGCCCGCGACGGCGCACGACGCGCCGCCCGCCGATGCGCCGCGCACGCTCGACGGCCTCGCGGTCGACTTGCGCTTCGAACTGCCGCCCACGTCGATGCCGCTCGGCGAGCTGAGCGCGCTGCAGCCGGGCGCCGTGATCGAGCTGCAGCAAGGGATCAACCAGAGCGTGATCCATCTGGTCGCGAACGGGATGCTGATCGGCACCGGCCACCTGATCGCGGTCGGCCAGAAACTCGGCGTGCGGGTCGTCACGCTGACGCAGCCCGCGCCGCGCGAGCGCTGAACGATGGGCAACCTGCCGAATCCGGTCGCGCTGATCGCGGTGATCGCCGCGCTCGGCATCGCGCCGTTCGCGGCGCTGATGGTGACGAGCTACACGAAGCTCGTGGTCGTGCTCGGCCTGTTGCGCTCCGCGCTCGGGATCCAGCAGGTGCCGCCGAACCTCGTGCTGAACGGCATCGCGCTGATCCTGTCGCTGTTCATCATGGCGCCCGTCGGGATGTCGATCCGCGACGCGCTGCAGGCGCGCCACTTCGACGCGTCGGGGCAACTGTCGACCGCCGACGTCGGCGCGCTCGCCGATGCCGCGCTGCCGCCGATCAAGGATTTCCTCGTGTCGCATACGCGGCAGCGCGATCGCGAATTCTTCGTGCGCACCGCGACGTCGGTCTGGCCGAAGAACCGCGCGGACGGCATCAAGGACGACGACCTGCTCGTGCTGGTGCCGAGCTTCACGCTCGCCGAGCTGACGAAGGCGTTCCAGATCGGTTTCGTGATCTATATCGTGTTCATCGTCGTCGACCTGCTGGTCGCGAACATCCTGCTCGCGCTCGGGATGCAGATGATCTCGCCGACGACGATCTCGGTGCCGTTCAAGCTGCTGCTGTTCGTCGCGCTCGACGGCTGGTCGCTGCTCGTGCACGGGCTCGTGCTGTCGTACCGCGTGGCGGGCGCGGGATGAATGCGCGCGGCCTGCGAACCGCCGTCGCGTGCCTGTGCGCGCTGGTCGGGCTGCTCGCGCTCGCATTCGCCGGCATGCAACCGCGCATCGCGCACGCGGCCGGCGGCGCGGGCTTCGCGCAACTCTCGCGCGCTTGTGCGCCGAACGTCGATCCCGATACGCTCGCCGCGCTCGTGCGCACCGAATCGGGCTTCAATCCGTATGCGATCGGCGTGGTCGGCGGCCACCTGGCGCGCCAGCCCGCGTCGCTCGACGAGGCGCGCGCGACCGCGCGCGAGCTTGCGTCGCGCGGCTTCAGCTACAGCGTCGGCCTTGCGCAGGTGAACGAACGAAATTTCTCGAAATACGGCCTCGACGAAACGACGATGTTCGAGCCATGCCGCAACCTGCGGGCCGGCGGCGCGATCCTGACCGAATGCTTCGCGCGCTCGTCGGGCACCGGCCGCGCCGCGCAGGCCGCGTTGCGCGCGGCGCTGTCGTGCTACTACAGCGGCAACTTCACGACCGGCTTCTCGAGCGGCTACGTGAGCCGCGTCGTCGCGAGCGCGCAGCGCAACGCGCGCGAAGGCGGCGTCGAACCGATTCCGGTCGTGAGCGATGCGCCGCCGCCCGAGCGCCGCCGGCGCATGGACGCGGCCGCCACCACGCCGCCCGAACGCGCGCGGCGGCTGGCGTCGCCCGCCGCGTCCGCCGATGCGCCTTCGTGTCATGCGCGCCCGGTGGTGATGATGTGCCGCGGGCTGCCGGCGAACCAGGCGAAGCGGCTGTGCGTGCGGTGTCTCGATCAATGACGGCGCACGACGCAGGCGCGCATGCGGGTCGCCGTGAGCGGGTCGAACGCCGCGCATCGATCGTACACACCTCGTAGCAGGCAACACGCACGCGTCCCGGTCGCGCCGGCACGCTACGAAACAGCGGCATTCCAGCAGCGATGCGTCTCCTTACACTTGAAAGCTGGTAGCGCGACGGACTGCGCGCCGGGCGTCGCGCGCATCGCGCGGTTCAACGGAGACAAGCATGCTGTTGATCGACGGAATGGGATTGGGCGTCAACTGGCAGCGCTTCCTGTCGGAAACGTTGAATCCGGTCGTCGCGCCCCCACCACCGCCCCCTC
>NZ_WHNU01000005.1:0-200332 GCF_009362305.1 Burkholderia sp. BE17
CCCTCAGTGAGGGGGGCTCCTTGGAGCCCCCCTCACTGAGGGTGGGGCCGTTCCTATTCGGAGTTAAAACCCAGTTAAAAAAATCGGTTAACCGCGCGCGCGTTTACGCGCTGGCAAACGACCGCTGGACAAGGCCTCCAACTCGATCAGGTGGTCCAATCGACGCTGGCACGGTGGCGCAAAAGACGCGCGGACGGAGGTGTGATAGACGCGCACGGTGGTCCAATAGACGCTCAGGCTCCGGAGTTATCCACAAATCGGCCGCACGTGGTGCGAAAGACACAAGCCCATTCACCCCGCGGCACCTCGACTTCGGAAGGTGGAAAGCACAGCGAATCCGTCGATCACTTTAGCCTGCAAGCGCTCGAGACCGATTCCCGTTTTCGATGGGTGGTCCGATAGACACGTTGATGGGTGGCGAGATAGACACTTTCACGAGGAAAAATTCGGAACTGCTGGTGGCGCGATCGACGCGGTCGAATTGGTGGCGCGAAAGACGCGGCGCACGAGCTTCCGTCACGCCGTACAGTCGCCGACCCCGGTGGTGCGATAGACGCGCCAAGCAACCAGTGTGGACTTTGGTACATGTGATCGCCCAGGCAGCAACGTGATCGGCGAAAGGCTCGTTCCCGAGCACCGCAGCCGCCAATCAGCGACCGTTGCCCCCCTTGCAGCCAATCGAGAAATCTGACTCAATGTCCGCCTCACAGCCGAAATCAGATTTTTCAATTCGTGACGACTATTGTTGGCGCACGGTACCGATACGAAGGCGGGCAGACATGCAAAGCATCATCGATAAATGGGCGTCCGCAGTGGCTGAGGTGGCCAGTAAGGCTTTCGAAGTCAGTGCGTCGATCAGCAACCATAGCGACATCCTGGGCGACGCACGGGAAAGTTTCATCCGCGATGTTCTGAGCAAATTCCTGCCAGCAACCGTCCATGTTGGTACCGGTCAGATCGTCGACGCCGGGGGAAATACTTCGAAGCAGATCGATGTCGTCATCTATCGAAAGGACTTTCCTATCCTGAGGAGCTTTGGAAACGCGGACGTTTATCTCGTTGAAGGCGTACTTGCGACGATCGAAGTAAAGTCGACACTGGATAAGGCCAAGCTGACCGAAGCGTTAGACAACGGGCGGTCCGTGAAGGACCTGCGTATCCAAACGCTTCGCGCGTCCGTCGACCAGTTCTGTCAACATTCATTCGGGAAGAGCTTTGATGATCTCGACCTTCCGGAGATTAACTCGCTCAGTACCTGGTTACTCCCCCCGCACTACGTCTTTGCATACCGTGGGTATACGGAAAAGCAAGCGCACTTGCTCGCGAAGCACGTAGACGCGTGGACATCTGGTTTCCCTCCCGAAGAATCCGACGAGACTGACGTCGCTGACGCGAACCAGCCCACGCCGGACCCTGCTGCTTCGACGGGCAGTTTGACCCACGCTGACATTCATCCACAAGTGGTCCGAGTCGCTGATACTGAAAGCCCATTTGCTATCGGTGAATGGGCTACACACGATTTAGGTGCGCGCTTGGAGCGGGTGAAGCTGATTGCTGCCGGTGCGATTGATGCGAAGGACCCAAGCGTGCTTCCACATGTCATCGCAACTCAAGGAGCGGTTGGAGTGCTGAATCTCAACAACGTGCTCGGGTTGACGGATGACCGATTCGCCTTCGGCGTACGATCTGAGCAAAACCCGCTTCGGGTTCTGATATCGCATCTTTTGACGACCATTTTTGAACGAATGGGGTGGCATCAGCTCGGGGCGTCGGGTATCCAATACGCACTAGGTGAGTACTCTCGGCTAACCTCGCTCAGTGATTCGGCGTGGCAAGGATGCGTGGAGAATTACTTCGGTATCCGTGATGCAAAACAGCTCTTAGCTGACCGCGTAACGTCCCGCCCTGATGATCAACAAGGGGAGCAGTAAATCTTGCACGGAGGCTCTGCCGTTCGTCAGCACAGCTGCCCATCGTTAAGCATCCGAAAGGCCCACCCGACGGGGGCATCTATGTGGCTGTCAACATGTCGGGTGCCCGCGTGAGTCAAAGAAGCCGACCGTTCCGAATGGAAGCGGCCGGTATGCTCGAGCGCTTTAAAAGTGAAGCACGTCGGCGGCACTACGACGGCGCGTGGCCGGCATCACCGACCACGTCGCCCTGCGATTTTGCTCGCGCCGATCGACCACGTGCTGTACGGTTCGTCGACCCCTGATCTTCACCGACTTTCCGTCACATGATGATGGCGCCTTTGTCGCCATAACCCATGGGGTTGACATCCATAGCTGCGAGGCGCGGCGTGATGGTACGCGTGCCGTGGTACGAGCTCTCTCCGCTTTGCAACCAGGCGCCTCGACTGCGCTCAACGAAGACGTGGCCGTTCGCTTCTCCCGACAGTAGATGCACCTCGACGCATAGCTCGTCGAATCCGACATCCCGCACTGAGCATCGAGCGCGTACTCCCTCGAGTAGCTCGAATTCGAATTCGTGGTCCCGCGTCGTGCGCCCGCTGGAATCTGCACTAGCCCAGCGGTTATCGCCAGGTCGCAACGAGAAGGCCTTCCGACGCAGGCTCTCATTCACGCCCGACACCATCAAGTTTCGCCATGCACGAGCACGCGTTGACTTGTACTGGTGCGGCTCCTGATTGAAGCAGGTTGTGGAGATGAGGCCGACCTTGTATGCATCCGGGCGCTCGACGTTGATGCGTTTCATCTTGCCGGTCTTTCGGTGTCGCCCGTATCGGATCTCCACGAACGATTCGAAAGAGAAATCCGAAGGGCACGTGTAACCGAGCTCTTCGAGCCGCGCAGCGAACTGACGCTCGTCCAACAGGACAATTGCCGGGTCAGTTGCCTGCGCAGGCAGGTCAGCGCGCAGGGCCGCGTGGGTCGAGTACCCTAGGGCACGCGAAAGCGCTTCAGTCAGGTGGGAGGATTTGACGTGCTTGAACGCTGCCAGCGAGTGCTGCTTAAGCGCCAAAAGCGGAATTTCGGACAGAGCAATGCTTGCCATGATGGGCTCCGGTATCTAGCTGACGGTTCCCGATTACGCATCAGCCCGGACCAACTGGCCGTGTGCAGAATCCTTTGAATTGAGTCCTGGTTTAACCCGGGAACAGGTTGGGCTCAGGCGCCTGCGGCCGATTCTACGCCGGAAGCATCGACACAACAAGGGGCACGTCCGGCAGCACCCGGCCGAGTCCATCCGGCCACCCCGCGGTGACCCGACAGCGTTCAGTCGCACCCGGCACAAATTCGAAGCAGGATCCAATGGGCCATCCAGTGACGGCCGCAGCAAAACTATGGAGCGGACTCGTCGTTATTCACATATCTGAAACGGTTATCACACTGCCAAATCGGTACCCGTGAACGTTACCTACACCCGCGGTGCCGCACGACGAAACTCAGGCCTCGCCACGTGCCATGAGGTTCAGCTACCATCTCGCTTTTCCAAAAATAGATTTATCTGCAATTCACCTTGACCACCGAACTCGATAATCTGCAGGCGCAATTACGCGACCTGAATCAGCAACTTGCCGACGCAAAGCGCGACGAGAAACGAGCGGCATTGGAAGCCATTCGTGAACAGGTTGCGCTTTATGGTGTCACCGAAGATGAATTGCTGCGCGCAGCGGGTTTCCGGAAAGCGCGCAAACAGCGCGCGCCAGCGAAATACTACGACCCATCCTCCGGCAAGCAATGGTCGGGGTTCGGGCCTCGGCCGAAGTGGCTCGAGGGCAAGAACCTCGACGACTACCTGATCGAGCGGGCTGCGAAACCGTGGTGGCCTGGAGAGGAAGCCTGACGGACCACCGGTGCGGTGATCGGCCGGTAGATTGTTCGCCCGTCGGATCGACCCTCACGACAGCGCGCGTTCTGCCCGCGCTCGCGACTTGCGGTACCCTGTCCCAGAACGGTTGCCTTATGGGGGACAGCGATGTGCTATTCCGCAAAGATCCAAGCCAACTACCGGGAGTACGTGCGTCTCTACGGCGCGGACATGGACGTCGAAACGTTCAGTCGACTGTACTTCGCCCGCGCCGCGGGCGGCGACATCAAGATCCCCAAGGCAGTTGACGCTGCATTCCTGGATTCGTCCGGCGTGGCCGACATCGCGGGCGCAATTAACGAATTTCGAACCCGTCGAACGCGCGAGCTCGAGGCCGATCTCTTTGGGCTGCGTACGCGGCTCGCTGCCGCTGAGCGGAAGCTGGCGCATAAGGTCACCAAGACCGCCAGCGAGGACGCCCGGATCGCCACCGACAAGATCGACTCCGCGTTGCGGGCGCTCGACGATCTCCGCCGGCAGGATTCGCTGGAGCGCGACTTCCGGATCTTTCCAGGTTGGTATGCCCCCGTCTTGATCGAACTGGATGGCAAGCGCATGGTGGTGCCGATGCGCTATCGATGCCGCCTGCCGGGATGGTCCGATGCCGACGAACGGGGGAAGCCGGGCACATACAATGCCCGCGTAGACTCGCTCTCGACCGCCTGGCGCAAGGTCTTCGGGTTCACGCACGGCATCGTGCTCGTCGACGCCTTCTTCGAGAACGTCAAGCGCGACGGCCAGAAGGTCGTGCTGCGCTTCGACCCTGCGCCCGCACAGCACATGCAGGTTGCCTGCCTGTGGACGCGCACCGCGGTTCCCGGCTCGGACGATCTCTGGTCGTTCGCCGCGATCACCGACGATCCGCCACCCGAAATTGCGGCTGCCGGCCACGACCGCTGCATCGTTCCGGTGAAATCCTCCAACGTTGACGCCTGGCTCACGCCGGACCCGTCGCGCCGCGCCGCGTTGCGCGAGATCCTCGCCGATCGCGAACGACCCTACTACGAACATCGGCTCGCAGCGTAATTCAGGGAGGGATTGGAAGGAGCGCGGTCGATAGCATATACTGGTTATCCATACAGTATTTTGAGCATCGACGAATTCCATGGCCTCCGCCCTCGCTCACCCCGAGACGATCCACCCAGCGCTCTGGAAGGCGTCTCAACTGGCGCGCTCGAGTGTACGCGGCGTAGACACCGGCCATCCGGACCTGACGGCCGAGCTACCTGGCAGTGGCTGGCCTGCTGGCGCGCTGGTCGAGCTGCTCGCGCAGCAGCCGGGCATCGGCGAGCTTCGGCTGCTCGCGCCCGTGCTCGCGCGCGCGGCAGGGAAGCCGGTCGTGCTGATCCAGCCGCCACATGCGCTGCAGCCGCTCGCGCTGGCGTATTGGGGCGTCGATCCGTCCGGCTTCATCATGCTGCCGACGTCACGGGCAGCCGATGCGCTTTGGGCCGCTGAGCAAGCGCTACGCGCCGGAACATGCGCTGCAGTACTGCTGTGGCAATCTGCCGTGCGCACCGACGCCCTGCGTCGCCTCAACCTGGCCGCGCAGACCGGAGCCGCACTGTTCTTCCTGTTTCGCCCGGCAGCCGCCGCACGCGACGCTTCGCCGGCGCCGCTGCGGCTCGCGCTGACGCCGAGGCGCGACGGCGTCGACGTCACGTTCGTGAAGCGCCGCGGACCGGCACGCGATACGCCGCTGTTCGTACCGCTGTCCCCCTCACCGATCTTGTTGAACCGCCATGCCCGTCTGGATAGGCGTCTGTCTTCCGTCCCTGACTCTAGAGTCGTTCCGGCCACGATCGTCGGCGCCATCGCCTGACGATGCGCGCGGCCTCGTGGTGCTCGAGCACGGTCGCGTCATGGCGCTCGATGGCGCCGCGCGCGCGCTGGGTGTCGTCGCCGGCATGCGTCGCGGGGGCGTGCTGTCGCTCGCACCGGACGCGCAGATCTGCGAGCGTGACGTCGCGCGCGAGCGCGAGCTCGCGCTCGGCGTCGCATACACGCTGCTGCAATTCACGCCAAGCGTCGTCGACTCCGACGAAGCTGTCGTGTTGCTCGACGTGACGGCGAGTCTGCGATTGTTCCGCGGGATCCGCGCACTGCGTGCGCGCGTGCGTGACCTTGCCGCGTCGTTCGGCGTCTCCGCAGCCGTGTCGGTCGCCTCTACCGGTTCGGCCGCATGGGTGCTCGCCCGCGGACTGCGTGGCGGACTCGCACTGTCCTCCCGATCGCTGCACCGCGCGCTTGAGCGCGTGTCGCTCATAGTGGCGCCGCCGGCGCGCGCATATGCCGAATGGTTCGACGAACTCGGCTGCTCCACGCTCGCCGACCTACAGCGTCTGCCGCGTGCCGGCCTCAAGAAGCGTTGCGGCACGCAACTGCTCGACTGGCTTGATCAGGTCGCCGGCATCGCGCCAGCCGCCTACGAGTGGCTGGAGATGCCGCCGTCCTTCGACGCGCGCGTCGAACTGATGGATCGGGTCGAGCACGCAGAGGCGTTGCTGTTCGTCGCGCGGCGACTCATCCTGCAGCTGACCGGATGGCTCACGGCGAAACAGCTGGACGTCGCAGGGTTCGCGCTGCGGCTCGAGCACGAGCGTGGACGTGACGCGATCGCGCCGACCGAGATCGAGATCGCGCTGGGCGCACCGACGCGATTCGAGGAACACCTGACGCGACTCGTCAAGGAGCGCCTCGCGCACATCGAGTTGGCCGCGCCCGTGATCGCCGTGCGTCTCATCGCGCTCCGTGTGCAGGAAGCGGCCGCGCCAAGCGACTCGCTGTTTCCGGAGCCTGGTGGCACGCCGCAGGACCATGCGCGGTTGCTTGAGCTGCTGACCGCGCGCCTCGGCGCGGAGAATGTGCGCGTGCCGGCTCCCATAGCCGACTACCGTCCCGAGGCGGCCGCCCGATGGGTGCCACTGCGCGACGCGCCGAAGCCAACGCCGCTGCCAGCGGACCTGCCGCGCCCCGCATGGCTGCTCGACAAACCGGTCCCGCTTCTCACACGCCAGCATCGACCGTTCTACGGCTCGCCGCTACGCATGGTCTCGCCCGGCGAGCGCATCGAGGGCGGCTGGCAGGACGGCCGCATCGTCACGCGCGATTACTTCGTCGCAGAAGACGAAGCAGGCGTGTGCTATTGGATTTTCAAGGAACGGCCTTCGGCCAGCGACGAGCACGACTCACGCTACTACCTGCACGGCCTGTTCGGATGACGATGGCCTATGAGTACGCCCTACAGCATCCTGCCTGCCTACGCGGAATTGGAGGTAGCGACCGATTTTTCTTTTCTGCACGGCGCATCACGCGCCGAAGAATATGTCGCGCGCGCGGCGCAGCTCGGCTACAGCGCGATCGCGATCACGGACGAATGCTCACTCGCCGGAGTCGTGCGCGCACACGTGGAGGCGAAGGCGGCCGGCCTGCCGCTGATCATCGGCTCGCACTTCCGACTAACCGCCGCCGATGGCTCGCCGGCGATCGCGTTCACTGCGTTGGCGATGAACCGCGCCGGCTACGGCAATCTGTGCGAACTCATCTCGCTCGGTCGGATGCGCAGCAAGAAGGGCACATACCGGCTGGCACCGCTCGACCTCGAGCACCCAGAAGCGCCCTACACACACCTGCGCGGCCTGCCCGACACCATCGCGGTCCTTTCACCCGACTTCCCGGCCAACGAACAGCGCCTCGACGCGCAGGTTGAATGGTTTGCCCGCGTGTTTGGCGATCGCGCCTGGGTCGCGCTGACGCTGCACGCGCGCGCGATGGACGACATTCACCGCGGTGTCGTCGAGCGCATCGCCGCACGCCACGGCGTACCCGTGGTGGCCACCAGCTGCCCTTTGATGCACGTCCGCTCGCGCAAACCATTGCAGGACGTACTGACCGCGATCCGGCTCGGCCGCCCCGTCGCCGAGTGCGGCTACGACCTGGCACCGAACGCCGAGCGCCACCTGCGATCGCGTCTGCGCCTCGCGAACCTCTATCCGGCCGGTGCGCTCGAGGAAACCGTGCGTGTCGCGCAGCGCTGCACGTTCTCGCTCGACGACCTGAAATACGAATACCCGGATGAACTGGTGCCCGCCGGCTATGACGCTGCAACCTATCTGCGCGAGCAGACCTACATCGGCGCGCACTGGCGCTTTCCCGCCGGCATTCCGGTCGACGTGCAATCGCAGATCGAACACGAGCTGCAGCTGATCACCGAACTGCACTACGAGCCGTATTTCCTGACCGTCTACGACATCGTGCAGTTCGCGCGCGGGCGCAACATGCTGTGTCAGGGGCGGGGCTCGGCGGCAAACTCGGCGGTGTGCTACTGCCTCGGGATAACCGAAGTGGACCCAAGTCGCTCAAATTTACTGTTCGAGCGCTTCGTGAGCCGCGAGCGAAATGAGCCGCCCGATATCGACCTCGATACCCCCAACGCGCGCAGAGAGGAGATTTTTCAATACCTGTATGCCAAGTACGGCCGCGATCGCGCAGCGCTCGCGGCTGCGGTCACGACGTACCGGCCACGCAGCGCGTTGCGTGAGACTGGCAAGGCGCTCGGCGTCGACCCGGCAATCGTCGACAAGGTGTCGAAGACCCATCACCACTTCGACTCACGCGACGACGTGCTGCTGCGTTTTGCCGAGGCTGGCCTCGATCCGGATGCACCGCTCAACCAGCAATGGGCCGCGTTCGCCGCGCAGCTGCTTGGCTATCCGCGACATCTGTCGCAGCACTCCGGCGGCTTCGTGATCAGCCGCGGCAAACTCACACGGCTCGTGCCCGTCGAAAACGCTGCAATGGAGGAGCGCACAGTCATTCAATGGGACAAGGACGATCTGGACGCCGTCGGCTTGTTGAAGGTCGACGTGCTCGCGCTCGGGATGCTGTCCGCGTTGCAACGCGCACTCGCGTTGATCTCGGAAAAGCGCGGCGAGCCGTTCGAGCTGCAGGACATTCCGCCAGAGGATCCGGCCACCTACGACATGCTGTGCGACGGCGACAGCATGGGCGTATTCCAGGTCGAGTCGCGCGCGCAAATGTCGATGCTGCCACGGCTTCGGCCGCGGTGCTTCTACGACCTGGTGATCGAAGTGGCGATCGTGCGGCCGGGCCCAGTGCAGGGTGGCATGGTGCATCCATTCCTGCGGCGCCGGCAGGGACTGGAGCCCGTGACGTTCCCGTCCGAGGGGATGGAGAAGGCGCTGAAACGCACCCTCGGTGTGCCGATCTTCCAGGAGCAGGTGATGCAGGTCGCGATGCTGGCGGCCGGGTTCTCCGCCGGCGAAGCCGACCAGTTGCGCCGCGCGATGGCGGCCTGGAAGCGCAAGGGTGGACTCGAGCCCTACCACGATCGTCTCGTGAGCGGCATGCTCGCGCGTGGCTACGATCGCGAATTTGCGGAATCGATCTTCGCGCAGATCAAAGGCTTCGGCGAGTACGGGTTTCCGGAGAGCCACGCGGCCAGCTTCGCGCTCCTCGTCTATGCAAGTGCGTGGCTGCGCCGCCATGAGCCCGCCGTGTTCTTGGCCGCGTTGCTCAACAGCCAACCCATGGGCTTCTACTCCCCGTCGCAGCTGCTGCAGGATGCTCGGCGCCGCGGCGTCCAGGTGCTGCCTGTCGACGTGGCCGTGAGCACGTGGGATTGCGCGCTCGAGGGCGAGTCGACGTCGGCGCCCGTGCGGCTCGGCTTCTCACTGCTGCGCGGCATGCGCGAGGACGCGGCGGCCCGAATCGAACTCGCGCGCGCGGTGCGGCCCTTCGTCGACGTCGCGGATCTCGCCCGCCGCGCGCAGCTGGATCGTCATGACCTGCAGGTGCTTGCACGCTCGAACGCGCTGCGCACACTCTCCGGCGGCAACCGGCGCGACGCCCTTTGGCTGGCCGCCGCCGCGGTGCCGGATCGTGATCTGCTGCGCGGGACCGAACGCGACGATGCCGCGCCGGCGCTGCCCCAGGCCTCCGAAGGCAATGAGATCGTGACCGACTATCGGGCGATGGGCTTCACGCTCGGCCGGCATCCGCTCGCGCTGCTGCGCGATCGACTCGACATGGACCGCCTGCAGAGCGCCGAGCAGCTGGCGACGCTGCGCAACGGACAGTTCGCGCGCGCCTGCGGGCTCGTCACGGTGCGCCAGCGCCCGGGCACGGCGCACGGCGTGCTGTTCATGACGCTCGAGGATGAGACCGGCCAGATCAATATCATCGTGTGGCCCGAC
The DNA here is from genome assembly GCF_009362305.1 of Burkholderia sp. BE17. Lineage (NCBI taxonomy): Bacteria > Pseudomonadati > Pseudomonadota > Betaproteobacteria > Burkholderiales > Burkholderiaceae > Burkholderia > Burkholderia sp. BE17. The sequence continues at coordinate 10,047 of NZ_WHNU01000005.1, forward strand.
CTGCTGGAGCGGTTTCGCAAGGAAGCGCTCGGGGCGGCACTGCTCGCCGTGTACGGCGTCTGGCAGGTGGAGGGGAAAGTGCGGCACCTGATCGCGCACAAGCTCGTCGACCGGACCGAGCTGCTCGGTGCGCTGCCGACGGCCGCGCGGGAGTTCCGCTGAGCTATGCCGTCGGGATCAACTCGTACTGCGCGTCGACCTGCGAACCCGAGTCCCAGCGACGCAGCGCGTAGTACCACTTCAGGAGTTTTTTTGACAGCAGTTCGCGGTGGATACTGGCGATGAGTTGCTCGTCTTGCCGGCGGTTGTCGCGATCGCACCGAAAGAACACGACCATGGCTTTTTCGTCATCGAGTGCGATATGGAATTCCGGCAGCTTGTCCGCCTTCATCGCATCAACAAGGTCGCGTCGAAAGTATTTGAGCGCTTGCGCGGATCCCGACTTGTCATAGAGCTTCCCTAGACCGATCTTGAACCAGAGCTTCTCGCCGCAGTGCTTCTTGGCCACGTCGTACAAGCGGCGTTCGAGACCCTGTCCAAGGCCAAAGTAGCCGGGATGAACAGTGAGAATGCGCCGGTTCAACAGCGAATCGAACGTCCAGGTGGATAAGACCAGCTCGACCTCGAGCGCCCCTTTCTTGTTGCCCGTGTAGGTGATCACCGAGTACTCCTCGATCAATCCGTATCCTTGCAACGTGGGGTGAATCCCCGCCTCGTTTGCCCCGGGCCGCGACGTGTCGAAGTTGGTTTCGATAATCGTACCTTTCAGGCGCCGGCAGCTATCGACGAAACGTTCGTACGACGCACCGCCCGTGCTGCGACGCGTGTACTTCAGGAAGTCGCGGACCTTGAAGCGGATGCGGCGTGACACCGGCAATTCGGCGTCGGCGGCCTTGCAGATCAGCGTCGCCGCGTAGACCAGCAGATCCTTGTCGAAGATATTGGCGGCGCCGACGACACTCGGAATGATTCTGACGAGCTGCTCGCCATTGCGGTAGATCCGCACTCGCGTGTCCTTGCCCTTTTGCAGGGAGAAGAGAGGGAATTCAAGAGAGTGAAGGTCTTCGCGCGGCTTCCAGGTCGGATTCAGCTGTTCGCCGAAGAACAGTTCGAGTTGTTCGGGGTCGAACTCGCCCTCCTCCGCCAGCGATGTGTCGTCGCCCCCATCCGGAGCGTCCCGCAAGTCGACGCCCTTGCCAAGATCCGGCACGGGTCGCCCCGGACCTGGCCTGCGCCCCGGGATTGGCCCTCTCGTTGAGTAACTGGTTGTTTGTTCGACTGTACTCATTCTCTCCCGCGATCCCCGTATTTCACTCCAGCTTGCTCGTCTGCGTCCCCAAGGTCTTGACGAGAGCCGATAGAGCCGACTGCACTTTATTTGTGTCTTTCGAACGCTGCGCCGTTGCCAGAAACAGTTCAAGCGGTTCAATGATCGTGCACGGCACCTCGAACCCGTGCTTCAACCATAGGATGACGTCGCCCTCGTTCAGATTCGATGCCAGCAACCCCTCGTAGTAGCGCGTCACCAACTGATTGACACGCTGTCGAGACACACCGAATTCCCTCGCGACATCTGCCGCGGGCCGTCCATCTACGATCACAGCTCGCGCGATATCGCGGGTTTGCTCCGCAAACGACTTCGTTCCGAACTCGCTTGCCTGCTTGCGCATGGCAGCGTCAAGCGCCGAAAAATTCTTTGCTGATAGGCGGAAAGTTGCCAAGGTTGCTATCCGAAAAGGTTGACAGGCAACGTAAAGGAGCCTGTCCGCCCCAATCCGTTGCATTACAGCGCCCAGTCGCCCGGGGCCAGAGGATGAATTTCGCGGTCGGTATCGTACCTGAAGTCATCTGGCATCACGCTGGTGGTCCTACTCGGATGCAATCTGTTCAGCAGTTCGAGTGGTCCACTCGAATTTAATTCAGCATTGAACCTGTTTATTATTTTACCCGCGATTTCGGTCCCCATGCCAACCAGCGCCGAAGCGGCAAGGTCCACGAAACCCACCCACATTTTCCACTCGACGTCCTCGGGCCCCAACCCGGCCGCGCTGAGATCGGCAGACAGGTTGCGAAAGCGCTCGATCGACCCGGTGCCGATTTCGAAGATTTCCTCTACTCGCCAAACCACAGTTTTCTTCGGGTCCGTGCCCACTGACCGCTGCTGCTTCGCACGGGGTGGCACGTTCGGCGACGCCGAACCAGACTCACCGCCCGAGACAGCGGGCGCCCCGGTCGAGCGGTCCGGCGTTTGGGCAGAAATTGCCGATCCTAGGGAGCCGTCAGGCACTTGTGCATCCTCGGCGCCCACGTCGGTCCCGGCACGCGCTCCGGCCGCCACAGGTAAGGCGGGCGAGGCGGGCGCCGAGTTCGCGTCCTGCAGCGCGGCGGTCTGCGCTCCTTGCTCTGCAATCGCGGGGGAAGCCGGCTCGCCACCGTGTTTCAGCATGCTGAGGCGGGCGTCGAGCGTCAGCCGGCCGATCTTGCGGCCAACCCGCATCTCCGCCGCGATCTCGGCCGCCGTCTCGGTGCTGACCGACTCGATGTCCGCCAGCTTGTTGGCCGCCTCGACGTCATCGAACAGATTCTCATCGAACAGCGCCCGACTGATCGGGCCATATTTCAAATAACGGAGGTGCTTCGAGATCCACGAGGCACTGCGTTGCTTGCCGTTCGGCGCAGTCCAGATACGCGCGGCCTCATCCCGGCCGAAACGCTCGACGTCGGCCGCAAGCCCCGTCGCGGTCTCCCTCAACGAAAACGGCTTGCGGTCAACGTTTTCCGAGACCTGGTACAAGCGGATGACCAGGTAGGGGGTATCGGCCGGGAAGATCTTTGCCTGAATCTCTGCCCACCCGTTGAGCTTGCTCGCACGAATCCGCCGCTCGCCCGCGATCAATTCATATTCGTCTTCGTCCTTGATCTCGCGGACCAGGATCGGTGTATGTATATGGCCAACCACCTTGGCCCGCTCGGCGAAATCGGGAACGTCGGAAAAGTCGTCTCGCACTTGCGGCTTTGCCCGAACCTTCGCGATCAGGATGACCTTGGTGATTGCGCCGGTCGCCTTCTCGATCTCTGCCGCCCGCGCACTGGCCGTCGCCGCACGCGTGAGCATCGAAAGGGATGAGAACCTCCCACTATTTTCCTGCTGCATTCCATCCACCCCGTATTGCGTATTAATTGTTACAGCCCGACTCGGTCGAAAATCGTCGTACACACCGCCTGCATTTCCCTTGCGGCCCGCCTGTCGCTTTCGCCACGCCGGTACTTCCAGACCGGATGAAAGCTCGTCAAGCGCACACCGGCGCGATCCTGTAGTTCATCGTCGAGAACGGCGCCGTCGAAGACATTTCGGACGGTGGTTCTCATGGACAAGTCATCGGCCCGACGCGGATTGACCTTATTGAGCAGGACGCCGATCAGCTCAAGCGCGGGGTTCCACTCTCGTTGCACGAGGTCCAATTTCAGTGAGGTCTCCAACAGACCGGTCATACTGTCGATGCTGAGATCGGTGGGCAATACGATGTACTGGGAACAAATCAGGCCGCCGAGTACGAGGTTGCTCATCGTCGGGGGCGTGTCGATTACGCAGAGATCAAACCCGGCCGTCAGCTTTTCCAGCGACTCCCGCGCGACCAGTGCGCTGTCGAGCGGCCACGTCAGCACGTCCGCCAGCTCCGGCGTCGCGCCGATCATCGATACGCCGTCGATAATCTTCATCGGCTCAACAGGCTGTTCATTTTGATAGAGCAAATGCGCGCTCGCACTGGGCATGACATCCGGCAGCCCCATGTGTTCCCAACTCAGCGCCGAACCGACAACCGTCGGGCCGGCCTGCGCGACCAGCTTCATATAGAGCAAGGACTTGGTGAGGTTGCCCTGCGGATCAAGATCGACCGCGAGGGTTCGCAGACTCCGCTCAATCGCCGTGTAAATCAGATGGCGTCCTGTCGTCGTTTTGCCGACACCGCCCTTCCCGTTGCAAATACCAATAATCTTCATTGCCCCTGCCTCATGCGTGTTCGAGGCACTCAACGGGCTCGAACACCCTGCCGAGGTTATGAAAGACGGCGAGCCAGTTTGCGGCGTAAAGGTTGACGCGCGCGGACTGCGCATCCGTGTGCGGGCTGGCGACACTGTAGTGACACCCTTCCTGGAACCGCGTCACCCGAGCCGATTGGTGCAACGGGTCGACATCAAAGCAGATCCACGACTGCGCACGACCACGGGATTCGTGCTGATCGTGCGCGATCTCCACTTCGAGATGGCCGTCGGTCCTTTCATCGATCGTGCAGTGGACCGCCATGTCACCCTCCACCCGCGGCGGTGCGAAGCGCGTTCGGGAACCCTCCCCTCCAAGTTCCGGAATGAGGTCGATGAGGAGGTGAAAGATTCGGGACTGCACGGTGGTCGGCATGAAATGCTCCTTTTTTTGTTGGCCTTTTTTCCGACGGTGACGACCGCCGGTCTCGATGCGCTTTTATCTTATTATTAGATATGTTGACGGTCAATAGATGACGAATGCTTTCGTTTGGAGGATTCCTCTAGATGCTGGCGTACGAGTTGGTTAATATCTCCGGGCCGTCGATCAGCCACCCGACCGAGCGACCGGCAAGCAAGGCCCGAACGTGCCGGCGTACACCAATGCGCCGAGCAACAAACTAAATTCTACTCAGTTCTCTTCGTGAGTGTGTTTTCGCATGCGAAAAGCGGACGCTGCTGGCATTACCCCCGATCAGGCGAGAATCCTGGCGCTGCTCGATTCGGGGCTGTCCCAAACCGAAGTTGCTGAGCGACTCGACATGCCACCCGCAGTGATCGGGCGCCAGGTCGCGCGTGTCAGGGACAAGGTGCTGGCCGGCACCTACGCTCCCCCGCTCCTGCCACTCGAAGCGGCCGCGTCCACCGAATCCCACCGTTAAGCAAATTCGTCCACGGCGTCCGCCCCTCCTTCGACCGCCGGGCGCGAAACCCTGGTATCGCGCCGACCGGACGGTCCCGCCCCACGTCACACCGTCCCGACGTCGGCAACACGATTGACCGAGCGGTCGATGCCTCAACAAATGGGGGCAAATCATCAGACAAATCGATCCGTGATGGGATCATACTCGGAATAGGTCAAAATGGCCTATTTTCGAAGGCCGGGGAGTATTCGCCTATGCCCCGGACTATCCCTATTCGCGATCCCCGCTACGTGCGGCTTCGCAAGCAACTTCATGCCTTGCGCACTCAGGCCGGTTTGACCCAGGTCGAACTGGCCGCACGATTGCGCATCGACCAATCGAATCTGTCAAAGATCGAACGCGGCGAACGGTATCTGGATACGCTGGCCTATGTGGATTGGTGCCGCGCTTGCGGCGTCGAGCCAACGGATGCGCTGCAGCAGCTCCTCGAGCTCGATGGGTAGTCAGTCGCCTCTGTTCACCCAGCCAAGCCAATCCGCTCGCCATTCAGTCGGTAGCGGTGGATGTTGTCGCCAAGGGCTCGAGCCATCGGGGTTCATCGGTCGACGGACTGCAGGCGTGCCGCACGATCGAACGCTCTGTCGAGATACTGGGCAGGCCCGTCTTTGACGTAGACAGTTCGCATAGGCCGCGGATCTGGCAGCAGCGCGGCAAATTCGCCCGGTTCGCCGGCCGATACTGGAGCGCCGGCATGTCCTTGTACCAGGCATGCTCCAATCACCGCTGGGAACCCTGTTTTCTCCCCCGCCGTGTAATCCGAGAGCGCTCGCGCTTTTCTGACGCGAGCGAGATTTCGAGGAGCTCGTCCGCGAGGTGGCATGATTGCTTCGCGAGATCGACATGGTGCTTGAGGTCCCCTGATGCTGAGTCGGAATGGGCTTCCACGCGGCCCAGAACGATCAAAATGGCGGTGTCGGCGTGGGCCCGCGCCCGCTTGGCGTGGGACCGAGCCTTACGCACCCGGGAGCCTATCCGCTCAATACGAGCACGAACGCTTGGAAGGTGCGCCGTTTCCAGCATCGAATACCGATTTTCCAACTTCTCCAGCTCGGCAACGCACGCTTCCGCACGAGCGGCGTCGGCGAGAACGGCCCGGACTGCCTCTGAGGCGATTGACGCGCTCGACAGTCGAAGGGAAGGCTGACTTCGATCTCGACCAAGACCGAAGCCAAGAATCACTGCGCGAAAGCGACCGAATGCGCTGCGGATACAGGCGATCCTGGAGTGTGGAGGCATGGTTGCACGTGAGGTTGTGTCCGCCCACGTCTCGCTCATACGACGTCGACGCATGTCGGATCTTGCGTCGGGATATGTCGTGCAGCGGTGCGAGCGAAATACCTGATATCCAATAAAATTGAACGGACTGCCGGCTACTCTTCACTATGTCAACGTGTGGATCAGAAACTTCTGTCGGTCATGCCCCGCAATCCACCTGGGTTCACGTCCGCGCCCACTCCAGACTGCACCCGAGACAGGATCGCGGTACTTTGCGATAGCGGGGCCGCGCCGCTTCACGCGACGCGACCGGGGCTGAATATCTGCAAACAGATCCTCCGGTTTCAGTTCGAACTCCGCGATCAACCTCTGAATCTCCTTGATGGCACCGTGTACTTCATTCTTGCGAGCGAGCTCCGCTTGAGCTTGAAGCGCGCGGACCTTCGCTTTGAGCTCTTGGTAAGTTGGCATCTTGTCAGTTCCGAATTGAATGACGCTTTGACCTAGTCAGTTGGTGGCGATCCTCGCTCATAAACATCAGGACTACATATAATCATGAATTAATGAGTGCAAGGACCACGTGGAATAAAAAGCGCGATCGAGAGGGAAGATCGCGAACCGCCTGCGTTGAGAGCTACCGAGTCGCCGAACACAAGCGGGGCCGGCGACCGAGGCTACCTGTCTTCGCCGGGATAAACTGGTGCGCCAAGAAAACAAGTGGCGCGATACGGCGATCTGGATGGCCGTCTGTGCTCATGAAAGCACGAGGCACGCGTGCGCAAGCTTCCGCTGACGTACGCGGGCTGGGCATGCGGCCTGCTGTTCGACCGACGCAGGGAATTGCGATCGCCTCGAGCGAATCGGGTCGAAGCATAGACGGATGCGCCTACGCAATGCGTTTCGGTCAGGCAATGTTGTCGTAATATACGGTCAGCCATGGTGGTCTCTCACTGTGTACGCCAAGGTCAGGCCGCAGGCGATGTTCGCAGCATCGCTTGCGGCCGCTCCGTTCCGGAGCTTTTCTTCGAGCCCCCCCCGCTGCGCGATTTCCGCAACAGATGGCGAGGGTTCGTCTCGATTGGTCAATCCTCCGCAGGAGTGGATCGCTCATCCGTGAGGTCGCCGGGGTCCAGTGACATTCAAGCGTTCCCCTTCAGCTTCAGCCAGACCTTGTTGCGCAGTTGAATCGCCGCGGGCGAGCACATCTTGTACGGCTTGAGCCGATCCCTGTACTGCTCGGGCGTTTTGATCGCAGGGTTATTCAACAGCGCCGGATCGACGTAGCGCTCCGACCCAACGATCTCGTTGCTGTAACGAATCGCGTTGGTCACCAGCGCGATGTTTTCAGGTCGCATCATCCAGTCGACGAACTTGTATGCCGAGTCGACGTTCCTTGCCTTGGCCGGGATCAGCAGGCTGTCCATGAACAACCGGACGCCCTCTTTCGGATAGACGAATCGAATCGTCGTCAGACGATCCTGTGCGCGCGCCGCAGCGCCGTTCCAGACGTGCTGAACAGTAATTTGCCGGGTGGCGAGGCGATCGATCGTACCGTCGTTGCTGTAGGTCTTCACGAAAGGCTTCTGCTTTTGCAGGACGTCGAGCACGCGCTTCGCATCCTCGGGACGCTCGGTGCATTCATCCTGTCCTAGATACCAGCTCGCGGCCATGTACAGCTCCTCCTCGACGTCCAGATCGCCGACCTGCCCGCGCAGCGCCTCGGAAGGCTCGAAGAAGGATTTCCAGCTATCGTCGAGCCGGCCGCCCGGCACACGCGCGCTGTCGTAGGCAAACCCGGTTAGCACGACCGTAAAGGGCATTGCGTAGTCCCGCTGAGGATCGAACGCCGGATGGCGGTATTCCGGCTTGATGTTGGCGATATTCGGCAACTTGCTCTTGTCGAGCTTGAGCAGCAGGCCGGATTTCACGAGCACCGGGACATAGTAGTCGCCGGCCACCACGATGTCGTAGCCTCCTCCTCCCGCCTGCAGCTTCTGGGTCAGTGCGGCATCGCTCGCATACGTGTCGAGCGTCGTTTCGATGCCGGTATCAGTCTGGAACTTCTTGAGCAAGTTCACAGGCAAGATGCCCGGCCAGCTTCCGATATGCAGCTCCGCGGCCTGAGTCGTGACAGCGGCAAGAAGCAACATCGCCCCGATTGTTTTTTTCATAGCGTTCCTATTGCTTGGAGATTCGATGGATGTACGTCGGACTGCCTGGTCGCGGACCGCCGCTTACCCCGACCACCGAGGATCCACACAGCGACCAATTGCACCGACGAGAGGCCGATGACGACGGTTGAAACAGCACTTACCTTTGGTGTGATGCCAATCTTCATCGCACTGAAGATGTACATCGGCAAGGTGGTCATGCCGGCGCCGGCGAGAAAATAACTGGTGATGTAGTCATTCATCGAAGCGACGAACGCGAGCAGCGCCCCCGCGACAATGCCCGGCAGCGCCAAAGGCACGGTGATTTGCCGAAATGCCGCCCACGGTGTGGCGGACAGGTCCGCGGCGGCCTCGAGCAAGGTGCGATCGATCGTCTTGAGCCTGGCTTTGATCGGCAGGTAAGCAAGCGGCACACAGAAGACCACGTGTGCAAACAGAACGACGCCGAATCCAGGCTCGGTCTTGAACATCGAGAACAGCATCATGGTGGCGATCGCCAGCACGATTTCCGGTATTGCCAGCGGAAGCGCGATGAGAAGTCCCGCCGAGTCAAAACCCCGCCGGTCCCTTCTCGACCACCACGCAACCGCCGCACTCGTCGCAAGCGCGGTGGACAGCACCATCGACGTCAACGCCAGACCGAGTGAGTTTTTCGCGGCGCGGACCAGCGTCGGATCCCCCCAGGCCTCCACGTAGGCCCGGAAGCCGAACCCGTCCCATACGAGCGCGGACGGGCCCACGTTGAAGCTCATCCATATCACCGTCAGCATCGGCACATAGAGGAACACCAGCACGGCGCATGCGATCGACGCGGTCAACGGAAACCGCCGCAGTTCAGGCGAACTCATGAACGTGTTCCTGTCGTTGAAGGAGGGAACCCAGTCGGGACACGAGCATGGCCAGCAGTACAACGGCGAGCAAGGCGAACGACATGGCGGCGCCCAAAGGCCAATCCCGGCCGCCCGCGAACTGGAAATCGATCAAGTTGCCGATCATGAATGCATGGTTGCCACCGAGCAGGCCCGGGATCGTATAGGACCCCAGTGCGGGAACAAAGACGAGCCCCACGCCCGCCATAATGCCCGGACGGCAGCACGGTACGACCACATGGATCAATGCGGCCGGCTTGTGTGCCCCCAGATCGTAGGCCGCTTCGACCAACCGCCAGTCGAGATCGTCGAGCGCCGCGAAGATTGGCAGGACCATGAACGGCGTGAATGCATAGACGAGTCCGATCATCGTCGCAAGATCCGTGTAGAGCCAACCGAGCGGGCCTCGTACGAGGCCGGTTCTGGCCAATATCTGGTTCAGCAACCCGTCGTCCGCAATGACGATGATCCATCCGTACATCTGGACGACGACACAGGTCCAGAACGGAATCGTAATCAGGATCAACAACGCGGCCTTCCACTTCCGGGGGCGCGTCGCCATGAACAGCGCCGTCGGGAATCCGATCAGCAGACATCCCGCGGTGGTCAGCAGGGCCATGGTCATCGACCGGGCGAAGATAGCGAGATAGCCCCGCTGAAGCACAAGCGCTCCATCCCAGTCCCGATCGAAAACAACCCGCTCGTACGCTCGCGCAGTGAAGTCCCCCCACGCGACGCCGCCGAAGTCGAGCGGCGCGCTGAGCGAGACCACGGCCAGGACAATCATGGGAAGAACAACGCCTGCGGTCATGACGAGCACCGCCGGGTTGCTCATCGGTCGCCACGATTTCAGTAGATTGAGTATGGGGATTTGGCGCACTGCCAACTACCTCAAATCAGTCAGTTCGATTGGCAAGAAGCGTACCAAATCGATCGCGCCATTTATAGTCGACGCACGTGCCGATCGCGCCAATGTGTTACCCCTGAGCGCCAAGACTATTATAAGTTTCCTGGACGGCATTTTATCTCAAACTATTTCGCAGATTGAAATTCTCAACTCGGGTGTTATTTTGATCGATACAGCGACTTTTTAAGGTCCGTTTCGGTACGTACCAAAACGCCATGGCATCACCAGTCAAAGCTGCCGTACTGCAACCGCCGCAAGCCTAATGGGATGATTGATCTTTTTGGCACACCATCGGCAGCAATACCCCGCGCACACGCGTTTCGCCAGACGGCTACCCATCCCCTCATTGCATAGTGATTATTGGCAAATACGCAAAAATCGTGAGATAGTTGTGCAAGCCGCACCGAGTAAATTTCACATAATGAGAAAAGAGACGATAACGAATATGACCAATGCTGAGAAGCTACAATACCGGCCGATGAATGAGCGCGACATCGGCGCATTTTATGACGTGCGATTCTCCGTGAGCGAGAATAGAATCCACCCCCACCAAGTTCACCTTCTCAACCGCAACCTGCTGATCGAGAAAATCAGGCAGGGAGGTGGCTGGATCTGTGAATGTGGTAATGAGGCCGTCGGGATCTGTCTGCCAGTCATCACCGAAAAGCCGTTCATCTCCGCCTTGTTTGTGAAACCGTCGTTCCATGGCGTCGGCATCGGCAGCGAGCTGCTCGACCGTGCGCTAACATGGCTGAAGGAAAAAGGCGTAGATCAAATCACGCTCGTGACCGATCCGGGTTCCCGGGCTGATGGCTTCTACCAGCGTCTAGGGTGGAGCCGCGGCGAACTGGACGAGTATGGATGCCAGGTCGTGTTCACGAAGTCGCTAGGGAATTAGATATCCAAGGAGTCGAATGAAGCCGGTCGCCGACGTGATTCACCGCACTGCAGCGCAACGTCCTGCGCCGCTTCACACCATCTTCATCACGCTCGACTTGATGAAGCGCTTGGGGGTTCCGGTCGACGTCCTGCTGAAAGGCACCGGCATTTCGCCGTTGGACGTCGAGCGGCCAAACGCCATGGTGACGCACGCGCAGGAAATGGTGCTGTTTGCGAATGCACTGGAGGCTACCGGGAACACCGGGATTGGGCTTCAAATCGGCCACGCGATCCCCGTGACGTCGTACGGCCTGCGCGCCCACGCCATGCTGGTGAGCCCGACGCTGGGTGACGCGCTACGCCTGGGCTTCGAGCACCCGTTGCTGGGAATCAGTTATTTCCGGATGAGGATAACGACAAAGGGCGACGTGGCTAGAATAACGGTTGGTGGCTATACCTATCGCACGGATCTCCTTGTCGTGAACACCGACATGGTTTTCACCGCTATCCGCCGGGAAATGCGCGACTTGATCGGACGATATCCGGAATTTCTGAGGATCGGGTTTGCTTATCCGGAGCCGCCGCACGTAGACTCTTACGGAGCCTATTTCAACTGCCCTATCGAATTCAACTCCAGTGAAAGCTATCTCGAGTTCGATCGATCAATACTTGAAACCGAGCTCCCGCTTGCACATCCGATCGAATATGAATTGGCAAAAAAGGCGTGCTCGAAGCGCGAATTCGAGCTGGCGCACTGGGTCCCATCTGACCTCATCGGGCGCCTCCTTGGCCTGATGTATGACAATCCAGCATGTCAAGACGTCGCCGAATTGTCAAAAAGGCTCGGGATCTCGCTGCGTAGCTTCCAACGAAAACTTCAGGAAATGGGGACGTCGTTCAGTGCTTTGCATAATATTGTCCGCCAAGATCTGACGTCGCAATACCTCGCGGAAAAGGAATACACGGTTAAAGAAATCGCAGCAAGATTGGGGTACAAAAATACTTCCGCATTCAGCCGGGCGATGAAGCGATGGTCAAGAGTTGCAGCTGAATAAGCGCAACATAGAACGGGCTCGCCCTTGCATACGCCTCGTCCTCCCTCTCGGGGTCAGCAGCCGGCACGGTTACGATATTCCGCCCTGCTGCGCCGGCTTGATGCGCGGCCTCGGCTGCTTTTGGACGTCGCACGCCCGACACGAATGCGCCGAGGTTAATCGAGAGTCAGAGGCTTGGCTCGGTTTTCGAGTCAGCCGCGAGGCCTGCATCTTTGCGCGCGGCCTCCAGTACCTGCCGCCCCATCTTGATCTTGTTGGATGAAGCAAGTGTCGCGATGCCAGGAAACACGAGTTTGGCGCTTTCTAGTTTTGATTGCGCAACTGGGTCATCTTCGCTGACCTTTTCCGGGAAGACAGCAATAAACCACACCTGAAAAACCTGCGCCTCTATAGGGCCGCCCTGCCGAAGCCGCATGTAGTCCTCCACTGCCAGAAACAAGATGGCGGAAACATTATCCTCGCGCAGTTCGACCGAGCTATCAGGGTTCGGGTCTTGGTCAGCGTGCTTGAAGAAGTTTCGACACGGCTGGTTGATGTAGTACTTCAGCGTCCGTCCGGCTGGAAGACTTTCGCGCGCCTGCTTGGAGAAACTTTCGATGCCCGCGCTCGTGCAGAGCACGTCGATGACCTCCCATGCGTTCGATGCCAGCGAGTACACGGACACGGGATCGCTGCCATCGAAGAAAAGGCGAATGGCTGTAATGAGTTGCCGCCTGGCTGCGTCGATTTTTGTAACGAGCATGTTCGTCTACTCCTGCACGTGGGCTCGATGGAACATCTCAGTGACTGCCTTCTTAACCGCCTCGGGGTTCATTTCATGCTGGTCGGGATGGGCGTACTTCACCATGTAGCCCGCCATAACGTGCGTGATCGCATCTGCCTCGGTACGGACCCACTGCGCGAGCTGGATCACGTCCGCATAGCTGGCCGGGTCATTGTCGTCATTCGCGGGCCAGCTGTTGCGAAGAAACCAGCGGTGCATGAGTTCGTTGCGGCGGTCAATTAGGGTATTGAGTCGCCCCTCCAAATCTGCAGCGATCTGCCCTCGCTGCGAAAGGACTTTCACGACGTTCGCCGTCGCGTTTTTGTATCGTCGCTCTTCGATCATCCCACCCGTCGCCTGAAGGTACGCCGGGTCGGTGATCATCTTGAAGCCTTCGTGAATCGACACGAAGGCCACCTCGAACATCTGCATCGCGATCACCGCGCGCCCGATCGCCGCGTATGCTTGCTCCATGCATTTCTCCCGTAAGTAAGGCCGCGCGGAAAGCCGCTCGAGCAGCAGGGCGGACAACGTCGTCGTCGCGTCGAATCGGTTATTCGACGCCGAGCCCTGTCAGCAACACAATGGTGCCGGGTCACCCGCGGCCGCATCTGGGGCATTTGGCCCCTCGGATATTACCCTGACGCCCCGGGCGCTACGCCCATGCACATCCTATGCATGGCCGACCTGGCAAGCGCTCGTCAGTTCGCTTCGAGCAAGTCGACGCATCCCAATGGAGCGTCCCGACTCACCACTGCCAGCGCCAAATTTGCTTTCGCCACGAGCTCGAGCGGTCGAAGACCCTGGACATAGTGCCCATGAGTAATGCGGTCCATGCCTGCGCCAGCGAGCTTCGCCACGGTGCGAAGACTGGCAGTGAGCGCGACGCTATCGAGCCGCCCGCCATGCAGGATCAAATTGCGCTGGCGATACAGCCGATGGAAGGACTCGCTGATCATGTCCTTGATCGTCTGAAGTTCAATGCGAGGATTGCTGAGCAATTTCTTCATCCGGGCAACGGCTGCCTGATCCGCTACGCTCGGCAGCGCCGGGATCCGCTCCTCGAGAATCATAGTCGCCAGGATGCGACATCGCTCACGATTGACGTCGACCCCCGAAAGCTCGGCAAAGTTGTCGGGCAGGATGCGCTCGACGCGGTGGGACAGCGCCGTAAGTTCGGCGCGAGGGAACGAGCAAGTGACCAGCGTGGCCAGATTATCCGCCGCAGAGGCTCGGTCATTCGGGTCCGCGAGCAAACCCTCAATTGCGCCCCATCCGCCTGCAACGGCGGCCGGCGGCGAACTCCCCTCCAGATGCGCCAGCAGCTCCAAGGCGGCGTCCACGTCCTGACTGACGTCCGTCGCGAATACTCGGGCCTCACGATGCAACTCCCTGACCTCGACGCCTCGAGCGCTTGCGGTCATCAGCGCCGCGTCGGCGCTGCCACGAACCCACAGGTTTGGCAGGTAGTGGAGTGGCTGGCCCGTCGCGAGCAGGGCACGTGCCGAATAGCGATCCGCTTCATTGCGGGCAGCCTCCGCCGCGCCGATCTCGTCGCGCGCGCGCACGGTGATCACCATGGCCGCAGCGGCCCGCACGCCAGCTGTGTCGAAACCATTTTCCGACAACCATCCGGTGATCGCGGCGCCGGTCAGCCAGACGGTGGGTAGCCCACTGCGTGCCCATGGGGCGATTCTGAACGCCAGTAATACCTCGAACTCACGCGGGACGTTCGTCCGCACGATGCCCTGCAGTTCCTCACACAGTTCGGCTAAGGTGACTGGTTCAGGTGCGTCGTTCTTTTGGGCGATTACGGCTCGCAGATGCTGACTCGAGAAGCCCATATCGAGTAGATGAGCGCCAACGTGGCGTGCGAAGTGCTCGGCACGAAAATCGTGCCTGGCGACCGCAGTTGCCCATCGAGCGAGATAGTCGATCGACACCCGCTCCGAAAGCTCGCGTATTGCGAAGTGTGCGACGCCTTCAGCACGCGGCACCTGTTGCACCTGGTCGCGAAGAAACTGTTTCTCTTCTGCTGTAAATGCGGGGTGTACGCCAACGCGCTTTTGTAGCGATGACGCGATGCGCTTGACTGAACCCTCGCTTAGATGCCCCTGTCTCATCACTGAACAGGCCTCGAACAGTTCCTCCATCGACAACGTAGTACCGATGCCCCAAAGCGAACGGTACCAATGCTTTCGGTCGGAGAAGAACTCGACGAGCCGAGCCAGGGCAATTCTTTCAGGCTGATTGACAAGATTGAACATGTGGCCTAAGATGGGCGTTCGGCCAGCAGCAGTGCTGGTCCACAGTCTAGTGGGGCGCGACCCGATTGGTGCCGGCAATCTTTGATGGCTTAATCCAAGAGGCTCAAGCCCCCAGTTCTTAAAAGCCCCGCTCGATGCGGGGCTTTTTCTTTGCGGTTCCGCTGCAATTTGAGTCGCCCATGCGGAGCCTCGGCGAGGCCCCCACGAGGGCAGAAAATTATACGGGATACTCGTCGGCTCGATTGCGCCATCGAATCGCGGCGAAAGTCGAATTCTTGTTCCGTCATCACACCGGCAAGCCGGGCTGATACATGCCGGTGATCGCCCGGCAAGCTCCTCCCGCCCCGTCACGCGTACAGGCGTCCGCCGGCGACCTCCGCCCGCGCCTCGCTCTCGGACGCGTAGCGGCGTTGCTTGGCGGTCAAGGCGATCGCGACGCGCAGGTCGTCGCCGGTCAGTGGCACCCTGCAGCACGGTGACGCTGCCGCGGATCAGTGTGCGTGCGACCTTCGCCAGCACCTCGCGCGCGGCAAATATCGGAGGCCTCATTCTGCGACGCGGTCGCCAGCTGTCAACCCGTCACGTCACGCGAGCTTCCGGCTCCCGTTTCCGCGTGGCGGATGCGGCCGGCTTCGTCCGCCGCGTCCTGAGTGAACCGCATCCAGGCTAGGTCGAGCTCGACAATGAGCCGACCAGCGTCCTCGAGCAAGCGCTCGCGATGCGCATCGAACCAGCGCGCCTGCGCGATCAGATCGGCCCGATCGTCCGCCTTTCGAACGGGCGTCGAAAAGTGGCGGTGCAGATCGTTGACCGAGACGGCGCGGCCAAACAGGCTTTGCATCAGCCCGCGCGTGGTCGCGATCGTCGCGTCGGGCGGGGGCGGATCCAGCGACTGCACGAACGCGATCACCGCGCGTGCGCGCGCGGCGCTTGATGCCGCTCAGCAAGCCTTGCAAATGGCGATCGCCGACGCCGGCATGCGCGAGCATGGCCGTGACGGCGTCATCGCGATCGCGGAAAGTGAAGAATGACATGGCGCGCTAGTGCTGTTTGAAGATATATCTTTGTACAGCATCGGCGGACGAGATTCACGGTCTGCTGACCGCGTTTCGTACTGCCAGGGCTATGCGACATCCATGAGCCCGAACGCATGACTGCGCAACACCTCTACGTGGCTCTCACGCGAGGCGCAAGGCGAGTCGTGGCTTTGCTCGTCGACGCCTCGCTAACGCCCGTCACAGGCCGCTAATCGATGGGATGGATGCAGTACCCTCCTACTCGAAACGCTCATCGCGTTCTCGGTCCCGCTTGGCCTCCCACACCGCGTCCTCGCTTGCCTCTCGAAGTAGCTCACTTTTCTCCTGTTCGATAAATGCGGACAGCGAGGGGACGCTGCGGGTATCAAATCGACTCAGCAAGATCGCGTTCTCCCTCAGGATCGTCGAGCGCGAACCGCCCCAGATCATCGGACGCAGCCGCTCGACGAGTGCGCTCATGACGACCTGCGCGTCGGGCGCCTCATGAGCCAACCGCGCAGCAAGCGGTCGCCAGTTCCGTGGTTGATGCTCGATTGTCGTCTCGAACACTGGCGCGACGGTGGCGATGAGCGGGTAACGGGTGGCGGGCTCTTCCGAGCACCACGCGAGCAACGATTCGTCGCTCACTTCCTCCAACGGATTTCCATGGTTAAGGATCGTGCGCGTGATCAGCCGGGCACCAGCCGCAACTTCGGTTTCGTCGCCCGTAAACAGGGCATCCAACATTGCTCTCGGCTGCAACTTGGCGAGACACTTCAGCAACTCGCCACGATAGACCCCAAACCGCTGGTCGATCGACGCCCGGCGTAAGTTCGCGCAGAGGGTAAGCACCACGGAATGGCCCGCTTCCCCGATCGCACAGACATCGATCACACTCTTCAAGTGGTAATCGTCCGCTAACGCATCATCGACGTCATTGAAATCGACGGCGCTCAGTACGGTTCGTCCAGCCTCAACGATCGGCGCCGCGTGCAGGCGCTTGTCGTGAATGTCGCTGAAAAACTGGCTGCCGAGCATTCGTATCGCCACCCGCATGCCGTCTTTCACCTTTGATACAGAAACAATAAAGCTGGCGATATCGACGGCGGGAATCACTTCAACAGCCCGGCCGAAATGGATGTCCACGTAACGTGCAATCGGCACTTTTCCGAGTTCAAGCGATCGGCGCAGTCGCGCGATGCCATCAGGCACATTCAATACCGGCGGCAGCAACTGAGGGAAATGCGATGCAAGCGGATCCTTCCGCACGGCCTCGTCCAATAATTCGCCAAGCAGCGGCGAATGCCCGTTCGCGAGCTCGAGAAGGAAGCCGCTGAGAACTCGCAAGTCGCAATTTTCCTCGGGAATCTGCCCGAACGCAGTGACCAAGCGATTCCATAGGTCCTTCGGGTCCAGTGCGCCTCGCGCCAGTCCCATACCGAAATACCATATATTCGACCCGCCACCCAAGATTTCGGGCATCAGCTCATCAAGCACGGCCGGATCGTTCGCGACGTCGGCGGCAAGGGCAAATACCTCGTCATTCTGCCGCTCCACGGCCCGCTGAAAATTGTGTGCGTCGGTGGCGTCACCTTCGTCCAGATCGTAGCCGCTGCTCGAGAACACTCGAGCCCGGATTCGCTCGACGAGACTACGCGGTCGTAGCATATTCGCCATCGCACCCAGCCGCGCGTAGTTTTCAGAATCCTTGTCCTTTTCATCATAGAAGCGGGTCTGCTTCACGGCGTGCCAACCCTCATTCCAAAACCCCTTTTTCGCGAGCTGTTTTGCTAGAACCTCCAGGTCATCACGCAATCCCACCTGCACCCACAGGCCGCGAAAACTCGCCGCTATAACTTCCTGAACATCGCGTTCGACTGGAGTGTTGGATAGAGCAAACTCCTCCGCCACTGAGAGTGCTGCTTTATACCAATGCAGGACGTCCGAAGCCGTTTCCGGGTGATAACCAAAGTCACGGGAATGCGCACCAAACTGGAAGTCGTACTGCGACGTAAAAAAATGAGAACACAACAAAGCTCGGAGTGCTGACAATCCAAGCTTGCGCTTGATTGCGTTGTCAGACCGCAGTAGCTTCCGCACGACTTGCACCCGCTGCTCGGCCGAGGCATGTGTTCCTGAAAGGAAGAGATGGAAAAACGAGGTATGAATATTACTTGCTGCGCCGAACTTGCTGTGGACAGCAAGGAACTGAAGCAACGTCGCGCACCGGTCGAAAAGGTCGGCCCGCCAAGCTAGGGATCGCAATGCGTGGGCAACATAATCATGCCCGTCCAGCGCTAGATCAGGGCCGACTGGCGGCACGTTGACTTCCAGTGCTATCAGACCGGCTTCGGGCGCTGCGGGGAGGCAGTTTTGAAAGACTGCCTTGCCAAAATCGTTGAGATTCCAGACGTGTTGGCCGATCCATCCCTGAGCGGCTAGCCATGTACCAACGATACTCCTTGCTTCGGCGCTGCTGTCGAGATAGCCCAATCGCCTCGCAAAGGAGATCGTCAAGCGCTCCGGTGCACCACCCGCAAGAGCCTCATTGATCCGGTCAAGGGTGAGATTCTGCAGCGCACTCGTCGCGAGGTGGTTTGCGAGCGCATGGGGAAGAATCGCACGCCATTTCCCTCGGCGTTGCGCAAGGTCTCGTCGCAGTAGCTCCGCGACGGCCCCATGGGCTTGTTCGGGACTAGCACCGACCAGGCCAGCAATTCGGTATAGCTCAGCATCAGGACCGTCGGATAGGTCGTCTGCGTTGAACGAGTAAACGAGCGCGCAGGCCTGTGCCATCGCCAAGAGCGACTTGTCGAAGCCCTGACGCTGGGCGAAGAGGCGCTCGAATAGCTGTGCATCGCTTAGTTTCGCGAGTGTGCCGCCTCGATTGACCGTACTAGCTAGCGCAATCGCAATACGGGCGTTGCCGCAAGAGAACTCGGCCGCTGTTCTCACGTTTATGCCGGATAGCCTCGGGAAGCGGCTCTGTAGAAGTGTTTCGACGAGCCCAACCGACGCCGCGCGGAGCTCGAAGACTTCGGTGCCTTCCGGCACGTCATCCTTAATGTCATACTCGACAGTCAGGATACTCAGGCTACCGCCCGAGGACCGCACCAGCTCCGATAACCGTCCGTGCAACTCCGAAGGGCAATTGTCGACGATCAAGATTGCACGAGCGCGACTGGCAATCAGGTCGGACGTGAGCTTGAACGGTTGCGGATCTGGGTCGTTGCTCAAATTCGTGTAAACCGCAAGCGCGGGGTCCAACGCGTCCTGACCAACGCGATCATCGAAAAGTGCCTGCACAAACCGCGTTTTCCCAACCCCAGACAAGCCGACTAGTCTCACAACGCCCGGTGCTTGACGCAATATTCCACGAATGCGGTGCAACCCGTCCAACGCGGACATCTCTCGTGAATTGCCGGAGGAGCGGTCTCGCATCCGGACATCGTTGTCGACCAGATAGGCTGCGTCGACTCCTCCAGCGGGGTATGCCCATGGACCAAAAGCTTCCCAGCCTGAGATTGACCGGCCGATTGCGCCTCGTACCCAAACGACGAGTCCTGGATGGTTGCGCACCCACGTCGCCAATCGTGTACGATCGTAGAAGTCGCTATGAAGCTTGCCAGCTAGCCCGTTGGCCGCCGCCGTAATCGCCTTCTTACGCTTCGCCAACGCACTATCGCTAGTGGTCCCCAACGAGCTGACGATGATGTATGCCCCTTCTTCTTCAGCGAGATCCCGGATCACCGGGCGGAGTTCTCCTTTGGGGCGCATTTCCGCAGTGATGGCGCCCGGCGGCATATCCTGTCGCTTGACCTGAAAGCCGGTGCAACAGCGAGGAATAAATCCATCATCCCACTCTCGGTTCGGTACGCTGACTCTCACGTCAAGGCCGCCATCGGTTGCATTCTGATCGCCCCCCCAAGTGACGGCCGCAGTGGAACACCCACGGCTACGCAATTCCGCTTCACATAACCGGCCGACGAGGGTTCTGAGCTGCCGATCATCTAGGTTGGCAATATCCTCGGGGGTAATTTCAAACATGTTCGAGAATTCCGTGTCAGATTCATTGTTCGGACGGTCGGACATCACATCCGCAGCGCTGAGTTGCTGAAGCGACGGTGCGATCGGCCTCGCTGTGAAGCTGCGCGATTGCAAGCCAATCGACCTCGGCAAGATCGAGCGTCGATTCCAGATAGGGAATCACGCGCTGCTTGAACTCGGCCGGCATGCGCGCCTCGGTGGTCTGCGTTGCACGTCGGTAGTGTGCGATGCCCGGCTTGAGAAGCCAGTTCTCGCCATTTCTCCCGAGAAACAGGTGGATGTTGTAGCTGAGGTCGGGCATTCCCGAGACCCATCGGTCGACGAACTGCAGGAATATCGCGAGGTCACGCGCTTCGCCGAGATACTGAGCGGTCCGGTCTTCGACAATAGAGTTCAGCATAGGTCGGGTAAGTCAGGCGACGGTGACGGAAGAACCTGGGTCTGCAAGGTCCGGGCATGGCCGGCACACCGGATTGGATCGACACGTCAATCTCGTGGCGTCGTTGAATGCCCAGCTAGCAGCACCGAGCATGACAGACGTCACTGGACCCGTTCCCGGATTGCTGGTTGCAGGTCCTCCGGGGAGGTGCCCCCTCCCGCACGTTGGCGTGGTGTGAGAAATGCGCTACTACCGCGTCGCGCTGCTCCAGCTCGGAAGCCAACTGCTGATCATCCATTGAAGTATCCCCGTAGTCGATCATCGACGCGCAACTCCCGGAGGATCGGGAAGATTCTGGCACTCTACATCGCCTAACTGACGGCACGATATGCCGCGTGCTGCGTCTGCAGTGCGTGGATCTTCGCGCGAAGCTCTTCCTCGTAAGCGAAGTTGCTTTCGAGTCCGACCGTGGCGTCCTGGACGGCTTTTATTAGCCGTAGCGCCCGCACGTCGTGAAACGGATTCAAGCCGATGAAATTCCCCAGTGTTAAGTCATCAGGCGGTGGCGCGGAAATCAGCTCGACGAGTTTCGCCGCAGCCCGAGATAGGTCCCATTCGGATACAAACAACAGTAGCGCGCACAGCGCGAGAACCGGGGCACCCTTCGATTCCTCGCCGATCAGGGATGGGCGGCCAAACGCCCGCCGAAGTGGCTGCCAATGAAGGGCGGCAAATTCGGCCAACGCGATCGCGCGTTCGTAGTGCGTTGCAAGCGGCGTCGCATCAAACATGGTTTGGCCCATGCGTTGGTTGATGAGCGCGATCGCGCGCTCCTTCGCATTGAACCAACCGAAGCCAGGTCGAAGCCGTGCGAGGAAGCGCTCGACGACCTCGCTATACCGAGTCGACAGTTCCCGTTGTGCCGCGTGCTTCCAGTCGAACTCAGGAACATCGCCAAAGCACGGCTGAAAAGGCACGCTGCTCCCATGGGCACGGTGCGCCGCAAGCTGAATACACCAGTTGACGGCCGCTGCTGGTCGACTAATGTGGAATTGATGGGCGGATCTCAGCTCGAAATGCCACTTTCGGAGCGCGCGCATGTCAACCTGGTTGAACATTTGCCGCTCAATGCCCGTGCATACCAGTTGGCCAATCGCACGTGTCAACGCGGACTTTGCTTCGCCGAAATCGACCCCACCTTCGCGCTTCGCATCAGAGGTGTCGTTGCGATAGAAGTCGCACAGCGGATGATGGGCTGTCTGTTCACCGGGGCCGACGAAGCGGAAATGTGCCTGTCGAACCACCCGCCCGTTGCTGCTGCGGCCGCCGCGAACAAACATCGCACCTGTCGCGAAGCACGAAGGGCACTCGAGCTCCGGGACCACTACAGCGAGCGCTTCCCGAATCAACGGCGACGCGAGATCGATTGGCGCATCCGAGGCGGTGCCCGTACATAAGCGCGCCAATTGCTCTACATCCAGTTCACGACCGAATTGCTCTGAATATGCTGTCCGCGTCATATCGAATCCCGCTGTTTTCCAAGTTTCTTAATATTTGTTCCGCATCTAGTCCGCGAGACGGGACACGGCACGTAGCGACGCTCTGGCCCAGCGTGGAAACCGGCGAACGACAGGAACACCGAACTGACGGCGATGGATGATCTCCCGCACGCTCAGACGAAATGCAGCAGGAGACGCTCAACCGAGTTCGTCATGTCCCCCGCTTTGCGAAGGCCACGGCCCCTCATCGGTACTTCCGCGATTCATTCGGAGACTGAGGTGTGCGGTATCGGTAGTTGTTGTCGATCCACTGCTTTGCCCATTCGATCCCGCGTTCGCAGGCTTGGGCTCGATAAACGCGATTGCCAAGGTCGGTGAAAATGAACCGCTCGTCACCACGTGAGACGATCACACCCGAGACGAAGAGCCGCTGATTCGCCAAAATGGTCGGTGACGCCTCGATCTTCCAGCCCTCGTACTCCGCGAACCGATTCACCCGTTTCATCGCAACCTCCGGCTGCTGCTTCGCTGTCGTATCCTATCGCGCACACATGGCGCGCTATTCCGCTTTTATGCGTCGCGCTACCGGGCCGCGCCATCCTGTAGCGTTCGATAGAAATTGGCCAGTCACGCCATAACCATGGCGGTCGAAGCCATAGGGTTCCGTGACCAGCCCCATCGTTGCCATCGCATCGAGGGCGGACACGGCGGCTCCGTTGTTGATGGGGTGCCAGTCTTTTCTCACCTCGACTGCAATCTCCGCGAGTCTGCGCATCCCATCCTCCTCGATATTCAGCCGTTGTCGGTCACTGCATAGTAAAGGTGCCACCACCATCCGGTGCGGGTCTGAATCGTCGTCATACAGTTCAGTGCGTCAGGGCCCGAACTGTTGTCCCCGATCGCCGCAGTCATCTGTCGCATGTTCGGGCATACTCCGAGCCAAAGGGCGTACCGCGTGTTTTCGACCCGCACTAAAGCTCGGCCCAACACGTGCGTCACAATCAGCAAAAGCACGATTACAAAGTTTCGCATCAAGCGCTCCTGCTTAGCGAGTCGTCATGTGGCGTTCTTCGGTGCATCTACGACACTTTTCAACACGTCCATCGTTTTACTCTGAAGGCGCTCCATATGCTTCGGCTCCGGGCGCCACATACCGATCGCATTGCGCGCGATGTCGAAGCCGATCTGAAAGATGATCGCCAACGCCTCATCCGAGGTCGGAAACGTTGCCGCGTTCTCATCCGTTGCGTCGACGTCTTTCCGCTGCACGGCAACCAGTGAATCCGTGCGCCCCGTCTCGACGAGCAACACACACCAGCCGCCGGCGATGCGTTGAAGCATGAAGTCCGAAATGAGGCCCCCCGCGCGCTGGGCGCTTGCGGCTTCGACAGAAATGGTACGAACTTTCATCACGTGATTCAACGGTCCTATTTTTCAGTACCACGAGCTGAACCCCGACAGCTATTCGAGCGAGGAGTGATTGAAACGCCGCGAAGTGATCGGCCGCAACGGTTCACAGGAAGTCAAGGGGCACGCCGGCTCTCCGAGTGTCAAAGTACAACGAGCCGCGCATTCGCCTCGGCGAGCCGAAACCCGTCCGGATCGAACGGCTCGCCCAACCACTCGAGCAGTTCTCGCTTTTCGTCGGTCATCCGGCCGGCGAGCGTGCGCAGCAACTGCGCATAGCCGGCCGGTCCGCCACTGTCCTCGGGTGGGCACGCCCCGGCGCCGGCGACGCAGCGCGGATAGCGCGCGTCCGCGGTCGCCGGCCCAATCGCCTCGATCGTGACGGCGTGGCGCCAGTCGTCGTCGAGGTCGTACGTGTAGGTCAGCGCCGCACTGATCGCGGCCACCTCGTCGAGCCGCACGTCGGCCGCCCCGCTTGCCAACGGTTTCAGCGCCCCAACCGGCCCCGCAAACCCGAACCCGTAGCGATGCCGGTCGTGCCAGCCCATCGCGGCCTGGATCACGTCGTGCAGCGCGGCCAACGAAATGTCGGCCGGCACTTCGAGGCGACGCCAGACTTCCGGCATCACGTCCTGCAGACTGACCCGCAGGCGCATCACGCGCGGGCCGGGCGGCGCCTCGACGATATCTCCTTCTGCCGACGCCGAACGTCCCGCCCCGCCCGGAAACGGAATCACGTTGCCGGCCGGCACCCGATAGGTCCACGTGCGCTCCGTGCCCACCCACTGCGCATCGATCTCGGCCACGCAATTGTGCAGATGCGCTTCGTCGCGGATCTCTTCGAATAGATCGTCGAGCGCAACGTCAAGTGCCGCCTCGTCTTCGTGCAGCACCTTGAGCGCGTACACGCCGGGCGCGAGGCGTTCGGCCGCGTGATCGGCCAGGATGCCGCCCTCGAGCGCGCGGATCGTCCGCGCGCGCCCGCGCCCGGTGGATGCCACGTTCTCGACGCGCAGCGTGAGCTTGATCGGTGCGCACCGCATCCCGGCCACCTCGTCATCATCGCGCGCAAGGAAGGCGTCGCCATCTTCGTCACCGATCAACTGCGGCGCGAGCGACGCCGATTCGGTGGGCACCGCTCGCGCCTGCTGCTGGTAATAGTCGAGCGCCGCTTCGAGCACGCGCTGCTGCTGCGCCTTCACGTAGATCGACGTGGTCGCGAGTGATGCGTGGCCGAGAATCTGCTGCACCACGTCGATCGGCACGCCGCGCGCGGTCGCATCGGTGCCGAACGTATGGCGCAGCGCGTGCGCGCTGGTCTTTTGCAACTGCGCGGCGTCCCACAGCGACAACGCGCCCCAACGCTGCAGCTCGACCTGCAGCCGCTTGAGCGCCGTCCGTACCAGGCGTCCGAGCGCATCGGGCGTGTAAGAATCGACCTCGGCGACCGGCCGCTCGCCGTGCCGGGCCTGGGCCGCCGCCGTGCCGGGAATCGTCAGCGGTGCCAGCAAGGGCAAGTCGGGCGAGCAATCATCGGTCACTTCCCTGCCGTGCCCCCCGTCCCACGCGAGCCGGCGGTCGGCCCAGTGCGCGCGCAGCGCATCGAGCGTGGCGGGGCTGACCGGCACCGTGCGCACCTTGCTGCGCTTGCCGACCAGCGTGAGCGTCCACACCGATTGCCCTTTGATGCCGTCGACGCGCTTGATGCCGCTGCGCCGCGCACGCGCGGCTTCGGCGCGGCGCAGGCCCGAATCGACCATCAGGCCGATCGCCGCGCGCGCGATCCGCCATTGCGCGGCCGCCTCACCTGGCCGCGCGCAGCGCGCATCGAGCGTGTCGCGCAACGTGCGCAGCAGATCGGGAGACAACGCCCGATCGACCTGCAGCGACCACTCGCGCGTGAGCGTGGCCGGCAGCGTCACTGCGCTGAACGGGTTGCCGGCCAGATAGCGCACCTTGACCAGCCAGTCGAATGCCATGCGCAGCGTGCGCACCGCATAGGCCTGGCTGTCGGCCGACAGCGAGCCGGTAAAGGGACGCCAGCGGCCACTCGCGCGGGGCCGCTTCGGTCCGCAGAAGTCGGCGCTCGGCTGCGCTAAAAAATCCTTGTACGCGTCGCAGTCCTCGACGCGCAGTGACGAGACCGCGACGCCGCGCACCTTGAGCGCCCACAGCACGAAACGCTCGATCTCGCGCGTGTACGCGCGCAGCGTCGCGGGCCGGTCGCGGTAGCGCGCGAGCCACGCGTGGAGGGCGGCCAGGTCGTGCTCGGCGCGAATGAACGGAAACCCCACCGCGCGGTTGGTGCCGCTCGCACCCGACAGCTCGACCGGCGCGGCCAGCCGCTCGAGCGGTGCGAGCCCTTGCGTGCCCGGCCCGACCACGATCGCGCGATCGGGTGCGGGCGTGAGCGGCGTCGCGTCGACGTCGGCATCCACGCGCGCGCCGAGCGTCGCCTCGTGCCGGCGCAGCCAGACCACCAGCGTCTTCGCGCGCAACGGACCGATGCGGGGAATCGAGCGCCACCAGCTGCCGCCGAGCCGGTTGCAATACGCAATCAATTCGCCGAGCGTCGCGATCCCCTCCCCGATCAGGCGCTGCGCGACGAGTGGCCGGAACCACAGCGTGAGCGCGTGATCGGCCGCGGGCGCAGCCGCGGCGAGCTTGGCCGCGTCCTCGACCATGCGCAGCGTCAAGGCGGTGAGCTTGGCTTCACCGTGCTGCCGCATCGACGCGCGCAGGTGCTCGGCCAACGCCGCGGAACCGTTCAGGAGCGCCAGACGCACCAGCGCGTCGCGCATCGCGGTCAGATGCCGCTCGACCGCGTCGGCCTCGGCCGGCACCGCGCCGTCCTCGACGTCGTAGAAGCGACGCGCGATGGTCGCCGCGGGAATGCCTTGGATGCGCGCGCGCAGCGCCGCGAAGTCGGTGCGCGTGTAGGTCGCCGGCGGCGGCACCGTGAGCGCTTGCGGGCGATTAGCCATCCGACGGCGCTCCCGCGTCCGGGCCGATCACGCAATAGCTGTGGCGCTCGAGCAGCGCGATCGCATCGCGGATCTTCGCGTGGCCGAGCACACGCTCGCGCTCGCGTGGTTCAGCGGCCTCAAGCGCGGCCTGCTTGGCGGCCCGCACCGATCCTGGATGCGGCCGTTGCGCCCCGCAGGAAGTCCCCTTGGGGGACACGCTGGTCCAAGTGTCGGGCGCGAGCCGGTACCCGCGGGCGCCACCGGGGCCGACGTCCGGCCCGATCCGGCCCGCCTGTGCCCCACTCGGCACGCCGGCCTGCAGCTGATCCTGCAGGCGCCCGAGTTCAAGCGGACTGCACGCGTCGCTGGAGCACGGTGCGAGCGTGAACCCGGCAGCGCCCGCATTGACTCGGGCGGGCTGGCCGAGCGCATCGAGCAGGGTGCGCCCGAGGGTATCGCGCCGGGTGACGCGTGCGGGCAGGTGGGCGGAACGGCGGAGCACCATGAGGGTCGGCGGGCTAAAAGGGAGTGGCCCTAAATATTCAAATCGCAACTGCTGTATTCTAGCAATTAAACAGCAGGCTGCTAATAGGAGTTAGCAGACAAGAGCTGCCGCTAAAAAAATCGGGCCGCCTCGTTCTCATGTCGGCGGCCCGCATTCAACCCAACTACTCCGGCGGTCAGGCTGTCTAGGCCCGAAAGACCGCCGCGCATCCAGCATAGGCGCTGCTGGACCGGCCAGCAAGGCCGATTTCGAGGGTGACGATCCGCCTCTCTCCGCCCTCCCCTGCTCGGCTCGAGTCAGATGCCGGCCGGGCAAGTTCAATGCCGCTCTCCATCCATGTGGCGTCGCCCCCGCTATCCGGCGCAACGTCTGATGCGCAGAGTTATCAGATGTGGCATTTTTGCACCCGGCTCGACGGCCGAAATACCGTGCTGTATAAAGATATATCTCCATACAGTACGGTTTGACGATGCCCTTCTTCACGCCGGCCGATCACGACGCGGCCGTGCAGGCCATGCTCGCGCACCCCGATCTCGGCAGCCGGCACCTGCGCGGCCTGATGAGCGGCATCAAGCGCCGGGCCCGGGCGCGAGCGGTGATTGCGTTCGTCCAGGCGATCGCCCCGCCCCCGCCCGACGCGACGATCACCACCACGCGGCAGCTGATGCGCGTGCTGTTCGGCCACGCGGTGTCGGTCAACGACCTGCACCGCCACTTCGCGACGCCCGGGCGCCGCGCGGACGACCGGGCCGATGCCGAGGCGCTGGTCGCCTGGCTGGCGGACCACAGGGAGCGGCTGACGGCCGACGCCGAGGCCGAAATGGTCGAGCTCGAGATCGCCTGGCAGCAGTTCACGGCGAGGGCCGCGGCGGCCGCCGGCGCGATCCGCACCGCTGGCCGGGCCGAACGCCACGGCGAGGCGTAGTTCGCCAAGCCGTATGCTGTATGGAGATATATCTGGATACAGGATCGAGAAACCCATGAAAAACCCGACCGGAGCCGCGTTGGGGGAAGTATTTGCGTGATCAAGCGGACCGTCTTGGCATACCAATAGGGAGAGTTCGACATTGACGGTGCGCCACCACAACCCGGCCGCAGCCGGGTTCAGGCATTCACGTCGGTCAGTCGCCGCACGCGCGATGCGCGTTGAGAAACGCGAGCGGCCCGTCAATCGGAAAGAACAGCCCCTCGTTCGTCATGGTCCCGTCGACGAGTTGGCCGTCCTTGATGAGCTGAATGTCGAGGTTCGGCTCGACATAGCGCCCCTCGTTCGCGATCTCGCGTTCTCGCGGGGACCACAGTTCCTCTGCCTCGCAGTTCTCGAGCCCCACCCATTGGCCACTCGCCAGAAACAGCCCGATCCACTTCAGCTTTCGGCCATCGTCCGTCGTCACCAGCACGAGCCGGCGCAAGGTCCCCTTTTTAGTCGCCAGCTGGATTGGTGAAGCGCCGAACGTCGACTCAAGAATCGGATCGTGCTCGATCAGAAAGTGGAACACCTCAGACGTCGGCTTCGCATCGAATTGCTCGACGACGGCCGCCGCGTAGGCGATCCACTCATTCAGGACCGCCTGCTGTTGGGCGATCACGTGCTGGGCTTCCGCGTCCGGATGGAACTGCTGATCCGGGTGCTCGGCTATCTTTCGGTCCATCAACGCCTGACGGTCGGCATAGCGTTGGTAAAACTCGGCGCGCAGTTCGCGCAAGCGGTGACGGGCGGCCTCAAGCTCGGCGGTCGGTTCCATGGGACGGTTCGTTGCGTAAGGTTTCAGGATGCATCAATGGGTGCGCCGGCGGCCGACGCGTGCCGATCAAGTCGTCGGCGCCGCGTCGATCTCCGCCAGACTGCCAATGCTTCGACCGGACTCGGGGTCGAAATAGGGGCTGATAAACAGAAGCGTGTCGACGTCGTAATCGAGCACGCGGACATTGCGCTGCACACACTCCACACCGAGCGGGCCGGCGTAGCGGATCGGGGTGGCGTCGCGCGCCTTCAGGAGACGCTTCGTTGCAGCGGCGTGAGCCAGAACGCGATCGCGTAGGGTCATGGTCGGTCCCATCAAAGTGAAAACGTCGATCGTACCTGTGAAAAAACGGACCGCTCGACACCGTTTTCCTACACGCGGTACAGCGCTGCTTTCCTTCCTGCGAAGTCTGGTCCACACATTACGTCGCCGGCCGCAGCCGGTTTTCGATCGGCAGCCCAGCGACGCGGGTAAATTCAGCCGTGTTGGCCGTGACTTGGGATGGCGTCGACGTCCAGCGCATGCGCGGCGATCAGCATGTCGTTGGCGGCGATGCGGGCATTGCTTCTCGAGCTCGGCCCGCAACCGTCCAGAGCACCGGTTCAAGAGTGCTCGAGACTCTATTCTGCTTCACGAAAGATATCAATGCGGCCGAGCAGAGTTGGTCTTGCCCCACCTACTGAGGCCCCACTAAAAATCGCACCCGCAAAGGCTTTCGGACTTGCGGTTCTCGGTCCGGACTTGACCGCAATGTGGTCAAGTCACGGGGGCGCCACTATCCCATTAGCGCTCGAACTCTTTTGATATCTTCAGGAGTAGAGCGCGCTTTCGCCGGGTGAAGTCAGAAAAGTCTGGGGCGGGGACATCCCATAGAGGCCTCCAGCGCAAAGTGCGCACGCTGACTGATGGGCTAGGCGAAGCGGGTGCGGCCACCATCTCGTAGCGCCTTGTTGTGGGACGGCGAGTGTTCTAGTAGAACACTCCAGCGAAAGGGCCAGCAAAGTGTTCTACTAGAACACCAATAAAAACAGCCCGATCGGCTAGCCAGATCGGGCTGTTTTGGTCAGACTGACCATCTGTTTAAGTCGAACCTTGGCGGACTCTTATCATCTGCGGCGCCTATTCCCCTACTCGTTTTCCGTGAATAGCCCGGTAACGAACGAGCGGATTCTCCCCTCCATTTCGGGCGTCAAGGCGCCTGCCTTGATCTTTACCGAAAGCCCCCCTGCGTCCTTTGTTATTGACCCTGCTTGCGCCTTCCCCGAGAAAATCTTCTCAATGCTACGGTCAGTAACCGACCCCGACTTTCCTTCATTGTCTATTGCATCCTTCAAGGCCTTCGCGAGCTTGGTTTGATCCAGATCCCCAGCAACCACTCGCGCCCATAATTCCGACGCAATCTCATGCGCGCGCCGGTCCTTATTCTTGAGTACCGCTGCCAGATCAAACGCTCCGTTCGAGCCGAGGAGGCGTGGGTTAATCTCTAGATCGCGAACAACGAATTCGGGCAGTTCCCCAAAAGCTAGGTACCGGTACAGCATAGTGCGGTTGAGTCCTAACGCTTCGGCCATCCGCTTCTTATTCGGAAACTCCTTCTCCGTATCCCGGATTGATCGTGAAATCTCGTAATCGGACAGGTCATCCCGAACGACGTTCTCAACCAACGCGAGCATTGCCATCTCCTCGTCGGAGATGTCAACGAGTGTGACCTTGATCGTTTCCATTCCGATCATCTTGTGCGCCCGCCAGCGGCGCTCGCCGGCCACAATCTGGTAGCCTGTCTTGGCTTGACGTACCACAATCGGTTGCGCCAAGCCGGCCTCGCGGATCGATTCCGCAAGTTGGGTCATCTTCTCTTCGTTGAAGATTCGTCGAGGCTGCCAAGGGTTGGGCACGATGTCCGCCACGGGAAGCACCGAAGACGGCCCGGTCTTTTCCAACTCTTCGATCCGACGGTTAGCGTTTGCCAACGCTGCGGCCATCCCGGGCGCCGTCCGAGCACTCGCCCCATTGGTTTCGGTAGGCGTATCGTATTCGCTCGTCGACTTCATGTTCGCCGTCTTGGCTTTCATGCGTTCACGGAGGTTGCTCATTCTGCGCCCCTCCATTTCGCAACGTACTGGTCGTCGATCCACCGACAATAGTCTGTCAGTGGTTGCCGGATGCGCGAAAGAGTCTTTGCGACCGCATCCCCCCTCGAAAGGTCGAAGACCGTCGAGAATGCAAGCGCGCCGTTGCTCATAACGCTCGATGCCGGGATCTCGATCGGTGAAAGCCATTCCTCATATGACTGCCGGGCCCAATCACGCACAATGTGGGAAGACGACGTACTGGCGTTATCGACCTTCGAAAGAAGTACCGAAACAAAGTCGTAGCTCTTCTGTACTTCGTGCTTCGAGAAGGTCTCCGCCACGGCCGAAAATAACGTCCAGAAGGACACGGACGAGATGAAGTCAAGGCTCTCAGGGACCAGCGGCATCACCAGTGAATCAGCCGCAATCATGCCGTTCATCGTCAAATAGGACAGCGACGGTGCACTGTCTAAGACGATGTAGTCATATCGTGAGCGAAGCGGTTCGAGACCTTTCCGTAGCACTGCCCAAAATTCATACTTTGAGTTGCCAACGACCTGGCTCGGTATAAAAAACTCCGCGTCGTGCATGAAGTTGTTCGCAGGGATGAGGTCGATGCCGTCCCAGTAGGTGCTCTGAACTTTCTCACCGAGCGTCACTTTATCCGGGTCGTAGATGTAGGGCAGCACGGTGTCTTCCCACGTCACATCCTTCTCGGCGTAAAGGCCACAGAGTTCCGACAGTGAAGCTTGGGGATCCAGGTCGATCAGCAATACTTTGCGGCCGCGGAGCGAGAGCCCTTGCGCGATACACATTGCGGTCGTCGTCTTGCACGATCCACCCTTGAAGTTCGCTGTTGAAAGCACTGCGGCGTGGTGAGTTCCTACTCCGGTCTTCACCGGAGATTGCCAGATAGCGGAGGCTTCCTGTACCCAGAGACGCGCCTCCGCCAGCGTGAATAGACGTGAGCGACCATTTCCTTGCGGTTCTCCTGCTGGGAGCGGATTGTTCTCGCGGTTATAGTGGTACTGGATCTTGTTTCGCTCTAGCCCGCACAGTTCCGCAAGTTCGGTCGTGGTGAAGACTGGAGGACTTTTGCGAGGTCGGGGAGCTAAAATCTCTTCCCGAAGGTCCTTCGTCTTCATTTCCAAGCGCGCGGCAAACTGGCTCAAATCAGACAGATTGACTCGCCGCTCAACCGCTGGCAACTCACTCATCTTCATCGTGGGTGTCCTCATCAGTTTCGGGAAAGCCTCGTATTTTCGGCTTTCCACAGAATTCTTGGGTTGGTCGAATTTTTACGACAAACCCAAGAATACGCGCCTGATCCAAAGTTAGCTAGAAAATTCGTCTCCACATCCGTATTTCGGCGTTTACACCTCCCAGACCGTGTGTTTTCGGGCCTTCAGAGGACTCAGCTCGTGTCAATTTGAAGCTTAGGTTCCAACCGGCCTGGGAGGAGAGCAAAGGGGAGCGCGGCAAAAGGCTCACCGCTCGATTGCCGAATCCCATCGCCAAAGCGGCGATCTCGGCGGTTCCGTTGCTTCCTGAGCCTTGATCGACCAGCCAAAGCGCCGCAATTTCGAGCATTTCAGCTAGGCGTCAGTTCGTTCGTTGTTTTAAAAAACAACACCGACAAACTTACAGAGACAACCCATTTGCTTCTTAATCAAAGGCTTAGCGTTGAATCGGTGAGCCTTTTGGCGGCATTGGGGGTGTGAATAGCGGCCTCCAAGAGAGAATTGCCGGCCCAGCAGTGGCGGCTTTGCCGATCGGTGAGGGTTTTGCCGCTCAAACGGTGAGGCTTCTGCCGGTCCTGGGAGCGGCTGAACGCCGGCGGGAGATATGGCCGGTGAGCTTCGTCTCTTGACAGCACACCGAATGCGCGCGTAACGTTCAGCCCCATGATCAATGGATAAGGTGGAAGAGGGGATGTCCGAACGCGGCCAACTTGCCACGTCGCAACAACTGGCTCTGGAACTGTTCTCAGCGGCTGCGGACGAAGGCTATAGGCCGATTGAAACTGCGACGACGGACATCGGGTTCCTGAGGAACAACCTTCTAGTTCGTATACTTGATCTCACCGTCCTCGGAAGGCGGTTGATTGATGCAGCGTATTTCATCGTCGCACAGCGCGAAACCGAAGAGGCAATTTACGACGAGGACCTGGGCTTTTTCAAATGGCTGATGCGTTACCCGGCCGGGAACAGCAACCGCAACTTGCGGGACGCTATTACCGCAGCTCAAAAGGCTCTGATTCAGGTCTCTGGTCCC
The DNA here is from genome assembly GCF_009362305.1 of Burkholderia sp. BE17. Classification (NCBI taxonomy): domain Bacteria; kingdom Pseudomonadati; phylum Pseudomonadota; class Betaproteobacteria; order Burkholderiales; family Burkholderiaceae; genus Burkholderia; species Burkholderia sp. BE17. The sequence continues at coordinate 43,047 of NZ_WHNU01000005.1, forward strand.
ATCGGTAGCGAAGACACTCATCCCTTTGGCTCGCTACAGTTGATTAATCGTGTTTCGATCGACGACGGCCGCATCCGCTTTCGCGTTCCGCCGGAAATTGTGCCGCTGTTGCGAGGGCCGCAGAAAACCCACTGGCTGAGCCTGCGAGTCACAACGCAGTTCAATACGACATTCGCTCGGGTGCTCTATGATCACCTGATGCCTTATGCGTCCGAAGACGAGGTCGTTACGGATTTTTTTTCGACCGAAGAGATGAAGGGCTGGCTCGACAGTAAAGCAAGTGGGCCGGTCGAATACAAGTATTTCAACCGGGACCACATTGAGCCTGCGATCAAGCAGATCAACCAACACTCGCACCTGGAAATTACTCGGCTCCGCTCGGACACGAAAAACGTGCCGGGAACGCGAAAGACCGGCTTCACTCGCTTTCGAATCAAGCGGAAAGCGCCACTAGATACATTATTCCATGTTCCCAATGACCGGATCGAGGTGTACCGTCTGTTGATGGACGGTGCGGGACTCTCGCAAACGGACATAGACAAGATCGACCAGGACCGCGCGTTTTACACGGTTGAGCGATTGCGGAATGCCTACGACTATACCAAGGCCAAGGCCGAACAAGGAAAACTCAAAACGGTCCGTGGGTACTGCATGGACGCGATCAAAAACGGCCGCAAATTGTCCGAGTTGGAGCGTGTCAACGCCCAGGCGCAACAAATTCTCGACCTTGACGAGCAGGTAAAGGAAGCCTCAGCGCGCGCTCGTGATGTTCAGCGCGAGCTGCATGTGTCGGCCGTTGAGTTGGCGGCACGCGACAGAAATACCAGTCAGTCCGAGCAAGGGATCGCGCTATTTATGGCTGCATCGCCAGAGCAACAGGACGAGTGGTTTCGCGAATTCGTCCATGCGCCGACTAATGGCTTCCTAATGACCCGCAACGGAATCGACAAACGCACGGCGACTGTTGACGATATTCTTGCTGCGCCCTTGCTGCGTGGGGGGCTCGGACAAAGCGTCTTCATGAAGACCCGAGCTGTGGCTCGAAAAGCCACTGGCCTCTAACTCACATACTTCGTCGTTACCAGCGCTTCAAGGAGCTAAGTCCGATGACGAGTTTGATCGCGATTGGGCACCGGCCCTGCCTTCGGCTTGCCACACACTGCAACCCGGGGCAGTGACGCGCAGACCCCATCTGGTTGGTGCCTACCTCTTGTGATGATGTTCGCAGTGCAGCGCGCCGCGGATGCATTTGCGGCCCAATTTTTCTTTGAGGTATTCGGGCTGTCGACCAGATTCAAGCATGTCGATAGCCTCGAGGATTACTGGGTCCTGATCACAGTAGCACTCGTTGGCGATCCGAGGATCACGAATTACAACCCGTGGTTTCCACGCTATCGCATCCGGCGGGCGATCTACCCGCCTACGCGGCGACTGATTGCAAAGCTTCGTGCTGGTATTAAAAGCCAGTCGACCGTCGCAGTAGCGCCCGTCCCATCAAAGACCTGGGGTTTCGCATGCGAAACCGCGGCCGAACCACCCTCACAGGGGTGGTGCGCCTCGCACCCCCGTCCCGCCAACGCTCTAGTGCTCTGAATCCGAGCGGCCGGCGTCTCAGCGCGCCAGCGCCGGTTCAGGCCGCCGGCCCTTCAAGTGTTCGATCAGATGTGCGTCAAGCTCGCCACCACTTCATCGAGGCCGGGATGGCCGATGTGGAGCTGGCGACTGCGCCGATCGGCGCCACCGAGGCCGGACTTGGTTGAGTGCTGCGTGCGATAGACCGCTACCATGGATCGACAAACGCACTTGCTTTCGAACGTTTCGTATCATAACGTATCGTATCAATCATATCGTATCGTAACGAGGTCAATAATGGGTCGCGAAGCTACCATCACCGCAGAACAGGTCTACGCTATCGCGGACACGATGAAGGCCGAGGGGGTCAAGCCGACCCTGCGCGGTGTCCGCGAACGGTTGGGCGGGGTCGGCAGCATGGGCACGATCACCAAGTTCCTCCAACGTTGGAAAGCGGGACAGGACCAACAGCCCAGTCCGACCCTCGCGGTGCCGGCGGCACTGCAGCGCGCGATCGTCGATTGGATGGCTTTGGAGCTCTCGGCGGCTCGAGCGACACTCGAGGCCGAACTCGCTGATCTCCAGCAAGCGGCCGCCGATCTCGCCAGCGAAAACGAACGACAGGCGGATCTCATCGCGACCCGTGACGACGAAATCGAGGCCCTGTCGATCGACAAGGCCGAAGCCGAGGGTAAAGCCGGGCAATTGGCCCTCGATCTCGCCGCGGCGCGGGATGAGGCCGCGCGCGAGCGCCAGGCGGCCGAACAAGCCCGAACCGAACTCGCGAAGGCACTGCTGCGTTTGGAGGCGATGCCGAGATTGGAAATGGATCTCACGGCCGTGCGAGGCGAACTCGAGCGGGAACGTCTGGCGCGTATTGCTGCAGAACAATCGGCCGCCGTCCTTGACTCGCAGAAGACTGATTTGAGTGCGCGGCTTGAGGAGGCGAGAGCGCTCACCGAGCGTGCCGAGGCTGACGCGGAGCGAGCGCGATCGGAGGCGAGGGTGGCCGGCGAACAGGCGGCGCAATTGCGCGGGCAAACTGGACGCCGACCGGCGAAGCGGGTCAAAACGAAGTTGTCGTGATGACCGGCGAGGCCGCGCAAGAGGCCTTGCCTCCCGGCTATGCACCGGATGTGTCGCGCACGCGGTGCGCCCCCGTTCTTGGAGGCAAGAGGGCGAGGGTGGTGCGATGGGGCCTGGGCTTGCGAGCAGGAAGCGCAATGACCGTTAGTTGCATAAAAGATCTCATTCCCACGCCTCCCTTACCCCAGACGAGGGCGCACCCGCTTGTAAACAGAAGCCCCTGTCGATATACTGGGCGCACGCCTGAGACAACAGGCGTCGGGTTTGGCGACCCGTACAATCAAAGCGCACAAGACCGCGCCCTGCGGTCTTTTTTGTGCCGATGGCCTCTGCGCGCCGCTTCTATGGGCGGGCCTCGGTGGGGAGACCTTACGGTCTGCCGGTTTCTTTGATTGCCGGTTCGCCAACCCTGCCTTGTGCCCGCTCACCCCATTTGGCGATGGGAAGCGGGGTCAACCGCAAATCAAAGAGGCTATCTTGAACAACATCGCGCCTGCGTCCGGGCAGCTATCGCGCTGCCTACCGTTCTCTTCGTCCCGCGCCTGCGGATGGCTGCTCGCCACGCTTGCGAGTGGCACATCGCTATGGATCTCCGTCGTCGCCGGCATCGAGCGTGGCGGGCTTCCGGTCGAGCGCGCGGTGTGGGCGGCTGTCGGCGTGGTCCTACTTCTCGGTGCACACCTGATCCCTGCGCTGTCGCGCGGCGCCGGAGCGAACGTCCGCCTGCTCGCGATGGCGTTATGGATCGTCTGCATGGTTAGCACCGGATATGGTCACGCCACGTTTTTCTTGGCTGCGCAGCGCCACGCGGGTGACGTGAGGGCGACGACGCTCCATCGCAGCGTCCAGGCGGCCGATGCACCGCCGGCCGCTGGCCGCAGCCTGGCTGAGATCGCGCGCGATCAAGCGCGCGTGACGCAGCAGCTCGCAGTCGCCCGCAATTCACGATGCACGACCCGCTGCGAACAACTCGCCGTTCGGCGCGAGTCGCTTTCCGCGCAGCTTGCTGCCTTCGACGTCGAGGCAGCCGAAGGTCGCCGGCGCGAACAAACCATCGACCGGATGCGAGTAGCGAACGAACGCCAGGAGGCGCGCGAAGAACTGGCTCGAATCGATCCGGTCACCGCGCGGGCGGCGGCTTGGCTGGACGTTTCTCGCGAAACCGTCGACCTTGCGGTTGCACTCATCTACGGCTCGGTGCTCGAGTGCGTGGCATGCCTCTGCTGGCTGCTTGCGCTGCCGCCGGCCCGGCGCGATGCCGGCGGCCACCCGCAGCCTTCGATCGTGTCCGATTCCAGCGTGGCTGCCGCGAGTCACGTCCCAGTCACGACATCCCGATGCCGCGTCGAGGCGCAGCCCGCACCGGCCGCGGCAAGTAACGCCCCGGTCACGTCGAGTCACGCGGTAGACGCCGCCGCGACTTATCCGTCGCGCGATGGGTGCACGGGGCGCGTCACGCACTCCGACTTGGTGGTTCTCACTCATGCAATCGCGGAAGGGCAGCTCCGGCCAACCGTGAAGGAAATCCGGACGTTTTTGAAGTGCTCCCAAGACAAGGCGATGCGGTTGCGGCGCCAGTTCCTAGAGGTGATGAGCGAAGCGCCCAGCGGCGAGCATCGTTCAGACGCCCGGGTATTCGCCGGGCAACGTCCTCGGCTCGTGCATTCGGGTTCCGGCCGGCCACGGGCAGCGTAGAGGGCGCGGGATGAACATGCACTTACGCGCTGCTGAGCGTAAGTGCCGCCGTTGTTCATCATTTGCGGACTGCCTGAAACGAAGGGTGGTTCGACGCTGCTGGTGCGAGAAGGCCTGCACGTGTGCCCGCCAGTGCCGAAGCCATGCTCTTGCGACGTAACAATCATTGACTATCTGTCTGGAGCAGGCCGCCTAGAATGAGTTATCCTAATCGTCATATGATCTAATACCCAGATTTCGCGTGTATTGATGACCTCCGCAGTCCATCGATTCGACGGCATGGCGGCGGCGAACGACGAACAGCCTGTCTTCGTTCTGACGACGCCAAGGTGTGAAAAGGTGACGTCCGTTTTACTCGTGACTGAATCTCGGCCCGCGCATCATGCCAGACCAAGGCGATCCGGCCGCACGATCGTCGGGCCGATGAAGACCAATTTGCGCAACGATGCCTGCGGCCCATGCGGCTGCATCCGGAAATGCGGTCGCCGCCAATGGCCCCGCACTTCGTGGTGCGGGCCGTCCGTCGGGACGTTGTTCGCCGACTCGGCATCAAGAATTGCAGGCCCGACGACATGCCGATCGTAGAGTTGCTCGATCTCGGCGAGCCGCTCGGCACGCTTGCGCTTGCCAAGCCCAGCAAAGTTGCGCGGTGCATTCGAATACGCTTGATCATGCACGACCTGCGCATCGCGCGCGTTCAGATACAGTAGCATCTTGATCGCATAGTCGAGCGCGTGGCGCCACAAAGAACGGGCCTCCGCGTCGTCGGTATACACCGAATCCTGGAACGACTCGTCCAACAGGGTGTGAATGGTCTTGTCCGGATCGTTCAGCGACAGGCTGATCGCGTCCATCATGACCATCGAGCCCACGTCCTTCCGATAGGTCCACGTCGCGAAACCCAAGGCACGCGCGGTCCGGAAGATCGCGATCGCCTCCACTTCGCCCGTGCGGCCCCAGCGAACCGGCTCGGGAATGATGCACAACGTATCGGCAGGCAATGTCAGCATGCCGATCGGTACGTCGTCGGCAATGTATGCTGCGTCGAGCAGCCGGTGCAGGGGTGGAGTCGGTTCATAGAACACGCCGTTGCGGACCTCAAATGCCAGCCACACGGCGCTGAATTGCGCGAGCATCCGGACCTGTTCGGCGGAATAGCCGTCTGCGCCGTCGGGTAACAGGTCGTGCGTGAACTGATCGATGTAGCGGACCAGCGCTATCAGGCCCCACGTCTGCAATGCTTGAGTCAGCGATGGAGACACAATTGCGTCGACGGTGTCGCGCAGCTCGTGCCAGGCGCTCATCGCACCAGTGACGCGGTACCGGATCAGGCCAGGCAAGCGAGCCAGCTTCGGATCTGCGGTGTCACCGGCGCGCCGCAATGCATCCACGAGCTGGTCGCGGATGATGGCCCGTTGGCTCCGCGCATGTTCCTCGCCCGTCCGTGGCCGTTCGACCAAGGGCGAATGCCGACGCCGTTTAGCGTAGAGGGCAACGGCGGTGGCGTCATGCCGGACCTCGATAATCATCGTGCTGGCGCGGCCGCGAGAGCGGCCATCCCACCCAACCTGCAGGCGCAGATGGTCGCCGAGGACCATCGTTGCGTCGGCGGGCGACACCGGCATCGTCACCCACTCGATCAGCTTGGGGCGGATTTGCTGCCAGATTCCGTCCAGCAATCCTTCCCGATCTTCTCCGTCGTCCGGTTGGAGCGCGCCGGTCGTCACCCATAGGGTCACGCCGGGCAGCAGCCCCACGATCCGGACCGGTTGTCCGTTCAGCGCCATCGAACCCATCAGCGCAACCTGGAACAGGTCGCCGGTCGAGAGCGTCGCGCCATCGCGAAGGACAACGTGTGATCCTGATTGGAAGGCCAACGAATTGACGTCGACCTCACGAGAATTCACCTGGTGCACCCGAAGCCTTCCATTCGTGATCGTGCCGCGTGACGGCAGCGAGTTTTCGCTGGATTATTTGCCGAAGTCGCTCGCGTCAATCCAGCCGTCGATTGCGAGCATCAGCATCGTGCGACCCTTCTGGTGATCGGCGAGTTGCGATGCCAAGCCAGGATAGACCTGTTGGACATCAGCAGATTTGCCCAGTCGGCCACATCAACAGGACTGAACGTATACGCCACCTCGGACACCGTCGACCCCATCGCGTTCGACGGTTCGGTGAAGCTCACCAAGCAAATCCTGAATCGGACGATAGGTCTGCATGAAAGCTTTCTTACCTCACTCTTATGCGCATGCTTCACCTCCGACTCGGCTGAATCAGAAACGAGAACATCCTGCTTTCAGGTTAGAACTGAAGATCCACCTTTACGGCACGTGGCGCATTCTCCGGCGGATCCTCCGGAGTTAGACGGCTAACAAAATCCTGCAGAGTGTCGGTGATTCTAGTTAAGCCTGTACCGTGTGGTGGCAAGCCAGGACCGACCTCGCTTTCATGATCCCAGAATTCGACCGAATGAGCGCCGCCCGATGGCGAAATCCTCAGGCAGACTTGGTTCCCACCCGGCGCTTCTCCGATTGGAATCCAATCAGCCGGAATACGGCCCTTATACGTCTCAAACCTCTCGAGCATCGCCGATCCGTATTTGCTCGACAGTCCGTAGAGAAAATCTAAAGAATCGGTGCCGTCGTCTGCTGCCCAGGGTGACGGTTCATCAGACCGAAACTTGATGAGCGAATTGAACTCTATGTCCCCGCCGAAATGCAGCAGCAAGTTTCTATAGTCGTCCGGAAGCGGTCCAACCTCAGCCTCCAAGGAAGCTAAAAGTTGCATCTTCCTTTCCGACGACAATTCGTTAGGGATTGCTCCGAGTTGCGAAAGTTTGTCTAGCATCGCGCCTTCCTCATATCTGCCGCAGATCCCGTGTGCGGGACATTTCCATGTAGATCAGATGGAATGAACTGAATTTCCGTCGCACTCAAATGATGGGGCGTAAGTCCCTTCTCTTTCAATAGATTCTTGGCAGCGTTCGCACTAATTCCTTTGATTCGACCAAGCTCAGCATAGACCGTTGGGAAATCAGCCCGCGTACCGTTAAGTACGTCTTTCTCGAAGGTTAGCGTACCCTTTGACCATGCAGAGAAGTCAGGGCGTCCCCCCTTGAAAGGAATCGGATCATTGCCTGTAATGGCATTTACTTTCGCATTGTCAGAATACCAGTTGCTGTTCCCAGGTTCACCGTCCCAGCGGCCGTTGGTGCGTGGCAACCTATCGGCCGCCCAGCCCCACGGGTCAATCCATACGATCGAATTCGGCCCGTACTGATACAAGTTCGTCCCACCGATCAGCCCAATCGGATCCGGATTGATGAAGCGTCCGATATCCGGATCGTAGAACCGGAAAGTGTTGTAATGCAGCCCGGTCTCGCGATCCAGATACTGCCCCTGGAAGCGCAGGTTCTGCGGCCGCGGCACGTGCGTCGGCACGGGGGCCGCGGCCTGTGCTTCGCCCCACGCCGGCGTCGGCCGCTGCGGCGCTCGCGCGATCCATTCCTCCTGAACTGCGTTGCCCCACACCTTGTAGCGAGCCTGCCAGACCAGTTCGCCGCCGACGTCGGTCAGCTCTTCGGGCAACCCCGACACGTCGTTATGGAAATAGTAGACGGTGTCGCGCGCATCGTCATCGTTCGCCGCGGGCGCCGCCTGATCGATCCGCGCGAGCGGTACATAGCTGTCCGGCTCGTATAGGTACGTCAGCGCCTCTTCGCCGAGGCGGTCGTGATAGATCTCCTGTACGAGTCGCATGCCGTCCCACAGGAAATCCGTGCTCGTATAGCTGCCGTTGAGCTTGCGGATACGACGGCCGAACGCGTCGTATTCGAAGTGCGTGGTCGACACGCCGAGCCGGTCCTTCGTCACGACGGTCTTCAGCTGATTCCAGTCGTCGTATTCGAGCGTCTGCTCTCTGGCGGGGCCGTGGCCGCTCAGCTTGCGCACGAGCCGCCCGTATGCGTCATACTCGAAGCGCTTGTCCTCGAACATCCTGAGCCGGTTGTGTTCGACGTAGCCGCCCGGGTGGTCGCTCGATACCAGGTTCGCGGCGGCATCCCAGCGGAACACCTCGGACGGCAGGCCTGGCCCCGTCGCCTGCTCAATGCGGCCGGTCGGGTCGAAACTGTAGCTCGTCGTACCGTAGCGCTGATCGCGCTTCTGGACGACGTCGCCCGCCGCGTCATACTGCCACTGCTTGGCGAGCAGTACGTCCGCCGATGCACCGCGCTGCGCCGCCGCTCGCGCGCGGCGACCAACGGCGTCGTAGCCGAACTGGCTGGTCAGCTTGCCCTGCGTGCGCAGCACCTCGCGGTGCAGATCGTCGCGCTCGATGTCGGCGATCGCGGCGTCGTCGACGCGGATCTGGTGCACGTGGCCGGAGCCGTAATGCAACCAATCGATCGTCTGTTCGCCCGAGACGATGGTGCTGACGCGATTGCCGAGCTCGTCGTAGGTGTGCGCCAGCCATCCAGTCGGCGTGTACTCCTCGAGCACCTCGCCGCGCGCCCCGTATTTCAGGGTAACGCGATTCTTCAGCGACGGATTGCGACCTGTGAGCGCGTACAGTTCGCCCGCTGCGATCCGACCCGCCTTGTCGTAACGGTATTCACAGCGCTCGCGTGTGGCTTGCTTGGCGACGAGCTGACCGATCGCATCTCGTTCGAATGTGGTCTGGAGCTTTCCCTCGCGCAGCGCGATGCCCAGCCCGCGCATATCGTATTCGTACGCGCGCGCGTTGCCGTCGAGCCCGACTTCCTCGATCAGTAAGTCGCGGCGATCGTAGCGGAAGCGATAGGTTTCGCGGTTCTCGTTGGTCAGGCTCGCGAGCCGGAACGCATCGTCGTAGCCGAAGCGCACGACACGATCGGCTGCGTCGGTGCGCGACAGCAGCTGGCCGCGCGGATTCAGCTCGTAGCGTGTGCGGCGCTGGTTCGGATCGACGACTTCGACGAGCCGGCCGGCGTCGTCGTAATGAAACGTCTGGCGCGCGCCGTCGGCGGTTGCGATTGCCGTCACGCGGCCCATCGCGTCGGCTTCGTACACGGTGGCATGGCCGGCGGCATCGGTCACGCGCGCGAGCGCGCCGCGCGCGTCGTACTCGAAACGAGTGGCCTTGCCCGAACAGTCAGTGTAAGAGGTCAGCTGCGCGCGCGCGTTCCATGCGAGGAATTTATAGCCGCCGCGTGCGTCGCGAATCGTGTGCACGAGGCCGCGCTCGTCGCGGTGATACTCGGTCGCGAAGCCCGCTGGATCGCGCGTCATCGTCAGGTTGCCGCGCGTGTCGTAACGGTAGATCCAGCGTGCATTGGTCGGGTCGATTTCCGCGACCGGCAGGTCATAAAAACCGTTCCACTCGGTACGCGCAGTCTGGCCGAGCGCGTCGATGCGAGCGGTCTGGCGGCCACGTTCGTCGTATTCGAAGCGCGTCATATGGCCGGCTGGATCGGTCGCGCTGATCAATTGGCGCATCGCGTTCCACTCGAGCAGCCACACGTGGCCTTCCGCATCCACGTGACGACTCGGTTGCCGATCCTCGTTCCACGTCCAGCGCGTGATGCGGCCGAGTTGGTCAGTGATCGTCACTTCGCGCTGGGTGAGATCCGCATCGAACGTGTAGGCTTCGCCGTCGTCGGTCCAGTGACGCACGACGCGTGCGTCGCGGCCTGTACCCTGCCAGGCATAGAAGCACTGCAAGCCGCCGCGCAGCGTATGCTGGACCATCAGGCCGTGCTCGTATGCGAACTTCCGGCCGGTATGCCCGCTGCGGTCGGTTACGGCGGCCAACTCGCCGGCGTCGGTGTACGCGTAGCGCACCAGCGTCTCAGATTGTTCGCCGTCGACGCCGAGCGTCAGCTCGACCGCGGCGATCCGCTGCGGGTGGGCATCGTCGTAGGCTAGCGTCAACAGGCGCCCAGCACTGTCGTGCAGCCGGGCCGGTCGGGTGACGTCACCGGCCGTTTCGTGCGTCACTTCGATCCAGTTGCCGTTGCGATCCTCGAGGCGCCGCAGCTTCAGCGTCTCCGTGTCCGCAATGGTCCGCGCACGCCCGAAGTCGCGATAGAGGCCGTCGACAGTTTCGACCACGTAGTGGCCGCCGGCGGTGCAGATCAGATACATGCCCTCCGGCACGCTGCAGTGGCTTTCACCGGGCGACACGGCCGGGCACACGATGTCGCGGCCTTGTTCGTCCCAGTAGGTGATCGACACGACTTCGCCGTGTTCGCGCACAAGCTGCAGCTCGACGCTGATCGGCACGCTCCAGCCGGGTCCGAACAGGCTGTCCGCGCGATCGTCGTGACTGCTGTAGAAGCGCCGCCAGACGATCGGCAGCGGGCCTAGCAGTTCGAAGTCCGTGTCGTCAGCGCCGTCAAGGATCTTGCCGCCGGTGATGACGTTGACCGGGTGGCCTCTCATCAGACTGCCGAGGAGGGTGCCGCCGAGACCGGCCAATAGGCCCATCCCGAGGCACGGTAGTTTGCCCTTCAGGTTGCTCCACTTCATATTGCCGCGACCGCACAGCGCGAGCGCAATGCCGATCGCCATGCCGAGCCAGGCAACCCACGGCCGCGCCGCGCTGATATCGCGTACCGTTTTCGTGCCGCCACCCACGAACACGTCGGGTGATCCTTTGGAGATCGTGCCGTCGCAGGTGGTCTTGTCGTCGACGCGCGCCGCGGGTAAATCGTTGATGTAGACGCTGTCCGAACCCTGCGCGATCATCTGCGGTCCAGGATGGTCCTGACATTCGACGGTATCCATGTCGGCGCCGTCGGCCGCACGCGCAGCGTGTTCGCCGTTGATGAACACGTCCGGGGAGCCGCTCTTGATGTGGCCTTTTACTTGCGGCGGTGAAATCGCATTGCCGAGCCCCTTCGCGGCCTCGTCGATCTTGTCGTTCAGCCCCGAGGCCTGCATGGAGGCGGCCACGCCCACGCCAATCGCGAGCACCAGTGGCGTAGCCAGGCCGGCCGTGCCGACTTCCAGCACGGCGGCCGCAGCAAGCAGGGCGCCCTCAGTCAGCAGCCAGCCGATGCCCATGCCGCCCAGCAGCGAGCCCCCCATGCCGATCAGGTCACCCATCAGGGTGGTGTGGGTGAACGGATCGTCCTTGCGCGCGGCGGGCTGACTCATGGGCGGTGGCTATCGGAAACGAGCGAGGGCGCCGTGGGACCGTGCGGGCGCGGCTGGAAACTCTCGAGCATCCGGTTCGCAAGCGCACGCTGCTCGTCGGTCAGCGGCGCCGCGCTGGTCAGCGTCATGATGATCACCTGGCCGCCTGCGTCGAGCTGAAACGCGGTCTGGTGTTGATGAAACGTGCGGCCGTCCTGCTCGTGCGTGGATTCCGTCTGGACGCCCGGGCATTCCGCCCGTCCTACCGTCACCGACCGTCGGGTCTGCACAGTGAGGTCCTTGGCGGTGCGCGACGCCAGTTCCCATTCCCGATCGACGAAGGCGTCGATCGACTCCGCGTCGCGCAGTCGGCCGCGCGACACGACCAGGCTCAAGCCACCCGTCCCGATCGGAAGAATCAGCATGTTGACGGTGCGGTCGAGCGCCGCGTCCGGCAATTCGAAGGTGCCTTCGTGGATAGCGTAGTGCATGGCAGGTCGTAGTCGTGCGTGTTCGCGTTACTTGTTGAGGTCGATGCGCTGGCCGTTGACGGTCACGCCCGCGTCGTTGATCACGATGACCGAGTTTCCGTGTTTGAGGCGGATCTCGTCCGGCGTCAACGAAATCGAACTGTTCTTGACCTCCAGCAGGATTTTGTTGTCGGCCTGGTGGGTCTGCGTGCCTCCTCCACCATCCTTCGCCGGCGTCAGCACCTCAACCGTGGTCGCGGTCGTGCTGCGCTTCAGGGCGATCGTCTCGGTCAGGTTGCCTTGGGGAATCTGCTTTTCTTCGCTGCCGGTTGCGACCAGGACGGTGCGCAGCGGCCCGAACACCTTGTGCGTCTCGCTGTTCTCAACCACGGTATTCATGTCCTTCTGCGCGTGCATGAAGAACTCCTGCTGGCCGTTCACGTCGGAGAAACGCAACTCGTTCGAGCCCGCGCCTTTGTGCGTCTGACTCTTGATCCCCATCGTTTGACCGCCGGCGCCGTGGTACGGATTGCCTTGCTCGCCGTTGTATACGCGGCCCACGATCACCGGATTATCCGGATCGCCTTGATTGAACGCGACGACCACCTCCTGTTTGATCCGCGGAATCGCGGCCGCGCCCCAGCCGTCGCCGGCCCACGGTTGCGACACGCGCACCCACATCGAGTCGGAACCGTCCATCTTGCCGCGCCGGTCCCACAGGAAGTGCAGCTTCACGCAACTGCCGTTGGTGTGGATCTGCTCGCCTTTCGGTCCCACCACAATCGCCGACTGCGTGCCGTGGATCACCGGCTTCGGTGTCACGCGCGGCGCGCGGAACGGGATTTTCTTCGGCAGCAGCGCGAAGCTGTTGCGATACGGCAGTTTTGTGTCGTGCTGCGTGTAGTCGTTTACGGCCTCGTGGCGCACGTGAAGGATCACGTATTCCTGGTTGTTCGCCAGAACTGGGTGACCGGTGACCGTTACGCAGCCCGCCGTGGTCATACGCCACGCGTGGCCGCCGCCGGCGTAACGGTGCGCCTGGGCTTCCTCCGCCTGCATCGCGATGCGCGCGTACCGATTGCCGTCGTCACCATGGTCGTACAGCGACTGGTGCTCGAAGCGTTCGGTCGCGTCGAGCCGAGCGTGCTTGAGGTTCTCCGGACCGGCTTCGACCAGCATCAGCGGCGAAGATGGATTCTGGTGATTGAAGTCACGATAGGCGATTTTGCCGACACCGAAGCGCCGGCCTTCGTATAGCTGATCGATCCCGTTGAATTCGCTCGATTGGCTGTCGGCGTACGGCACCGTATCCATGCCGTCGATCGGCCTGAACATCAGGTTCGTGTCGCCGATCACAAGGATGTGTTTGTCCTTCTGGTAGCGGTGAGTCCAGATCAGCCCCTCCTGTTCCATCAGGCGGGTGCAGAAGTTGAAATAGGATTCCTGATACATCACGACATACTCAAGCGGCTTCTGCTCGGTGCGGATGTCGAATACGAAGTCGGAGAAGCCGTGTTCCTGAAAAATCTCGTTAAGGATGTCCTGCAGGGTCTTGTGCTGGAAGATCCGGCAGTCCGTCGAGCGTGTCAGGAACCAGAACCACGGCACCACCGACATCTGGTACTGCGTGACGCGGCCGGGGTGACTCACCCGATCGAACGCGGCCACATAGCCGTCGAAGTAGCGGTCGTTTTGCGTGTTGCCCGCCGCGACAATGCGCTCGAGCGTCGACTGCCGGGCGTTGTGGTCCAGCTTCAGCTTGATCTGCTGGCCGATCAATTGATCGGGCGTGAGGTCGTGCTGGTGAGACAGCAGGTCGAGGTGGATTTCCGGCAGGCGATTCACGTACTCGTCGACGATGGCCGCGCTGACCAGCAGGACGTCGGGACCGAGCGGCGTGTCGACCGTCACGTACCGATTCAGCTGCGTCAGGCGAGCGGTGCCGGTCGCGTTGTTGAGCGCTTCGGTGACCGCGCTGGGCGCCTTCTCCATCAGCGAGAAACCCGTCTGTGCGAGCTGCGTTGCGCGCTGCACGGTATCGAGATGACCGGCCAATCCCGCCAGCGGGCCAAGCTGTCCGGCGACGCCGGAGGCAAGGGAGCCGGCCAGGCCGCCCAAGGCGCTGCTGACCGGCGTCAAAGCGCCCAGCGCACTGCCGCCGAGGCCGTTCGGGACGCCGCCATTCGGAGCGAAACTCATTGTTCTTCCTTCGTCTCAGGTTCTGTCCGTCAGGCCAGCCGGCCCGAGGCCTCGTTAATGTAGGAGAAATTCGGGTAAAACACTAGCGGACATCCGCCCCTTTATTTCATATCTGAACGCTTCGGATATGATTCCGCGCGGGACGGCTGGCAACGTCTGGCTGTTCCGCTCGTTAATTCGGACGATGAAACAATCGGCACATTTGTTTCGACCTGCCGCGCTTCCCGGTTCGGCAAGTATTTTGTTGGCGCTGCGCCCCACTAGAGCAGCGGCGCGACGCCCGGCTGCGGCTCGCCACGGCGCAGGGTCGCGCGTGTGCCGGCCGACATCAATGTGACCTGGACGAAGCTGTTGACCGGCGCCTACGGGGCGAACAGCTTTGCATCGTTCGAAGGTCACAAGGCATCTTGCGGGGCGATCCTGATCTCGTTCGTTCCTACGTCAGGGCGATCGTAGAGATGTCCCCACAACCTATCTGAATTGGAGCAGTACACCTTATGGCAAGTGCAAGTACCGAATCGAGTTTCCCGGGCCGACCTGGGGCGTACGAGTTTGCTAAGAACTGGCGCTGGATCGTGCTTTTTTTGGGGCCGGCGGTCTATGGTGTCTACCGGTTTATCGAGAACGTTATCATTCCGGTGGTTGTGGTAAGCCTTGATCTGCAATCGGTCTACGCATCGTACGTGATCCTCTTCAGGTACGTGCCGGCATTGGTGTTCCTTGCCGTCATGTTCTACCTCCATCGACGCGTGTTTTTTCCAGACATTCAAGTCGTCGGGACAATTCGGCGACGAGACGTCGTCACCGGCGTCGCGGCAATCACGCTCGTTTATTTGGCGGACAACGCGCTTGGATGGCTGTTGCACCAGCCGCGCGAGGTGATCATGGCCGGACTCTTCCAGTCAAAGACTTTCTTCCAGATCGTCGTGATGATCGGTTCATTGCTCGTGTTCCCGCCGATCGTCGAGGAATTGGCTTTCCGCCATTTTCTACTCTCCGCGCTCCCATTCCGCGCGAACTGGGGTATTGCGACGCTCGCGGTATGTGCGACCGCGCTTTACTTCGCCCATGTTCACGACTACCAATACTGGACGACCAGCTTAACCATGTTTCTAGTTGGCGTAGTTTTCGCGATCGCGAGGATTCGCTCCAACGGCATGGTGTTGTCTATCGTGCTCCACGCCTATGCGATCGCGTTGGGCCTGGCCATGGACCAACTGATGGTTCGGATTGCCTGATCGGGCTGCATGGCGGTCACCGAGGTGCCGGGTGCTCGCGTGTGCCACGACGCAATCACGCGTGCCAACGTCATGAAGTTGTGGCGAGGGCTACTGCAATTGCCGTCGCGGCAGCCCTCGGGGTCGCAGGAGGTTCGGTCGCCCATCGCCAAGCGACCATAAGCGGTGGACACGCTCTCGCGACTTCCTGTCATCGTATCAGGGCATGTTGCGACCTCTGCATCGCGGCGGCTCGGCTGGGCGCCCCCTGGCGGTCTAGTCGATCGAGGGTGTCGGACAAGACCTGGTCACGACTGGTCAACTTCAGGCCAAAGGCGAGGAAACAGGAATCGAAGACTCGACAACGGTAACCCGAACGACAGTGGGCCCCGATGCGATGTCGACTGCAGGAGCCCAACATCGAGCAGCGTCCTTGTGATCCGACGCGCAAGGACATCGCTCCCACCAAGCATCTGCGCAAACTCCGCCCGGCTGACCGAGCGCTGCAGCGCGACGAATTCCAGCGCGAGCGCCGACACCTCCGGCTTGATCACGGAGCGCTCGGACCCGAGCGCCCACGGGTTCGCGTCGAGGTAACGCAAAAAGTCGACGATGCGTTGCCTGACGCCCTTGAATTCCGTCATCCGGATCATGAAATCGACTTGGTCTACGCAGCAATCGAGAAAGAACGCCGCGAAACGGACCAATCCCTCTTGGGTTAAATTGCCGCGGCCATCGAGATCGTTGCGGCGTGTCTGGTCAGCCTCGCTCAATCGCGCGAAGTACTGCTCATGCTCGCGGGCCAATCCTCGAAGTGGGGACCAGAGATCGTGTGTCAGCTCCTCGGCCTTCAGACCGAGGTGTGAATGCAGTCTCGCGACACGCCCGTTCCCGTCAAAAAATGGATGGATCCACGTCAACCGATGATGGGCGCAGACCAGCGCGATTACCCGGTGCTCCCGCCCTCGAATCTTCCCATAGCGTGTCGCCAGTCGGTCGATCAACGGGCCGACCATTTCCGGCGCCGGTGCTCGATGGCGACCAACGACCACGTCGGCGTCGCGGACTTCGCCTGGAACGATCCTCTGCCCCTCAGAAGTCAGCCGTTCTTCGGGCGAAAGCTGCGCGAAGAAGCGATCGTGAATCGTCGTGATATGGTCCCGATCGAACAGGGCCCCAAACGGCTGCCCATGCCATTCCGCCTCGAGCGACTCCTGCGCCACGATATGAGCAACCGCGTAGCGCTGCTTCGTACGCTCGGCGGCGTCAAGATCGAATTCACGCCGTAGCGCCGCTTCGATCTTCGCAGGCGTAGTTTGCTGGCCTTCGATCTTGTTCGTGTAGTAGGAATTCATCGCGCGCAGCTGCGGAACTAGCGCGTCGGCAAGCGGCGTTCCGCGCGCCGCAAGCAGTTCCTGCGACGAGCTGATCAACCTAGCGGCCCGATCCACAAGCGGATCGATGACGCGGTCCTCCGGAAACAGCGGCTCGAACGATGCTACGGTGGTCACTTTTCGTCGGGAATCGGTAGAGTTACAAGCTCCACAATATATCACCCAAGTCATTGACAAATATGCAGAATTCTATTTTCAGGTAACTTCGAAAGTACAGTTCGGTGTAGGGTTCGTGTGTTCGATCTGAACCCGGCACGCCCCGTTTCATGCCAGTGACATAGCGTAGGGGGGACGCGTCTAACCTCATGCATGACGCCGCGATGCCGTTAATGCAGGATGGGCACGATGTGCGGGCGATGGCATGCCCGCCTTGAGGAGACGATCTCCTGGGCAATGCACTCGAGCTCAAGGCACTTGTTGCCAAGGGGAAACGCACAGTGTCCGTCGCCACGACTCAGGCGCAGCGATCATTCGACGTGCCTGAGAGACGCAATCGAACACGGTGTTCGACAGGTGCGCCGCAACGACGAATTGGCCGAGAAGCTGTAAATCCGCGTCATCTGCAACTCGCCCCTTTTACTCCAGGCTGCGAAGTAGGCGTGCTGGATTTGAAGGCGGCAATTCGCATAAAATTGATCGACAGCGATCGGGGAATCTCACTGATGAAGGTAATTTCCACGGCAATCGGCGCGTTGTTCGTCGGACTCTTTGCATCAACGGCAATTACGCTGGCATTCAGATCTATTGACTCGTTCGCCCAATTCATGCCGCCGGCGGCACTCTATGGCGGTGCAGTATTGCTGCTCATCGCGTTCATGATAGGGTTCGTGCGCAGGCAGTATCTCGGCCTGATAGCCGTGGGCGTTTGGGTCCTCGGCACCGGGCTGATGCTGTTCATGGGGCAAAGCTCCACCGAGACTTTAGGGGATCCCTTTACGGATGTCGCTCGCAAAGCGATTCCGTGGACATTCATTGCTAGTTGCGCATGTGCGATCCTGTTAAATTCCACAATATGAATTTAATAAAAACCCGTCATGGCAGATTACCCGAAACGCCTGAAATGCTGACAAAAAGGAGGAATACGATGACGAAACGCAACCGATCGTATGCGCAGGTGAACGCTGAAATTGCAACCCTGCAGCAAGAAGCCGCTCAACTGCGCGCAGAAGAGATCAAAGCGGTGATCGCCGACGTGCGCGCGAAAGTGGCGGAGTTTGGCCTCACGGAACAGGATGTGTTCGGCCGCAAGCGGGCCTCGCGCACGACCGGAACGACGCGAGCAAAAGTCGAAGCGACTCCGAAATACCAGGATCCCAAAACCGGTGCCACGTGGACCGGGCGCGGCCGCGCGCCGGCCTGGATTGCTGAAGCGAAGAATCGAAACCGTTTTCTGATCAAGTGACCGCTCGAGCGCTCCGCTCACTTCGCCCCAACTGACACCATAGAGGTGGTAATTGAAGCCCAGAAGAAACCCCGTCGACGTCGCAGCATCCCGTTATGGCCTGCGTCGGGCTATCGCCGTATTCATCCTGTGGAGCATCGCATGTGAATTGATCTTTCATCGCGCGCTCGGATGGTCGACGGTCGCCACACCCTATAACCTCGCCCGAGCCGGCGTCGTCTTGGCGATTGGTTGTTGCTTTGCGATGATCATAGGCAGGCGCGCCGAGGCTCGATTTAGGCGCGCGTCGGGCGTCGCAGCCTGACCTTCTGTCCACGTTCCGTCCTTTCGCCGCTCGCTCGTTGCATCAACGCTCGATGAGGGAGCGGCACAGGTGCAGCGCCGGCCGCGAGCCTCACACATCGCTGCCATCATGGCATCCTGCTCTGTTCTTCGAGATAGGCGTTGTCAACCTGCATCTGAATATACGCCTCAAGTTGGTCGGCAGCCATGTCGATTTGTGCCCGCAGCGTCTCTGTCTGCTGCATAAATTCGCAATACCGTTGCAGGGCAGCGTGCGCGTTTTTCTCATTCCTTAGTGCGGTCAATCGCTTTTGCCAGGACGGAATCGGATTCGTCGGCTGGGGCCACGGAAAGTGCTGCGTGATCCACGCAATATAGTCCGGTGACATCGGTGCCGGCCCGCCGTGCTCGGACGCGTACTTCTCGCCAAGCGTCGAGAACGCCGTAGGCCA
Source organism: Burkholderia sp. BE17 (assembly GCF_009362305.1). Taxonomy (NCBI): domain Bacteria; kingdom Pseudomonadati; phylum Pseudomonadota; class Betaproteobacteria; order Burkholderiales; family Burkholderiaceae; genus Burkholderia; species Burkholderia sp. BE17. The sequence continues at coordinate 61,931 of NZ_WHNU01000005.1, forward strand.
CACCTGGTAGTCAATGACCGCCTGATCAAGCGACTTCGACACCGGCGTCGGATAGTCGGCCATCTCAACGAGGCGCTTGTTTGCCCAATCGATTGTCGCCGTCATGTCGGCCGATAGATCGGCGATCAGGGTGTCACCGAGCTGCGCCGCGACATCTGCAAGACGTTGCCACGCGTTCTTGTATGTGTCGGGTGACCACGCCAGGTTCGATGACCCAGGATACTTGACGACACGATGCGAGATCCGGTCCGCGCTCGAGCTCGGCCAAAACATTGGCCGATACCGCTGCATCAGTTGACATGCGACCCGAGCGTAGAAGGCCGAAAGGGCATGAAGGATGCCCTCGTGCCGGGCGCCTCGGTGATATGCGGTGTTGCGAAAGCCATGGAGATATTTGATCGTGCGAGCCAGGTCGTCCGAGACAAGGCCTGCATCGCGTGCGAGCCGGACCTTGCCGTCAAAACGTGGTCCCAGTGCTTCAGCAACATTGGCGGGGGGAAAGCGAGGCCCGTCGTCAGGTGGATACATTATCGCGTCGGTGCTGATGTCCTGCGCATGCTGATGCAGCGTCAACTCGACGACGTTGTCGATCAGCATCAGCGCAAAGCGGTCGAAATTGCGATCCTTCATCGCCAATTGGTCGAGCGCCAGGTCCAACTGATCGATCTGATCGGCAAAAAATTGGCTCATGCATTCGCTCCCCGGGTCTATCCCGTCACGGAAAATGGCATCGATATTTGGCGCACAACACGGCGATGACTTCTGATACGGCGCGGTCGTCAGATTGTCGACCACTCCTCTCCCGCGTCGACGGTCGTAGCATTACCGCCACCGAGCGTCATGTCGGAATTGCTGCAGGCCGTCTAAGGTTTGGTGTCTCCGGGCCGATAACACGCTGGCGGGCTTCGTCATTTCTCAGCCCCGCACTCAACCGAAGGAAGCGCCTTGAGTTCGACAACAAGGATACCTGCTACGTCATTGCAAACCTCCAACCCGGTTAGCAACCCGATCGAAGAATACAAATCCGACTGGCTTGTCCCATTCTTCCACAACATCTACGTTCAAGTCGGGGTTGCACTCTGTGCGAGCGGCGTCTTGGCATTGGCGACCTCGTTTTGGCTCTGGCGATCGATCGGCGCGGATCTTCTCGGCTACGCTATCGGATTCGGCTTCGTTGCGCCTCCACTCGGCTTGCTGGCTATCGGGAGTACCAACTGCGGAAAATTCACGGTAGTCGCCTATCGCAAGGCCCGGCGGCAGATCAAGAACCGTCGCGACCTCCCCAGAAAGTTACCGAGAGGTCGCGCACTGACAGAATGGGCTGACACCTATTGCGTCCAGGCCGGGGTGAAGGCGGCAGCGCTCAAATACAATTGCGCCGCCGAGCTTCCGCCCAGCTTCCCGAATGTGTGGCGCGTGATTCGCCGGCCAAAAAAAGGTTTGCTTGGCGCCAACCAGGAAACTGAATGATTTGGATATACGTCCCCGCCGCGTCCTTTTCGGCCTAGCCAGACAGCGTTCCGAAAAGCCCCCTCGATAATGCACGGTTGAAGGAAGGACCGGTGCGGCGGCAGGGTGGGGCGTCGCGTCGCCCAGTTTCTCCGACGAGCACCGGCTTCGGGGGACCGTCGGGAACCTCGAGCCCCTTTCTAGCGCGCACGCCTTCAACACGCCAAACAGCCGTGCGCGGTAAATGGTCAGGGACTTGAGGGATGACACCCTGCCTGAGGGAAGAGAATTGGGGCGCAAACGGGACGTCGAGCAAGACTTGCTATAGTCCCAAAATGGGACTAGACTCTCCCCATGCGAATAATCTCGAAAAGGGTTCTGCTGGCATTCTGCGAGAAGCACCCGGTCGCGCGGCAGTCGCTGCTCGCGTGGCATGAGGAGGCAGCTAAAGCCGCGTGGATGACACCTCAAGACATTAAGGCTCGGTATTCGTCCGTGAGCTTCGTCGGGCGAAACAGGGTGGTGTTCAACATCAAGGGAAACGACTACAGGCTCATTGTGGCGATCGCCTACCGCATCGGCGTCGTCTACATCAAATTCGTCGGCACTCACGGTGAGTACGACAGAATCGATGCGGAAACTGTAGAGCTGGAGTAGCCCATATGGAAATCCGCCCGATTCACAACGAACACGACTACAAAGAGGCCCTGCACATCGTTTCGGCCCTGGTCGACGTCGATCCCGCTCCCGGCACACCGGAAGGGGACCAGCTCGAAGTCCTCGCAACCTTGATCGAACGCTACGAAGCCGAGCATTTCCCGCTCGACCTACCCGATCCGATTGAGGCGATCAAGTTTCGCATGGAGCAGGCCGGCTTGTCGGCCAGCGATATGCAGCCGTACCTCGGCAATCTGAACAGGGTCTACGAAGTGCTCAATCGGAAGCGAGGGCTGAGCTTGGCCATGATCCGCCGCCTCAATCGCGAGTTGAAAATCCCGGCCGAAGTACTCATTGCATAGAGCTCGAGAGTCGAGGGCTGCGATGCCGCACGATGGTACGCCGAACGCCCGGTAACGATCTAAGAGACGAAGGAAAACCGGAGAAGGGTATGCCGCTCACAACAGCAGATTTTTCGGTGCAATCGGATGCCGAGCGCGAGGTCCGCGCCGTGCTTGCCAAGTACAAGCTTGGTCTGGTTCAAACACACTATCGGAATTGGTGGCATCGGCTTTCCTGTTGGTGCCGCAACAAAGACGCGATGAGGTCGGAAAACGCACTGGCTAAAGTCGAAGCCGATGCCCGGCAGGTGGTGAATCGCAGTGCTGAGCACCAGAGCTGGGTCAGGCACATATCGAGTCAACAGCCTCACGACGTCCGTCAGAAGGACAAATTCTTGTCACTGCTGAACTGACAACGGAATACGCAGGCTTGGACTGGATTGAGGAACGAACCGATGGAAATTGCGCGCCCCGCCACGCTAGTCACCTCCGAGCTGCTTGAACTCGCTCGGCGCATGCTCGCGCGCGGTCAAGATTATTCGCCGGAGGCCGACAGCTTCCTATCCACCGACAACTCGCTGGCTCTCTGTTCGTACGCCGACGGCGCGTGGATCGTCGATACGCGGAGTGACGCGGCCGACATGAACACCTGGACGAAACTGGAGTTCGTACCCGCACGACTGTAGACACTGGAAAACTCATGCAAGCAATCCGCTCGAGACTAGGCCACATTGAGGAACATGCTCGCGCGATCGCGATCGGCGTCACCGTCGTGATCGTCTTGATCGCACTCGCGCTTCCTCACGCCGAGCGCTTGGCTCGGTTTTACATGAGTCAAGCCGCGTTACCAGAGACTCAGTTGGTTATGGCGCCCGAATATCGGGTTCTGATAGACGGGCACGCGGCGTCCATCGTTGGAACCGATGTGTGTCCTCGAGAAGAGGACCCGGAGAAGGCATACTGGATGGGCGGCAGGCCGTACGAGATCCCATCAATGGGCTGCGTCGTCGTTGGACCGGCAACGAAGGAAGTTCGTGTTCAAGTAATCGGGGGCCCTTTGGAAGCATGGAAAGTGGTGCGACGCGAGCGCAACGGTTTGCCGGAGACGTTGCTGAAGCGTCCGAATGGCGAGTACGTTGCGCAGCCGACCTGAAAGCGGAAAACACGAAGAGGCACGAGATCGTATCAGTGAGTACGTTCGGGTTCGATAGATTTGGCGAGCCTTGCCGATCGGGCGGACTTTTCGTCGAGTTGACGTTCTCAGGCAGGCACGGGATCTTGATGACAGCCTACGCCCCCGCGCTCTAGGGAAAGGAGAAAACGATGGCGGTTCACTTTTTCAACACGCCCGGCATCTACACGCCGAACACGACTGTCGCGTTTCGAGCGCAGTTCAACGGGATCGATGTGACGTGCGAGATCTCGGCGGAGGCGCTGCAGGATCATTTTGGTGTGCGCACCGCAAACGGCGCGGACCTCGTATTCGCGTTCGAGGCAAACAGGCCTGCGATCGAGACGGTCGCCCGCGTATTGATCCCCCAACCCATCCCCGCCGGTCGGTGCCTATTGATGTCGACCGACTGCTGATGCGACGCGGAAAGCTGAAATGACGTACTTCAAGATTGGCGATACCGCGTACAGCGCGGATGACCCGCATTTAAGCGAAGCGCTCGCGACCGCCTATGCGTCGCAGACCACGCCGCGGTGTCTTTGCCGCGATGGTGGTATCGAGATGGGCATTGCGAAGCGCGGAGCAATCTATGTCATCAAACCAGGGCGGCAAACGGGTGCCCAGCATTCGCTCGACTGTGAATTTTATGAGCCCTGAAACCAAAGAATCCATGTCACCACAAGACATCATCGAGAGACTCGCTAACGGCATCGACCCGATCACCGGCGAGATTCTATCGGATCAGGGGCCATTCAATCACCCGGAAGTCATTCGCGCGCTGTTCGCGGCTGCTCAGGCGCTTCGCACTCGCGAGGACGCCGACGACAGACAGCCCCCCTCTGGCGCGAAACCCCTGAACGCGGGCAAGGCATGGTCGCCCGAAGAGGACGAGCTGCTGCTGCGCGATTTCGATGCCGGCGTCGTGCCGAAGGAACTCGCCAAGAAGCACGGGCGGACGAAAGGCGCGATCGATTCGCGTCTGGTCAAGCATGGTCGCCTGCAGCGCTGAACCTCCCGCCACCGCGCCGAAAACCTGCCGAACACGGGCGATCGACGCCCCGACGAACCACCGTGAACTCCGTCTCTCTCGACCTGATCGGCGCCGGCATACCGCTGGCGATCGCGATTGCCTATCTGCCGCGCCTGTTCAAGGTACTCGACGCTTTGACCGCAGCATTGCTTGCTGGATCGCTTTTGATTTCGGCGACCCTCTCCTACTGCGACAACGCGGCCGTTCATGTCGTCCCCGGCACCTACCTTTTGTGCTTTGTGATCTGGCTGCGCCGAGGCCGCGGGTTGAACCGCAACCTCCCAGCCGCCGCGGTGTTTTGTTCCACTTTCTTCACCATCTTCCCGGCGGATGCGTATCGCGCATACACCTGCCACGCAACCAATGGACTCGCCCGAATTGGCGGCGGCAGCGTTGGTGACTCGCTCTTGCTAACGCCAGTGATCCTCGCCGGTATGCACACGCTCGTCTACTTTTTCTGCGAGCTCGACGAGCGCGGCCGCGTACCCATCCGCGACTACCTGCGCCGACAGTTCTCAGTCGTGTCGTAAAGCACTCAGCACGCGCGCAACACCGATCGCGACCCGAGAGGAACGACCCAGTTCGGTCGCCAACCGCTCTCGAGTTGGCAGTCAGCGCCACACCCGAATTTCTATCAGTCCTCGTATCGATTAGAATTGATCGGATCGCGATCGACGTCGTAAACAGCCTCATATGGCACCGGCACGTGACTAACTGGGCAACCGGGCGTCATCGACCGTTCCGCCGGTCGGGATTCAAACTGTCTCATCCGATATCAGATTGCTGTCGATAGCAAGCGGTGTCGCACTCGAACGCGATAGAAACATGACGAGGGAATATTTGCTGAAAAAGGAAACCGCACGCCGCATTTGGTACGCACTGTCGGGGCTCTGCGTCGTCGAGGCGGCCGGAATGGCCATCCTCGCCCCGAGCTGGAAAGGTGGAACGGTGATCGGCGAGATCAATGCACTCGCATTATTCGTTGCCGGCGGAGGCGTCTTGTTCCTCCTGCTTGCGCGAACGACACCTGCCGTATCTCTGTCGACCCAACTTATGCGGTTTATGTTCGCGCTAATGGGCGGCACTGCGACATACGTGGTGTTGACTTGGGGCCTATGGGCTGCCGACGTTCCAATTGTGACCGGCACCGTGAAACGCGGACTGATGGCAGAGAACTATTGGTTGGGGCCCGCGATCCTCGCCTACACGGTTGTCGTCTGGATGGCGTACCGCGGCGCATTGCGTCGCGAAAACGATAGCGTGCCAACTCGCTCGCACGGTCAAGAATGACACTCGCGTGCCGATAACCGCTTGAATGCCTTGGGCTCATACGACCCATCGAGACCAAGACATCCACATCGCCTGGCCGGTTAATATCAAAACATCATTTTTGATGTTTTGATAAAATGACTTCACGTCCTGAGCGGTGACGTCGTAGACGTTTCACCACATCGGATGCTAGCGGCCCCCTCGTCGGCATGCATCGATAGTCCTTCAGCGCGGCCGGCACACCAACAACGAAAACCAAAACGAGGAATCACAACAATGAAGTTCAACGAGACCAACCTCAACGCCACCCGTTCAATCAAGCGCATGAGCCAAACTCTGGTTGCCGCTGCGATTTTCGTGGCTCTCGCCGCGTGCGGAGGCGGGGGTGATGGCGCCGCACCGAGCAATCCGTCCTCGAGTAACGCGCAGGGGAGCGTGAAACTCCAAGTCGTCGCGTTCGGCGACGAGCTGTCCGACGTCGGCACGTACGCGCCGAACATTCTGCTGGGATTCGGTGGCGGCCGCTATACGACGAACCCGGGTGAGGTGTGGGCGCAAAAGATCGCGACCGCATACGGCGGCACGCTGACCGCCGCATACCAAGGTGGGTTTGGCCTGCCGCTCACCGCGTCGACCGGCTTTGGCTACGCGCAAGGCGGCGCTCGCGTGCATGAGGCAATCGGTATCGGGCACGCTTCGCCAGGTACCGCGAACGCGGACTATTCGCAGGCGACTACCGTTCCTGTCACTCAGCAGCTGCAGAACTACCTGACGGCGCACGGCAGCTTCAATGCTGGCCAACTGGTACTCGTCAACGGCGGGACGAACGACATCCTGTCGCTGGCCCCGACGCTTCAATCGGCGATCGCGGCCGACGTTGCCGGCGGCATGGACCCGACTCTGGCGGTCCAGAAAGAGGGCGGGGCGGCTCTCGCGCCGGTTGCTCAGGCGCTCGCGGGTGTCGTCCAGCAGATCGCGTCGGCGGGTGCAACGCGCGTGGTCCTGGTGAACGCGCCGGACCTCGGCCAGACCCCATACGCCGTACGCTCCGGTGTGGCCGCTCAGCAGCTGCTCAGCGGACTCGCGAAGATGTACAACACGGTGCTCTCGCAATCGGTGCAGGCGCTGGGCATCCCGGCGAACAAGCTGACGCTCGTCGACCTGTCGACGTGGCAGGATAGCGTGATCGCGAGCTACCAGACCAGCGGCTTCACCGTCGGCAACACGGGCACGGCCTGCAACATCGACGCTATGATCGCGAACGCGACCAAGGCAGGCGTTGCGAACCCGCAGGCCTTCGGATCGGCGCTGTTCTGCTCGCCGCAGACCTATACGGCCACCGGCGCAGACCAAGCGTACATGTTCGCGGATCTCTTCAACCCGTCGACGCGCCTGCACGCACTGTTCGCGCAGCAAGTGCAGCAGCAGCTGACGGCAGCGGGCCTCGGTAGCTAAGGCCCACACTGCTGGAACGAGAGGGGCGCAGATGCGCCCCTTTTTCTCGCGTGTCGCGCACTACCGGAATGGCACCCGCGTGCGCCCCAATGTCAGGACCGATTTCGCATGCGAAAATGACTCACCACCCACGCAGGGAGGCCTAATTGAAGAAGATCGGCCAGATCACGCTCTGTCTATTCATTTTCCTTGCCGCTGCGCTCGCACCAGCAGTCCTCACGCACCTCACGTCCAACGCGCCAGGCAGCCCCTTCGCCTCAGGCGTCGTAGTCGTCCAGTTCGTCATTACCGCCTTCACGATCGTTGGATTGCCGTTTCTCTTGTTCCGCCGACTACGCCCGCAAGTGCCGCCACGAACGAAAGGACTCGCAATGGGCTCGTGGTTCCAAGCGCACGCGGAGCGCATCACCGGGTTTGTGCTGCTTACGGCGTTCATCACCCTATGGCTATTGAGCATGTGGGCTGGCGGTGCATACTGCGCGGGGACGCAAGGCCTTGGCCTTTTCATCTGCCATCACGTGTGGGGTTCCAGTATCGCGCTGTTTGCGGCGCTCGTGTTCATCGCGTGGATAGCGGCGTGGATCTTCGGCCGGACCGACTCGCTCATTGCCGCGGCCGCCTTCGTTCTATCGTCGTTGATGGCCGTCGTCGTCTACCTCTGGATGACGCCGCTGGATGTCGTTGAGTGGTTTCTGAATCGGCTTCAGCGCCGGCGCTGAATCTTTTTTCGTCCCGACATCAGCGCCAGTTCAGGTACCCGAACAGGCCGGCCGCCGTAATCACGGCGTACGGCCATGACCGCCCGGCGAGTCGCCAATCAGTGCCCGACGGCCACGACCCGGCCATCAGCTGGGCGAGCGCGATCCAGACCAACAAATCCCACCCGTCCACCGTCGACGCTGACTGAGTACGCCAACAGGCGCCGGCCGCAGCGATCGGGAACCCAAGCAACGGTGCCAAACAGGCGGGCGCGGCATTCCACCAGCGGAGATTCTCGAATTCCACCGCCCCATAAACATACATGCCGTCCCGGGTCCGCCGTGGCCACAGCGTCAGGCTGACCGGGCGAGCAAATGTCAGGTGCCCAATCACGAGGTGCAGCAGCTCGTGCGCGAGCGTCGACGGCGAACAGATGAATGCGGACAGCGCGCCCCCTCGGGCAAAGCGCGATATGACAAGCGAACCCGCAACGGCTGGGACTAGGTAGAGGCCGACGCCACGCGCGGTGGCCGCTTGAAAGATCGCGATTGCCGTCATACACAACAAAAGAGGGGACGAGACAGGGGGAGGGACAGCCAGTCGAATTCGAGCGGCTACCCAGCGCGGCTTATGCGGTCTCGACGGCGCCGCGGCTGGCTGCCGACGGGAGGACCGGCATCGCGTCGCCCGCGGCCCACTGAACGTGATGCATCCGATCGTCGTCGAGGAGTTCGCCGAGCGCTGTCATATATGCCTCGGTCGCATTGCCGGGCACCATGTACACGGCCGTGTGCTTGTCTTCGGTGTCGTTGAGAATCACCGACGCCAACGGACGCGTCGCCGGCAGATTGTAGCGCAGGCCTTTGACGAACCGCCGGCGCCCCTTGATCAGTGACTCGAGCAGGCGCTTTTCCTCAACATTGGAGAACGGGATCCACTGCTCGTTCGTGACCATCAGCGCCATTTCCTCGAGGTCCGCGACACCGGCCGTGTCTACGCTGAATGTGGCGATCATGACCAGGTGGATCTCCGGAAACGCGTTCCACAGACTCTTTTCGGCAGCAAACACCTTGAGCCGCTTGTTGAGCTCGCTGCTCATCATGAAAAAGAAGTCAGGCGCCTGCTTGAGCTCAATTTTGTGCCCGTAGCGGGCCGCCTCCACGACTTTGATCTCGCCGATCGCAATGAAGAGCTTCTTGCCCGGCCGGCTCGACTTCTCAGCGGAGGCGAGCAGTGCGCTCCGTCGTTGCTCGATCTCATGCTTCCGGTCGACGTAGTACGGTTCCGGCACGTATAGCGAACTGGGAAGGTGCAAGCCCTTCGTGAACTTTCCCTGTGCGGCACGCAGCAGGTACTTGTGCACAGTCGCCCAGCTCCGCTTTCCTTCCATCGCCGGATGCCAATGCGTCAGGTGTGCTTCGTCCCACAGATAGTGCAGCAATGACCGGATCGTCAGCTTCGACGTTTCCGCCTTGATGCTGTCTTGCTCGGCGTTCGATGGCGCGGGCGGCGCCCGGCCGCCGACCTTGTTGAGCGCAAAGTCCAATCTCAGACTCGTGGTGCCGTCCTCGATGTCCTCCTGGATCGCGTGCCCCATCACCTCGCCAAGTCCGCTGAGTTGCGCCGGCGGCTCATACGACGTGCAGTCTGCAGAATGCGACGCGCCCGAGTCGGGCATGCGCTTGATCAGGAAATGCCCCTCGACCTTGGCCACGTACATCGGAATGCCTGGCCTTACGCAGAGGCAAAGCGGACGGATCTTCGACCGATGGACGCGTGCCAGTGCCCCCTGCAGTCCCGGGTCGTCGCCGGAGAACGTCCGGCCGTCGATTTCAAAACGAAGCATGATTTCCCCGTGAGGGCAGCGCCCGAATCGTCCGGATCCGGACCGCGCCGAATCTTTCAGGTCTCACCGATACCGCGACCTTGCTCGTGGCCCGGCGTTTTCGCTATCTCGCGCGACTGATCGACGTGTTGCTTCTGCTCGTGGCTGTCATGCTTCATCTGCACGTTCTGCCCGATGTGGACGTTGCCACTCAGTTCGTCTTTCGCGAATCTCACCGCGTCCGTTCGTCCCGTCTGCACAACGACATGCTTGTCGGAGACGTCGACGACCTTTCCCTGGACGACAATATCGCGACCGAGACTCGACGATTCGGTGATTCGGAGCCCGGCGGGCAACCGCCCGACCTGCTCCGGGGAGGGGGCAGAAGTCAGAACAGCTTGTCGGCTACCTTCTGCCGTGCTGCTTCGTTCTCGTGCATCTCCTTGATGCCTTTCATGCCCTGCTGGATCCAGCTCGTGGCGATCTCGCGGTGGGAGTCCGACGGCTTGTCGGTAGGCGTCTTCATCGATTCGTCCGAACTCACGTTGGTCTTCGACACGTTGCCGGAGTCGTTTTTGGATGTGCTCATAATTCCCTTCCGATTTCAGTACGTCGACATTTTCGAATCCCTGCAGCTGTACCGGATTTGCCCGGTCTCGGACGTCAACCACGTCGAGCAGCAGATTCTGACCAAAGAAATTGTGTAACTGCTCGAGCGACTCCGGCAAGTTCCCGACGATGTTGGCGATCGTCGCAATGCTCGAGCCGCGTCCTTCCTCATAGAAGCGCTGCAGGGTGTTGTCGAGCGCGTTCTCTACACGGGCGTGTACTACGATGATATGCGCCCGATAGCCGGCATCAAGCACCTTCTGAATCTTGTCGCGGCTGGTCTCGAAATTCGACATCTGGCCCTCAAAGACCATCACCGCGTCCTTCGGCAGCTCACCGGACTTAAGGACCATCGAGGTTTTCCCCGCCCCAGGCGACCCCGTCAAGCAATACACGGTATCACGCCCGCTCACACGCGGTGCCGCAAGATTTTCCGCAAACAGCGCGGAGGACAGGACAGCCGCAGCGTTGTGGACCGGGTTGTTGTAGCGATTGCGAGACTCTCGAGACGCGCTGAATTCCGCAAACGTTTCCTTGAACAAATCTGCGGCTACATAACGACCGTCAAACGACCGTGAATCATTCCGATACGCATCGATGAGCTTCTTGGGATCGGTCTTGGCTGCCTCGATCGCGCGATCCTGAACGCCGCGCCGATCTGGTTCGTCGAAATTGACGTACCGGATATTCTCTAATCTCATCCTCTCACCCCGGCTGAATTGTTTTTCTCTCAGCTCGTCCGGCATCGCGCCGATGCGCTGAGTACATTTCGATATCCGTCGTCGTTGCACCCGCACCCGAAACGCTAGCGGCCGCCGTCTTTGGCGGATAGATCCGGCTCGAATAGGCCGATTTCCCAGTTGCCACCGAGCAACGCGGGCAGATGCATCACGGTGCGAATTAAATTATACTCATCATCGGCCATGACACAACTTAATATCCATCTCAGGCCGACACGGGGAAAACATGAGGATCGACCAACGCACATCCACGATCTCGAGGTACCGCACGCCGATGCTTCTCGGCGTCGCCGCCACCCTCCAGATCCTGGATTGGCACAGCACGCTGGCCACCGCGCATACTCGCGGCGAAGCAAACAAGATGGTCAACTGGCTCGCCCAATGGATGAGCCTCGGGTGCATCGTATCCGTCATCAAGCTGACCTGCCTCACGATGCTCGCGGCCGGTTTCCTCTACTGGCGCAAGCACAAAGGTCTCTACGAACTCGAGTTCGCCCTTTGTCTGAGCGTCGTGATCGTCGTGTACAGCGGGGTTGTATTCAACAACTACTATGCCTAACATCAAAATGCCGTTTTTGATGTTTTGATGTTTCGCGAAGCACCGCTCCCACCGACTCGACCGACTGAATTCCTCTCGAAGGCGTGCGGGACATAGGTTTGTCAGGCCGCTCCAGCTCCGTTCGGTATCATTTCGCTATCTAGCGACTGGAGCAGGGCATGAAGACTATTTATGAAACGGATTTGAAGCAAGCCGCGACCGCAGGAACGATTAAGGACTTCATCATCGAGGAGGTTGAGACCGGGTACATCCTTCTCGCGCTTTTTAACCGGTCGAACGTCGAGCACATCCTCTTTACGCAGCGCGGGCGCGCGCGGACCTGGGTCAATGTGAACTCGCTGATTGAATTTATCGTGCAGTACAAACCCGAGCTGCCGGAGGTGCGCATACGCCTCATGAGGCGCTCCAACGATCAATAGAGGATTCATGCGTCGCCTTGCCAAAGTCACCCTCAGCCTCATCTGCGCCGGCTACGCCGCTCTGGCCCACGCCGGCTTCCCCGAAGAGCTTGTCAAGCGTTTCCCCGCCGCGCAGGGTGCGAAGGTCGAGCGCGCATTCCCCGGCTTCTGGTCTGTCGCAAAGGGCGGCGACGTCTTCTTCGTTCGGGACGATCTTTCGATCCTCATTTCCGGCGAGGTCGTTGACCTCAATCAGCACCGGTCCCTCACCCAATCGATTCGCGACGCAAACCCGCCACGCATCGACGTCGCCCAATTGAATCTGCACGACGCGATCAAATTCGGCAGCGGCTCGCGACGCCTCTACATCTTCTCCGACCCGGACTGCCCGTACTGCCGCAAACTGGAAGGCACGCTCACGAAGCTGACCGACGTCACCATCTATATCTTCCCGTTCCCGCTCGCCGGCCATCCGAACGCTGCAGAAGTGTCGGAAGGGATCTGGTGCCAGAAGGACCGTGCCGCGGCATGGAAGGCTTACCAAGACCTCACGCTCGTTACACGTGAGCCGCAGCTGCTAACGGCGTGGCAGGACTACCTGGCCAAGCACAAGCAGTCGGCACAGCCCACCTGCGACAACCCGATCGCACGCAATCTCGAATTCGGACGACAGTGGAACATCGCCGGCACGCCGGCACTGGTTTTCGAGGACGGCACGCTGATTCCGGGCCTTGTACCCGCACCGCGGCTCGAGGCGCAACTCGCAAAATCGCACGCCAACCTGACGGCCTCGAAATAACCGGCATCTGCTTTTTCTGTCGGTTTGCGTTACCCCAACGCGACGCAACCACGAGGGTTCGACAGCACGTGGCGTAGGGCGGTAGCCATATAGGAGATTTTGCATGTTAGGGATGGGGATTATTCCAGCCACGCTGATCGCGGGCGCGGCCGCGGTCTGGCTGGGAGTGCCAAGTCTGGTAGTGCTGGTCGTGTGCGCGTTGACGATCGCCATCGCCGCGATTGCGGTTTCAGGTGACTCACGCACCTATGAGATTGCCTGCGCGCTCATAGGCGCAACCTTGACCAAGGTCTTCGTCTTTGAGAACCCTCTTGTGCCTTACATTCTGCATGTAAATGCTTCAGCACTGTCTTCCTTCTCGGACTGGCTTATTGGAGGCATTGCCGCGATTTCGATCCCTCTATCTGGCTGGTATGGAATCTATAGGCCGCTGAACAGGCACACCCGCTTGAACTTGTTTGGGGGAAGTGTCCGAAAATTGCTCGTGACCTTCGCCGCATGGTTGGCGGTGTCAGGCGCACTGTATGCACACTTCAGTGGCCGTGATCTGGTGGCCGCGCTCGTAGCCGTTATTGCTCTTGCATTGTTCATCATGAGCTTTCGAGTGCGTTCGGAAACCGAGACGAGTGCGTAGAAAATCCTCGTCAAAAACCATGGAAACGCCGGCCACGCTGGCGCAAAAGACCAGGTTGCAACGCAACGCGAAATATCGAAATCAACCACGAAAGCGGATACCCGAAATAACATGTTCTGCCGATTCTTGACTTGGCTGGCTCAGCGCGGCCGGCATACGACGCTCCATGTCGCTGTTATAACGCTGTTGTCGACCGCGGGCTTCATCATGTTCACCGCCGGCGACCTCGGACCGATGGCGCCGCTTGTGATCGCCATTGCTTTCTATCTGATCTTCGCCGCAGTGGCCGCCGAGCTGGCCCTCGCGGGAGCGGCCGTGATCCGGAACCTTGCGCGTCGGGCACTACGTCGTGCTGCATGATGGTCCGCATTTTTTCTCTACTTTTAGTACTACTACTCGTATGCACTGGAGCGCACGCCGATCTAAACGCGTGTTTTGAGAACGCGGCACATCGCAGGAACCTTAACGTCGATCTGCTCCGCGCGATCGGTCATGTCGAGTCGCGGTACCGGCCTTGGGTAACAAATGCGAAATCCGGCGCGATTGGCGTAATGCAGATCATGCCGTTTCACCTCACGTGGCTGCGCAAATACGGGATCGAGCGGGGCGATCTGCTGGACGGGTGCACCAACATCAACGTCGGCGCGTTCTTGCTCGCCGATTTCGTCCGCATGTACGGGAGCACGTGGCGCGCCGTCGGCGCATACGGCGCGGGCATCGCCCCGAACAAGGAGCGCGCCCGCATCGAGTACGCGCGTTTGGTGCGCGCGTCGTTCGAACGCATAACTCGGGGCGGACCGACACCAATCCCGACAACGCCTGACCACCGCAGCAACCCGCCTGCAGCCCCTCCTAGACCGACACTGGTAGTGGACAAATGACCCGACTATTCAGATTACCCGCTGTACTCGTCCTCGCCGCGCTGACGTTGAGCGCGAACGCCGAAGACCTCGGAACGAAAGCGCAAACCTACGCGCTCGACCGCGATGCCGCTGACCAGATCAAAGACGTCATGCGCAGGAAGCAGCAATCTGGCGAGCTTGACGCCTTCTGGAAGACCTATCGCGACAAGACGATCGCCAGCATCAAGAATCCGCCGCCTCTCGGCATCGCGACCAACTATTCTGCCCGCACCGAACTGCACACGCTGCGGTTCGTGGTCCCCCAGGACTACCGTGATCAGAACGGCAAGGTCGTTGTGCGTCGAGGGACGGTCGTCGAACCGCTGAAGGTCATGCCCCTTACGAGCGGGCTGCTGTTCATCGATGGCAACGATCCGCGCCAGGTCGAATACGCAGTCCGTCGGAGCCAGAACGAGCCGATGAAGATCGTGCTGACCGCCGGATCCCCGTACTCGATGCGGCTCAGGTATGCAAACCAACCCTGGCACGGTGGCACCGGCGTTCCTTTCTACTTGGACCAGCGAAAGATGATCATCAATACGCTCGGCAGGCTCTACGGCATTCAGATCAATAGCGTTCCCGCAGCTGTATACCAGCAGGGCGACAAGCTCGCGGTCCAGTTCGGCATGGGAGGTACAAATTGAAGCGTTTCATGCGCCTTTGGGCAGCTGCTGTATTCGCGTTCGGCCTCGCCGGCGGCAGTCAGGCCCAGTCCATATGCAACGGTAGCTTCCCGAACCTGATCACCGACATCTGCTACGACTGCATCTTCCCGATCTCGATCATGGGCGGGTTCATCAATATGGGGGTATCGGGCGACGACTACGACACGGGAGCGAGTCACTTCCCGGTCTGCGTCTGCGCGAACAACCTCGCAGTCGGCACGCCCGTTTCGTTCTGGGAGCCGCGTTACATGGTCGACACCACGACGAAGCCCGGTTGCATGCCGCTGCTCGGTGGCATCGATATCAAGACCCCGTATAACGCGGCCGAATACGGGGCTGAGACCTACACCACGGCGCCGATCGGGGGAAAGCGCAAGGCCGCGTTCATGCATGTCAACGAGTACGTCAATCCCGTGATGTCGGCCCTTGGCGTCGTCGTGAACAACCCGTGCCTCGACAATCGCTCCTTTGACGTGCCGTTCATGAGTTGGGCCGATCCAACATGGAACGACGATGCGCTGTCACTGATGCTCACCCCTTATGCCTATCCGTTTGCTGGCATCCCCAGCATTGCGGCGGAGCTGCCTGACGCGATTTCCGCGACATTCGGATTTCCGATGGAGATGCTGTTCTGGGTAGCGGGGGCCTGGGGCCCGATGTACCCGTTGAACGGCAACGTCGCGATCGCTAACACCCCCGAACAGGTCTCCCACCTGATGATCGCGCGACTGTTCGCGAAACTCCACGCGGCCGGGGCAGCGCAGGCGACAGCCGGCAACGACGCCCTGCAGTCCTGCGGCGCGCTCGGCGTGCCGCAGCTCGTCATGGACAAGCGCCAGTACAAAACCAATCGCGTCTTTCCCTTCCCCGACAACATGTGCACGCCAATCGGCCGCCCACTTGCCTTCCAAGAGATGGGGGCTGCTCGCCCGCAAGACAAGGAATACGGCTACTTCGTCTTCCAGCGTAAAGACTGCTGCGCGACCAAGACCATTCAGTAACAAAGGCCATCATGAAACGAATACTCATCGCTGTCGCGTTCTGCCTCGGAAACTCAGCCCTTGCCGAGCCGACGCTCGTCGAAACGATGGCGGCTCCTTGGAACACCTTCATCTTCGTTTCCACCCGAATGCCGGCCCAGTCGGTAATCGAGCTCGCGCGGGAAGCGAGTCAGGCAAAGGCCGTGATCGTTCTAACCGGATTTGGTGGGAGCGACGGCACGCTGACCGGTACTCAGCAATATGCCGCCCAGATCAACGCTGTGTGTTGTGCGAAGCAGCCCGCGCGCTGGATCGTCGATCCGGTCTTGACACGACGCTACCGGGTAGCCGCGGCACCGACGTTCGTTGTCGCCCACGGTAGCAGCGAGAACCCGGGCGAGTACTCGAAAGTCGCGGGCGAAATGAGCCTCGCGCAAGCTCTGAAGTTCTTTGCGCAGACATCGAGTTTGCAGTCCGCACGCGACTATTCCGCGAGGATGTACTACTCCGCCTACGGCAGCAAATATTAATTGTGATCCGTGTTTGTACTGATTAGAATTAATGTATGAAAAAACCTATCACCGAATTCGTGGTCGCGATTTTGGTCTCGACGCCGGTGTTCGCGGTGCCGCCGACGAACGGGGTGGCGTTCACGACGCATGGCCCGTATGAGTCGGGGGCTGCCGTCATCGATTCTCCGCAGGGAGGGGACTACGTGTACTCGAGCCGAGATACCGTCGACGGTCGCCAGTCGCAACGCTTCATGTTGGGACAGGCACCGCGGCAGAACTACGACCTCTTCAGTGAAAAGGAGGAGGCCGCACTTTGGAACACCCGCGAGGCGATGTTGGCGCCCAAGCGCGCGGCGTCGACCCGGCGCGCGGGCCATCACGCCCAGCGCCATGTTGGATTGGCGCTGAACTGGCCGAAGGTGATTGTGGTAGGCGAGAAGACATGTGTCCCTTCGTCCGGGTTCGCCTCGTCGGTCGACTGGCAAAAGCATCTTGTTTGCTGGGACAAGGGGGCACGTCGTGTCGAATAAATTCCGCATTCCGAAGTACGGCGGCTCGGATAGCGCCTTTCTAGGTGTCCAGTTCAGAGACACGTACATCCTGATTGTCGCCGTGCTAGCAGCGTTGATTCTCGGTCACTTCTATGGGACTTGGGCCTACCTTGGAATTCCCTACGCCGGATACCGCGCGAACAAGAAGTACATCGAGTGGCGCGGCCAGAAACTTGACGGATTCGTGCGCGCGTTCCTGTTCCGGTTCGGGCTCAGAGGATACGGCAAGGGCTTCAAGTCTCAGCGGACCCTGTTTATCGGTGACGCAACCATCATCAACCCCGGCTCCAACCGGCTGATCGAAAAGATTCGACCCGCCGACGCCAACGCAGAATAAAGCACCCATGGATCTTCCAAATCGCGAGCGGTCCGTCGCAGACCTGCGGCGAGACAACCGGCGCTTGACGCTGAGCAATGCATGTACCGCTGTTGTTGCGTTGCTATTGGCCCTCAAAGTCGTTTTCCAGACCGTAATCATTCAGACCCAAGTCCCGGGGATGCCGGATGGGGCGCGAATCGAACGGAATGGCATGGACGTCGGCGCGATGCAAGCGTACGCCTTCGCCGTCACCAACGCGCTCGCATCGGTCAATCCCAGCAACGGTGAATCGACGAAGCGTTTCGTCCAACCGTTTCTGTCCCCAGCGGCCTATACCAAGGTCAGCCTGGCTATCGATCAAAAGATCGAGCTCCTGAAAGCTCAGCACGAGCTCGGCAGTTACTACTTCGTACTTAAGCGCTTTGAAGCAGACGAGAAGCTCGGCCGTGTGTTCGTCCAAGGCGAAGTACACACCGTCAACGCTGCGCGCGACACCGCAGAGCCCTGGGTCTTCGAATACCCGGTGCGGTTCAGTAACTATCGGATGACGATGGACGACGTCATCGCCTATTCCGGAGACAAAGCGCACAACTCCGAATGGATCAAAGCTCAACAGAAGAAGTGATGCCGATGAAAAACCGCTACCTTCCCGCCGCGTTGGCGATCTGCCTCGGATCCACCATTGCGCTGCCTGCACGCGCTGACGATGGACCGGCCGCAGTGGACTTCGGACAAGCCGCGTCCGCGCCGTCACAGTCGGGAGCGCCCGCCAAGAAGGCTCGTTCGCGCGTTCGCGCCAAGCACCATCGCGACGCGCTCAAGGTCGATCCAGCCATTGCAGTCAAAGCGACGCCGGCTAAAGAGATCGTGCTGCCCGGGGTGATGACGGTTCCAGGCGAGGGCATCGGAGTTCCGGATCCATCGCGCGTACAGAAGGTGTCGTGGACCAATACCGGAAACGTAACCGTCTATCTCAGCGCCGATGAACCGAACCGGATCTTGCTCCCGTTCAAGAATCCCTATGTCGTACGCACCAGCGACGTCGCCGCTGACAAGCGGGCGGAGAGCAACAACGTCTACGTCTACTGGGTCAATGCACCTGCGCAAGCCCGTCATCTCTACTTCGAACCGCCCGACGGCGGGTCGGCGCTCGGATTGGACATCGTCCCCAAGAACATCCCGTCGCAAACGATCATCGTGACCGACGACACCGGCATTGTTTCCGGCCGCCGTCCAAAGGTTTCCGGCGGTGGCGACTATACAACGCACGTTCAGGACCTGATGGAGGCGATCGCCCTCGGTAAGGCCCCAGACGGGTACTCACAAGTCGATGTCAAGTTGCCGCCGATCGCGATGAACGGCCTATCCGCGACAGTGGACACCCGGTACAGCGGTCGTGAGGGCGATATCTACGTCTACACCGTGCGCAATCCAACGCAGAACCGCGTGGTTCTCCGCGAAGAGGAATTCGACGGTCCTGAGGTCATCGCGGTTTCGATTTTCCCGAAGCCGGTGCTGCTCACGGGCGAGAAGACCCAGGTGATCGTAATGGCGCGCAAGCGTGAGGGGCAGTGATGGAAATTCGCATCAAATGGCTGGACGACCGGATTCAGGAATGGCGGGACATGGAACCCAAGTTCCGCTACCTGCTGATTTTTACGGCCACCTTCGGCACGGCGTTCATCCTCTACCAGCACTTCACGCGCGAACCGCGTCCTGCGGCGGCTACCCCGACTCTGCCAGGACAGGCGATACCTGCAGCGGCCGCAGTACCCGCCGCACCGGGACAACCGGTGCCCACTCCGCAAGGGTTCACAGCGGCCGTCGGGATCTTGCCGACTTCGCCGCGCAATCAGGGCCTCGAGGAGCTATCCGCGCAGGTTTCCGCGCTGACGCAAGTGGTCGGCGACATGAAAAAGTCGATGAACACCGGCAAGGCGGGCGGAAGCCCGAACGCCAGCGGTACTGCTCCGTCCTGGACGCCTGCGAGCGCAGCTGCCGCTGCATCTGCGCCGAGCGCCGGTGACGGGCAAGCGGCAAACTCGCTCGGCAAAGATCTCCCTGACGCGGTCAGCTTCGACCAGCCGGGTAGCCGAGCTGGTAAATCCGCGTCGAACCTATTGACTGCACCAATCGGAGATGGGGCAGGGGTTGCCGCACCTGTGCCGAGTACGCCCCCAGCACCGGCTCGTCCAACCCTCGTTGTCGATAAGCCGGCGCCGACGACCACGAGCGCCGCGGACCATCGGCCTGACCCGACGTTTCCGATCTACGCCGGGATTGAAGCGGTCATGCTGTCTGGCGTGAATGCTCGTCCGAGCGGTTCCTCGAGCGGTGCGGCTGGCAGCGTCACGGCCGCACTCGACGTCGGCGCGCCGTTCGTGTCGCGCGTGAAGGGGGCAACGATCATGCCGAACTCGTGGAAGTCCTCCGACTTGGAGAACTGCTTTGTCGGCGGGTCCGCCACAGCCGTCCTATCGGCAGAACGCGCCTACGCTATCTCGGACAAGATCAGCTGCATCTTCAAGAACGGCGAGATCTTCGAGGGCGATATCAAGGCCTATGCGCTCGACGTCGACGGCAACCTCGGCCTCGCCGGCAAGGTCGTGAACAAGCAAGGCGCGATGCTGATGCAGGCCGCACTCACGGGCGTGGCGGCCGGTCTGGGGTCTGCGCTCGCGCCGACGGCGGTCGCCGGCTACAACAACACCGGTGGGGGCGGCTCGACAGGCGCTTACACCTATCCGAGCCCCAGCTTTCTCCTTGGTACGTCAGTAGGTCAAGGCGTGAACAAGGCTGCGACCGAACTCTCGCAGTTCTACCTCAACTTCGCTAAAGAGGTGTTCCCGGTCATCGAGGTGACCGCGGGGACTCGCGTGACATGGATTCTCAAGCAAGCGCTCACCCTGAAACGAAAAACGCCGAACAAGGAAGGCTGATGAACCGACCAATCCGAAAAGCCGGCACGCTTGCGATGCCGGCGTGTGTCGTCCTGCTGCTCGCCGGCTGCTCATCGGCTTTCAACCCGATTGGCAGCAACACGTACGACTGCAACCGAAAGCAGGATCCGTCCAGCATTTTCTGCCACAGCTTCCGCGCAGTCGAAGCATCGACGAATGGGCCACTGCCCGATAGCCGATTCGATACCGAGCTCAAATTCAGCCAGTACGACAAGGCAACCGACATTGCGCCGCCAGCGCGGCCCGACATCGCCCGACCACCATTGCTGACGGGTTCGGGAGAACCAATTCGTCTCGGATCGGGCGGTATGGCGTCTCCCGGTTTAGCAGCCACCGACACCGTCCCGCAGGCCGATCTCCCGGTGCGGGCGGGCCCGGTGATTCAGCGCACCTGGATCAAGCGCTTCGTCGACGACAACGACATGCTCACCAGCAACCTCACCGTGTTTAAGGAAGTGGTCCCGTCCCGCTGGACCGGATTCGACGGTGGCAATCCCGCCGGCGCCGTGCGCGGCGCGTATCCGCATTTGGTTGCAGACCCTGCCGCCATGGCCTCGGGCGTTGCGGCCGCCGCTGCGAGTCCGCCCCAGCCGGCACCGTCCCCCTTGTCCAACAACGATTTCATTCAACCCGGCGGGCCACTGCCGGGCAGTGAAAACCCCGCTGGCACTCCAATGCCAACGTCTATGCCACAGTAAAAAGAGGAACCCTATGAAACAAGTTGCCATTTCGAACCTGCCCGCCAAGCCGACCTGGTCACCCAGACCGGCGATGGTGATGGTCCTCGCGATGGGCGCAATGCTCATCTCGATCGGTGCGCTGAACGGCGGTACTGCACTGACCGCGAGTGTGTGGGACACCATCCAGAACACCATCAAGGACATGCTGAACAGCACGTACGTGATGTTCGCCGTCCTGCTGACCCTGCTCGTCACGATCTGGCAGCTCGCGCATGGCCAGGGGTATCGGAACCTCACCGTCGTACTCGGCATTCTCGCCACCGCACTGGTCGGCCCGGCGCTCGTCACGACCGTGGCCACGGCGACCGGCCCGGCCTCGAGTACGCCGGATTCTGTCGTCGCTTTCGATCTCGCGCACTGAGCGCCGCAGCGATCCACCGTAAGTCCGAGGCGCACCTCCAGTAGGTGTGCCTCAACCCGCCGACGTAGATAGAGAGACTCACCTTGACAGTCACCACACAGAAAGTCCGGAGATCACCGGCGAGCAAAATGATCAATGTCGAGACGTATACGTCCGACACGAATCTTGTGGTCACCAAGGCACCCGGCGTCGAAAAGCCGTTTATCGGTGGGGTATACCGAATGAGTCCTCTCGCCGGCGGCGGAGGCGAATTCAGCACGGTCGTCCAGAACGTCTTCAAGGCTGTACCGGACGACTCCGTCATCCAGGTTAGTCTCCTCGTCCATCCCGACCATGATGCACCCGTGGCCTTCCGCAAGGGAAAGAACTACGGTGGTCACGTGATTCAGGATCTCATTCGACGGCAGGGAGACCTGTACGAGCGCGCGCTGAAATCGCCCGAGCTCGCCGATCTACCGATGATCAACAATCGGACGGTCTATATTTCCCTTGCGGTCCCTCATCGTAAAGTCGATAAGGATGCTCTGGAACAGTCTGAAAGTCTTCAGGGAGAATTTTTCACGAACCTTCGGGATTGCGGGTTTTACGACGCAAAGCAAATCAACGCGAGCGAGCTCGTCTCCGTCTACCGGCAATTCGCGAACATCTACGAGCCCGCACAGGCTCCTGTGCTCGACCAAACAATCGACATCCGCTATCAGATGTTCGGGCCGGATCAGACGTTCAATTTCAGCGACCCACGGGTCGGCGTGATCAATGAGAATACCCACTGCAGCGTTGTAACGGTCAAGAGCTATCCTGAGGATCCTTTCCACGGGATCATGAATCTTGTGAGCGGCGCGCCGTTCAACAAGGGTAGCGTGCGTGAAGGCGGCGGCCAACGGATCGAGGGACCGTACATTCTCACCACTACGGTCCGAGTCGCAAACCAGCGCAAGGAATGGACGCGCATCGAAAGCGCAATACGCTCGCGTAAAACTGTCCAGCCGTTGCCCGTCAAGCTCGGTGTCGAGGACTCGCCTCGTGTCCTCTCAGACCTCGAGGAGCTGAAGAAGCAGTGTGCAGAAGACGGCACGAAGTTCGTGTACGTCTCCACCAACGCATTCCTGTTCGGTCGAAAACGCGACGAAGCAGTACGGGCGGCGGCATCGGTGAAGGGCACGTTCGACAAGCTCGGCTTCGATGGTCGAACGGTTGTCGGGACGGGTCTCGTGCGTCTCGCGCAGGCCATGCCGCTGAACTTCTCAAGCACCATTGCGAACGATCTCGCTGGCGAAGCGGTGATGGCAAGCTCCGCCGTCGGATCGCTACTTCCCGTCTATGGCGACTACCTCGGGAATGTGAATCGTGACTTTCCGGTCACCGGAATGGCCTATCAGACTCGCCGCGGATCGATGCACTACTTCGATCCTTTCGTCAGTGATTCTAACTTTAATGGAGTTGTGGCAGCGGCGCCGGGGTCCGGGAAATCATTCAATCTGCAGTACATGATTGAGTGTGACCTCGCACAGGGCGCTAACGTTGTTCTGATGGATAACGGCCGTAGCGGCAAGAAGCTGGCGGTAGCCGTCGGCGGTGAATACAACGAGTTTGGTGGCGCAAAGGGGTGGCGCCCATCGTTGCAGCCTTTTACCAACCTGACCGACGACGAATTCGACGAGCAGCAGGAAACCATCACATCGCTCCACATGTTGATGGCATACGACGATGAAGCACCAGATCCCGCAGCGCGAATCGCCGTCAGCGAAGCGGTAAAAGCTGCGTGGGCCAAAAAGGGGCGCGACGCAGAAGTCTCGACCGTTATCGACTGTCTGCAAGTGATCGTGGATTCGGCAATCGAAAACACGATCAAGAACCAGGTCCATACCGCCGCTGCCAACCTGATTCCCCGGCTCAAGGCATTCGTCGAATCACCGACTCGCGGGCCGTACTTCCGCGGTCCCTGCACGCTTAACCCGAAGGCCCAGTTCACTGTCTTCGAGCTGGCAGGCCTTGGCGACGACAACCACCTCAAGCGCGTGGTCCTGTTCTGTTGCGTGAATGTCCTGATCTCGCGCATCAAGACATTCACCGGGCGCAAGCGGATCTACGTGGACGAAGCCCACGACCTGTTCGAAGTCGATTCCGCCGCCGATGCGTTCGAGGGGATCTATTTGAAGGGCCGAAAGGACGAGGTTTCCGTCTGGATCATTGTCCAGTCGCTCCTGAAGCTCTGGGGCACAAAGGCCGGCGCCGTGATCCTCCGCCAATCGGCATGGAAGGTCATCATGGCTCAGAAGAGCGAGGAGATCGACGCCGTAATCAAGGAAAAGGTCATAACCGCATTCGCCGACGATCCCTACTTCCACAAGCTGCTGCGAAGCGTCGAGTCCCGAAAACGATTCTGGAGCGAGATGTTGATCATGGGCGAAGCGACATACGAGGTCGTTCGCCTGTATGTCGACAAGTTCACTGCGACCTTGTTTGGCTCCGAAGGCGACGATCGGAACGAGGTGCTGCGGTTAATCGATGAAGGGATGGACGCGCTCGAGGCCGTCACGAAAGTGATGGGGGACAAAAAGGCGCGACGTCGTGAGTGGATGCGTAATTTCGTGGCTCTGTGTACCGACCACGATGGCCTGAGCATCAAAGAGATATTGAACGAACTGAAGGAGCTGCATCAATGAAGGGAATCTTGACGGGCGGCAAAGTTCCGTATTCCGTGCTCTGCTTGCTTTCCTTCGCGGTCTACTCGATCGGCTACAGAGCCGGCCACGAGACTGCAAAGCCCGCTCCCCGCGTCGCGATCGCAGAGAAGGGTGCCGTGGTACTCGAAGCGGCCCTGAACCATCCCACATCGACGCCCGCTCAATTGAAGGCACTGATCGCTGACCCGATCGCCGCCGTGCTGCGTCGCTACGACACACAAGGGTTCGTTGTCATCGACACGAGCCGCAATGATCAGGGCGACATGACGGTGGCGACGTTGCCTGCGCAGACCCTCGATATCACGAACGAGCTGCGCGCGGCCGTGCACCTTCCGCAGCAAATGGCGGTCGTACCGGACAGCGCGTCGTCCGTGCCAGCCGGATCCGGAACGCCGACGGGAGGCCAGCAATGACGCCTACGACAGAAGCGAGCCCGGACCTTGCACGTCCCGGCGAACGCGGCAAGTTCGCCGCGTTTTTTTTCGCAATGCTGATCCTCGTCTACTTCTTCTGGAGCGAACCTCCCATCTCGTTTGGGTTCGATCCGCAGAATCAGCGGTGTTTGCCGGACCTCCACCTCGCGCTGATGATCCACCGTCAGCCGAGCGACGTCCGAGATGGCGACCTGCTTTTCTGGCGTCCGCAAGGGGCGCTGGCGAGCTTCAAGGAGCGTTACATCCTGAAAATGGTCGCGGGCGTGCCTGGCGATCGAGTCACGATCCGCGACGGAAAGGTGACGATCAACGGCAAGGTTGTTGCAGAGGGATTTCCCCTAGCCCGCTACTACAAGCGTAGCGCCGTGGCGTTCGAACGTGACGAAGTGATTCCACCCGGGCAGTACTTCCTGATCGGTGTTCATCCCCAGTCGAACGACTCGCGTTACTGGGGCTATCTTGAAGCCAACAGGGTTGCAGGCTATGCGTATCGCCTTTTTTGACCTCTCTGCGAAGGGATTTTTCGTTCGCGGCCTGGGCCTCGTGTTGGCTGCAGTCGCGATGCAAGCTGCCGCTCAGACCGTAGCCACCGCACCCCGAGGGGATGCATACGGCGACGCATTTCTGGATTACCAACCGTATGTTGTACCCGCCGCTCCCGAGGCCGCGTCGATGCCGCCTCCGGCGCGTGCCGCAGCCGCACCTCAGCCCACTGCGCCGAAAGCCGGACCACAGAAGGTCGATGTCGCGTTTCTCCGCAAGGTCTACCCGATGCTCGAGGAGCGCGCGATCAATGATCCGACCGACGACAACATCGCCGCTTACATGTACACGAAGCGAATCATTCTGGACAAGGCACAACGCTTTTCCCAGGGCATCGGCCGCGTATTGCGTCAGGATCCGTTGCTCGACGAGAACAATCGGGTGCCGTACGCGTCAACCGGTGCGCTTTCTGTCCGAAACGCCGACTACCTTGCGCAGCAGAAGGCAGTCGAAGAACTCGCGCGGATCGGTGGGCTTGTTGCGTTCGTGGACAGCACCTGCCGGTTCTGCGCGATGCAGCTTCCTGTCCTCGACATGATGAAACGCGCCCACAACATCGAGTACCTCGTAGTTTCGCTCGACGGATCTCGGCCGAAGGGATTCAAGGGGCCGCTCGTCCCGGACAACGGCCTGTTCCGCAAGCTCGGTCTGAAGCTGACGCCGTCGATCGTATTTGTTCCGCGACCACGTGCGTACGCCGGCGCTACCGACCCGAATCAGTACCTCATCGTCGCGCAAGGCTTCTACGCGCTAGACGAACTCGTCAAGCAAGTCGCGTTCGCCGGCCATGACACGAAGCTGCTCAGCGCCGATGTGATGCGCGACCTCAACGTCTGGGACCGCGGCGTCGCAACAAACGACGACCTGAAGAGCCTCCGTCTTGACCCGAACAAGCCTGGCTCGTTCAAGGAGATCCTGCAACCGTATCTGCTTAAGCAGTACCAGAATTAAGGAGTCGCCCATGCGTATGAAAAATCTATTGGCGGCAGTGGTTCTCTCGCTGGCTCCGCTCGTCGCCCATGCCGGCATCCTGGCCGACCTCGGCTCAATGGTCATGGCAAACTCGACAGCGCCAGGCACGATGAGCACGAAGGATCGCGTCGGCGTATTCATGGGCGCGTTCACCATGCGCGCGCCGATCAAGGCGGTGAACCTCGTGACGTTCGACCCGCCACGGATCGACGCCGGTTGTGGCGGCATCGATCTGTACGGCGGATCGTTCAGTTTCATCAACAGTCAGCAGCTGATACAAATCTTTCGACAGGTCGCCGCGGACGCTGCGGGCCTCGCATTCAAGGCCGCGATCAAGGCGATATCGCCGTCGCTCGACGCGTTGATCACCGAGTTCCAGACGCTGCTGCAGAACCTGAACAATTTGGCCAAGAACTCGTGCCAGCTCGCCCATCTGATTGTCGACCCCGTCGACAAGGCCCTCTCCAACGCGGTGAACGGCGACGGCAACACGGGCGGTACCAACTCGAACATGTTCAGCGACGTCTTCGGCGGCCTCACCAGTTACCTGCAGCAGGCGAACTCGTATTTCAAGAACCAGTCAGCGAACAACCCGAAGAGCGGCAACTCGCTCGTCAAGACGGTTGTCTCTTCGGGTGCTTCGTCGATCATGGGCCTCGCGGGTCTGCCGAACGTCGACGGCAGCAGCGATAACCCCTCCGACCCGAACAGCCTCAACAACATGGTGCTGTACGCACTGATCGGCTACAACATCGACGCGGTCCCTTGCAACAGCCTGAACCAGGCCGGGCAGGGAGTCCAATCGTCGCAACCGGCGAACAACACCATCGGGCAGGTCACTTGCTCCGGCCCGGCATTGATGACGCTCGACGATCTCGTCAAGGGCGGCGGCAACGGGTCATTGCGCCCCGACATCCCGCTGCAGCTTTACCGATGCGTGAACCCTAACGGTAGCGTATTTGGCGGCGTCGACGCGCAGATCTGCACGCAGATGCAGGTGACAGCGTTCAGCTATCAAGGCATCGAAGGCTGGGTCAATACGATGCTGTTTGGGTCCGCGGACCCTGCGCTCTCGATTACCGGGAACTCGATCGTCGGGCAAATGAACAGTGTTGGTTCCACAACCTTCACCGCCCAGCAGGTCGCGTTCATGAAACAGGCCGGCGTGCCACTTGCCAGCTTGTTGTCCAAGTCGTCGAATCCGGCAACCCGTGTCGCGATCGCTCAACGCCTCGCCCCGCATATTGTCGATTGCGTCGCGTCGAAAATGGGAGAAGTCCTGTACAAGGGCGCAAACCTGATCCAGACGACCACGGGATTCGACCTGACCAGCGACCAGAAAGATCGCATCAAAATGCTGCGCACTGACTACCTCGCGAAGCAGACGGCCTGCAACAACAGCGACGCAATGCTCAAGATCGTTCTCGAGATCAACGAAGGTACGCGCTTCATCAATTCGAACATCAAGTAAGCGGGGAACTGATGGCTATTCCAACTCTGACCATCTATTCGGCAACCGCGGACCCAACAACGCTACGAGCCATTTTCAACAGCGTTGCAATGGTGTGCCAGAACAGTCTTTTCGTTTGGGGCTTCGCCGTCCTGGTCGCGATGTGGCGACTGTCTGCGTCGACCGCGTCGGCCGCATTGCGCACGGCATCTGGACAAGGCGGAGTCGTTCTTGGAAACGGTGCGCTCAGCACGATGATGCCGTTTATCCTCGCGACACTGTTGACGAACCCGATGGCGAAATCGACCATTCAGATCGAATCAACCGTCAACGGCAGCCTCACGCAGGTGGACAACGTTCCGCTCGCCATTTCGGCGATCCCGGTTGCCGGAAGCATTCTGTCGATGGAGCTCAACGACACGGTTGCGACCGCGTTCCAACTAGCCAGTGCGGAGTACCCGACAATCTCGGCAAGCGCGAATGGCTTTCTCAACCCATTGAAGTTGCTGCTGAGTGCCCGTACCGCGACGTCGCGCCTCATCGGGGTCGACTCCGAAGTCAAGACTGTGTTGGCCGCGTGTCTGGGACCCGACTCTGGCGTGAACTACGCAAATATCCAGAACCTGGTGATGAACGCCGGGAATACTGGTGCGACTAACGCCCAATCAATCGCGATCAATGGCATCAATCCGACCGCGATCGGCGCGCTGCTTTATCAGGCCTCGCTCAACGCAACGGGCAAGGTAAATGACCCTGGATTGGACGCGGTCAACATCCTCTCTTGCACGGATGCTGCGTATAAGGTTGCGGACGACATCACGAACGCCCTGAACTCTCTCGAGTTCCCTCGCGTGATTCAGGGGGCAGTGAACGGTCTAGACGCGCCTCGCCCTGGAGCGGATTACAGCTTCAACTCGATCGCGGCGCAGTACTACGCTGTCAGCCGCGCGAATACGCTCGGCGGTGTTTTTGCCGGTGGCACCGGTCAGGCGAATGCCGAGTTCATGAACCTGCTGTTTTCCGAGATGGTGCAGGGTGACCTCAATTGCTTGCGTGCGGCCGGCGACACGCTGGTCCAGTGCCAAGCTACAGTCCTGCAGGCCGCCGAGGTCGAACGCAACAATCTGCAGGCCGCCGCGAGCGAAGTCCCCGCAATGCGCTACGCTGGGGCCTTTGGCAACTACCTGCTTGCGTTGATCATCGGATTGGGCCCGGTCATCGTTATGTTCATGATGTTCGCCGGCATCGAAGCGGGGAAGTCGGTCAAGACCGCGGCGCACATCATCGCCTGGCCAATGCTCGTAAACAACGTCGGTGCCGAAATCGTCAACGGCATGCTCGCGATCGACATTGCGAATTTTCTGCAGGCACTTCGGCAGGGCGGATGGATCTCCCAGGCAACGACGCTGACCGCCTACAAGGAACTGAGCCTCCAGATCGGCGTAGGTTCGCACATCATGTCGAGCCTTCCCGTGCTGATGAGCATCATCTTCGGCCTCGGCGAATCCTCCGCGATGACAACCGTGGCGACGACGATCGCCCCTCGTTCGAAAGAAACGACGGACAACGTCGCGCCGGCGCCGCAGGCAACGCGCCCGATGTTCGAGGGGGGGCCCGTTGGCACTATCCGTCAGTTGGGCCATGGGGCTGGGAACCTCGCGATGACCGGTAGCGTCGACGCGGTTTCGACGAGCATGTCGTTCGGAAACATGGCTCGAGAAGCGAGCCGTGCGCTCACCGAGTCCGACGCGCGTAGTCGCACGATTAGCGCCGGCGAATCAAGCCTCGCCGACTTCCGGCGCGCGTTTTCAACCGGCGATTACAGTCGTGTCGGGATTGATCGGCAGGTCGGTCAGAGCTTGGCGGAGAACTTCAACAACGAACGCCGCGCCGGGCACGAGGAGCATTCGGGGAGCAACGTAACCGGCCTGCGCAGCAACGCGAACCGGTCGACTGTCGGCGGCGGTGTCAGCGCAAGCGCCAAACTCGGGAAGGGCTTCGGTGTTGGGGGTGGGGCGCATGCGGACACGAGCACTACGTCTGACGACGCGCTGCAAAGGAACGAAAGCCGCGGGGGATCCGACAACTACGCAGACTCCGTTGCGCTCACCAAGGCGCTCTCGAAAACAATGTCGGAGTACTCGAACACCAGCGCCGGCCGACAATCGTCGTCGGAACTGTCTCGCGCACTGTCCACGCAACGCTCGTATCAGCAGTCGCTATCGCAAGTGAGCTCGGTCACCGATGCAGCGACCCAGGGTGTGCGTGACAGCTCGAGCTTCGTGAACATGAGCGGGAAGATCGGTTCCGAAGAAATCGCGTGGCAGCAACGCGCCAACCCGGAATATGCGTCGTTTCAGGTCACGTCCGGCCGCCTGTTCGACGACAACCCCGCGACGCGCCGCTATCGGGAAACCGCCGCTGCGGATGCTGCGTCCGGGGCGACCGGTCGCATGGTCGGCGATCGCGCCGGTCAGGACGCGATCAACCGACACCGAGCTGCGGTCATGCTCGCGCAAGACCAAACCGCAAAGCCAGAGGACCGACTGGCCGCGTCCCGGTACCTGGCCGAGGAAGCGCGCGCAATGCAGCATATGCGCTTCGATCCAACAAATCCTGCCGCAATGAATATGAGCGTCCCGGCGCCGACCGACACAACGGGCGTCAAAGGGAGCGAGGTTGGCCACCTGGCACATCGAGCGCTCCCGGCACTGGCCGCAGGACGTCCGGTAAGCGGCGTAGCAACCACGCTGGACGGCACCGAGTCCACGTCAATGGTCGCTGCGACCACTGGTACCGCTGCCGGCCGCTCGGCGCGCGGCACACCCTCGAGCCTGAACGCCCCGAACGAAGCAACGGTGTCGACGATGCGGAGCACGTCGCCCAGCTTCGCCGCCAGTGCCGCGGCTTCTGCCGCTGGAGCCGCATCCGCTGTCGGCCGAGCCTCACGCGATAGCACGACGAACGCAACGGCTGCTGGCTCACCGGCCACGCCGGCAATGCGCGGTAGCGGTTCCGCTCCAGCAAACGCCGCGGCGTCGGCCGAGACGGCAGCTTCCGCGCCCACAGCAGGAGCAAACAGCACTGTGGGCCGAGCTCCGGTCGACGGCACGACGAGCGCAAAGAATACTGCCCCGTCGGCTACGCCGGCACTGCGCGGTAGCGGTTCCGCTCCAGCAAACGCCGCGGCGACGGCCGAGACGGCGGCTGCCGCGCCCACAGGAGCAAACAGCACTGTCGGCCGAGCTGCGGTCGACGGCACGACGAGCGCAACGAATACCGCCCCAACGGCCACGCCGGCACTGCGCGGCAGCGGTCCCACTCCCGCAAACGTTGCGCCGTCGGCCGAGACGGCAGCCGTCGCGCGCTCAGCGTCGTCGATTGCAAGCGCCGGCCCGCTTGCCGACCGATCCAGTGCAACGAGGCCCGATGCGCCGAGACCGCGCGGCAACGTCACGGCCGTCAGCGGTGCGGTCGCCAGCCCGACAAGCGGTATTGCGGGAACCACCAAGGGCACGGGTACTCCGGGCGCGAATGCGTCGCACGATCCGGCCGCTGGGAACTCAACGAGATCAGATGCGCAACGGAATGCGGAGCGCGCTGCAGCTGCGACTCGCGGCACGCCGACACCCCATCCCGGAGCGCGTCCGGCAGAATCACCACGCCCGCACCCACAACAACCAGCGCGGCCCGCTGGTGCTGAAGGCACTCCGGCGGCACACACGCGAAGCACCGTGCGGCAGCCGAACCAGGAACCGATCACGCCTCCGCCAGTACCAAATCAACCCGCGGGGTTTGCGCCGGATTTCGAGCGTGAGATCAACCAA
Organism: Burkholderia sp. BE17; assembly: GCF_009362305.1. Lineage (NCBI taxonomy): Bacteria > Pseudomonadati > Pseudomonadota > Betaproteobacteria > Burkholderiales > Burkholderiaceae > Burkholderia > Burkholderia sp. BE17. Next base: position 93,469 of record NZ_WHNU01000005.1, read on the forward strand.
CGACTGGCCGATCGCCGGAAGCATGTTGAGAGCACCGTTCAATCTGCGGAGCAACAGGCGTCGGCCGCTGGACTGGATGCGAAGGGGCACGGAACAATGATCCGGACGGCAGCGAACGTCGGCGACAACATTGCCGATCTCGGTCGAACGGCAGGCTCTGGTTCCCGAACCGGTCTAGCCGGCCCAGCTCCCGAACCAAGCGGTCAGCGCGGTACCGATTCAAGCGGAAACCCGAATACGACACCCGAAAAGCGGGGTAATCGATAATCGAGCGAACCGGCTGTTCAGAAGCGAACAGCCTTTTCGATTTTATGGTAATCTGACTAAATGCCGATAATAAATTGGGGAATCAACATGGCACTCTTCAAGGAAATGGCGGCTAAATTCCTCGAGCTTCTCAAGCGCATTCCGATCGCCGAAGATGATGACGACGATTACGTGGGTCGCACCGATGTTGGTGGAGCCGGTGGCGATAGCCACAACGGCTTCGGTTTGGGGGGACGCGGGCCGGACAACGACTGGGGCATGAGCGGTCGTTCTGGCTGGTAGGGGAGTCCGCCGCACCAAGTCCGCTTCACTTCCCATCGTCCATAGGTGAAGGGCCAGTTTCGCATGCGAAATCTGGCCCTTGGCTTTTCTACTAGCTCACCAGTCGAAGTGCTCCTGCTTGGGTGGCGCCGGCACCGACTCTTCCGTAACCTTCCGTAACGCGCTCCGTACGGTCGCGGGTTTCACGTCGTACAAATCCGCGATCGACTCGATTGCCATCCCTGAGTCAAAGAGTCGCAGCCAAGTCTCTACCTTTTTCTCCTGCACGTCCTTGAGTGTCACGCCCAATGCCTTCCGAAGGCTCGCGTTCACATTGCGTTGGCCGCGCTTCTTTGCTTCTGGATAGGAGAAATTTCGCTTGCGATAGAGTGTAGAAAGTACCGAGTCGGGCTTCACCTCGTACATGGCGGCCACAGTTTCCAATTCCGTGCCTGACTCGAGCAACCGAATCCAGGTGTCGTAACGTGCCTCAACTACCTCTTCGCGGGAAACCCCGAGGGTCTTGCGGTACATGTAGACCTGCATGTGCTTCACGCCGATCGACTTTGCTATCTGGGTATCGGCGACGCCCTTGCTCAGACCCTTAGTAATAAGTTTTTTCTGTTCGTCCGTCAGCATAACCAGAGTGTCGTATGTTGCCGCGGGGCGGGAAGACGGCTAGATTACAAAAACATACTGTCGCGAACCGGCATGAATTACCGGCCATTCTCCCCGAGACTGTACACGGCGCACGCTTCTCAATAAAGGCACAAACCTTGCCCCCATGCGCCAAACGTTTGGCGGAATGCTCGGGGCAACACCCGTCCCCGGCGCGCAAACCGCCGATCTTACCCTGCAATGTGTTACAGCGGGTTGAACAAGTGTTAATAAATGTAATCCGTCTGACTTATCCGCCCGACCGGTGAATCACTTCGCCATCGAGATCAACCCGTTCACGAGTTGGCTGAATAGCGCAGCGTCTCCCGATGTGAACTCGGGCGTGACGATGTAGGTCCCAGCGACGGCGACAGCCGGCGTGTTGGTCACCTCAAGAAGCTTCTGACGCACGAGTGCCGCGCGAAGATCCTTCTCGAGAGCGCCCGCGTGCTGGGCGACAAGCTGTGGAACCGATACCGGTATATGGGCTGCTTGGCCGATCTTCTCGATACCGGCCCAATTTGAAGTCGATATCCCTCTGTCCTGTGCACCGATAAACGACGCTTCCATGAAATTATGGAGGTACGTTGGATAATACTTCTGCACAGCCAAAAAGCTTAGTGCGAATTGAATACCGTCCGCTTTATTAACAAGCGGGGTGAATAGAAACATCTTTTGACGTGGAAGCGTAGCCTCCAGATTATTGAAGAATTGAAAATAGTTTCGTGAAAACTGACAACTGGGCGAGAAGAAAACCCGGACTGTTTCCTCGTCTCCGGGGACTGGTTTGACCTGGAGGTAGGGTTTGAGCTGTTCCATGCCCGCCGGTACCTGGGCCCACGCGGCGGTCAGAACGCAAGTCGCGGACGCCACTGCGAGCGTCCATGCAGCAAGATGTCTCACCATGATATTCATTGATTGATGCCTCGAATGCTGGCCTGCGCCGCTTCGAGATGGGCCTGCAACGTTGCCGTGCTGCCTTCATCCGCGTCACGATGGTACGCGTCGATCGCATCGGCAACCTGAACGAAACTCAAGCCGTATTCCTGGGCGGCCCGGACACGCATGCTCGGATGCCCCTTCGAGTCGCTGTTGCTCTCGAGCCGCGTAATGCAGTCCCGCAGCAACGCAGCCCCACTTTGAACCGCGCGGATCCCGCCAACGGCAAGCGGCTCGAATTGGTCTTGCTCGCACGCGGCCCGATAGATCGCCGAAACATCCACTCGATCGGCGCGCAACAATTCCTTGACGTCCGGGGTCGTCACAATCACTTCAACGACCGCCACCTTTCCACGATGCTTATCAGGGACTACTTCGGCAATGCTGTCACCCAGTTCGATGCCATTCGCAGCCAACCACAACTGCTCGTCTCGGGAAAGGTTCCGTGCGGCCGGCACCCCGTCAAACCGATCGAGTAGGCGGAGCGAGACAACAGCTTTCAGCGTCTCTGCAAGGCGATACGCGTCCCGAACCTTGTCGATCGTCAGATCGAGTGCGCGCGTGTAGGTCTCTGAACTGTTGTTGGTGTGCAAGGTCGCAAAGACGATGTGCCCAGTTTGTGCCGCCTGCAGCGCAATTTCCATCGTTTCTGAGTCGCGGATCTCGCCCACCATGATCACGTCCGGGTCCGAACGAAGCATCGAGCGCAGCGCACGGGCAAAGGTAATGTTTCCGCTGATCTGTCGTTGCTTGATCGGACCTTCGCCCCGCAACGCAATTTCCACTGGATTCTCGGCCGTGTCGATCGCGCGGGTTCCGTCGTTCAGAACTGCCAGCATCGCGTTGAGCAGCGTTGTCTTGCCCGACCCCGTCGGGCCGGTCACGAGAATCAAGCCGCTCGGCTCAAGCATCGCGCGCATGATCGCGCGATAGACCGCATACGAAAGACCGAGCTCGTGCAACTTCGGCGCGCGCTGTGCGTCCAGCAAGCGGCAAATAAACCCGAATCCGTTATAGGTCTTCGTGTACTCGACTCGAACGTCGACGCTATATGCTGGGGCATCCTGGAACGGTTTGAGGTTGTGGGCCCGTGCAAAATGCAACGGCAGTTCGATCTCAAATCGCGTCGACGCGATATCGGGCGTGGACGCACCTTGCGGCGTCCCTGACAGCTGGTGCAGCTTGGTTTCCCAATGCCGGCCTTCCTGCGCAGGATAGCGAAACCGAAAGTTCTTGAGGCCCGCAGGCGTACGGACATGCAGATAGATGACCGGCGCATCGCGGTGTCCGCGCCCCTCGACGTGAATATCCGACGCCCCTACAACAATCGCCCATACAAAAATCGAGCGGATCGCAAGTTCGACCGGTGCATTTTCCCCGGTGCCCTCTCGAACCATCATGATGGCTCGTCTTTCCTCAGCTGACAGCTCATTCAGGCCGTCCACGACCGGCAAACATGCGTGCAAGTCCTGCATCTGCGAATCTCCGCAAGTGGCTCCAGCGAAGTCAATGTGGCCACTTCATCAACCGCCAGAATATTAATTTGAGTATGCTTGCGAACTGATTATAATTTAGGTGACTCGTGCTCTCAATATACCAATGCAGACCACCGCTACTAGGCTTCCGCTCGTCACACTCCCGCTCACCGCGATACTTGCGCTGTTTTGCGCAAGCACGGCGTTCGGCGAAGAGCAGGGCATTCGTCCGAGCGAAGTAAAGGGGTTTGCTGAGTCAACGTTCAACTCGCCGGTGTTCAAGGATTTGGTGGCCGGCTATCAACAGCAGAACACGTCGGTCGTGAAGAGCATCACGACCGACGTCGTCGAACGCACCAAAGCGCTACTCCCCAAGGCGAGCCAACTTGGTGAACGGCTCCGCTACGGCGATCACAATGTAGTGTCAAACGACGGTGAGGCCGTCGTCATGTGGATGATCGAAGCGGCGAATGCGACACCGGAAAGACGCAAGGCCCTTCTTGAAAAACTCGCAGGGTTATCCGCACGCGGGATCCCGGAGGCCCAGACGTTTGAGGGATTCGTTGTGGAGTACGGACTGTTCGGCTCTCAAAAGGATCTTGGGAGTGCAATCCGCATGTACCGGTCGGCCGCCGCACAAAATTACCAGCCCGCTGTCTACAACCTCGCAATCGCGGCCGCCTACGGCAAGCTGCAGCAGCCTGACGTCACATCGGCACGAAGCTACGCCAACCAGGCCGATGCCATCGCGCCGGACGCCTCATACCGGGTCTGCGGCTTTGCATCCTTTCTCAGCTACCGGCAGGGCGATCGAGCGCGCGCGATGCAATACGCTCAATCATGCTGGTCCGATCTCGCCGGCATTGCTAAGGCGCAGTACGACGGAAGGGTGACTACGGCTGAGCGTGTGACCATGCTTCGGAACTCGATCGGTACCGGTGTTGACGACGGATACTCGCTGCTCGAGAAAATCACGCGCGAAGTCGGCGCCGAGCCGCAATATCTTGCATGCAAATACATGCTGGTCAATCGGTATCGTCAATCCCGCCGGAATACCACGCTACGGGATGACGCCGTGCGGTGCTACCGACAGTACGGGGTTCCGACCGATCCGAAAGAGGCTGCGCTTCGCTTCAACATGGTTGTGCCGGCAATCATCGGCTTCGTTCCGACCGAGATCCGCGCTCTTGAAAAGCTCCGGGCATCGAACAAGTTTCACTATGGCTGGAGTGTTCCGTACCTTCCGTTCCGCCAACAGGACGTCGACCTGTTCGCGCCGTTCGTCACCCATACCAAGCAGTGAAGGATAACTCCAGGATGCGAACGACCTCAGCGGCTCTGTGTCTGAGCCTCTTCATCTCGGCAGCCGCCAATGCCGCGTCAAACGACGGCCCGCAGAGCGTACTTACGCTCGCCTTGGCAAATGGATCGGCCAGCGCCCCGCTCGACGCCCATGGGCAATACGCTCAAGCGATCTCCGCGATCCAGGCTCGGACTGGCGATCACGGCCCGGTCGTCGTGCTCGCGCGTCGCGTAGCCGCATTCAAGGAGCAGTCGCGCTGCGGTCGGGTCGCATACATCGTAGCGCAGCCCACGTCGCATATTGCCTGGACCGACATGGGTGGGGAGCTGAACATTTGCGACGATGGGAATCCGCCGCTCCGCATGTGCAAGGCTCAGGCAGGCAAGCTGGTACTTCCCGACAGCGTCTGCGCCGACGGTGCATCACCGGTCGACACCCCCGAAGTCTCAGCAGCAATCTCGAGCGCCATTTCGGCCGGCGGGCTCGATCCGCGCGCGGCATCCCGGCGAGTCCGCGCGGCGTCCGCTGCCGGCGCGTCTTCTGCGGGCGGGGAGGGGCGATGAGACGCCTGATTGTCGCGATACTCGTAGTCGGCCTACAAGCGGCCTACGCCCAAAATTCCGCTGACGTGAACAGCGGACGCTCCTTCGCGAACTCCATCGCCCCGACGTCGCCGACCCAGATCGTCAATCCTGCAGGCGTGAGCGCGAGCGCCTGGGGCGGGCAGACAAACATGCCCACGTCGGTTCCGTCCGGCTTCGCGGCGTTCTCGAATCCGAATACCACTTCCAATGCCCTGAACGCGGCTCGCGGCAGCAGCCTGACCGCGATGGGCAACCAGGCACAGATCGACTGCGCGAATTTCGTGCCGGGCAACGATCCCTACCAAAACCAATACTGCGCGGCCGTGAATTTCCTGAACAACCAGTGCATGCAGCCGACGACGCGACAGCGGTCGGTGCTCGGCAAGACAGGCGTTACGCCAACCAGCAACGCAAACTGCGCGGGCACGTATGGCGCTGGTCAGTCGAAGTTTGGCTATGGCGACCAAGTCACGATCGACGACCCGATGTTCAAGGGCACACTCGGATTGGCAGATAGCGCAAAAGACGCGCTGTCGACCATCTGCACGCCGAAATCCGTCGTAACGAAGCCGGCCCAGTACGAGAACAATACCTGTGTCGTCTCGATCGACAAGGAAAACAACGTCTGCTCGCAGTATCTCAACGCGACAATTACCAACTCGATCACACAAGCCCTTTCCGTCGAAAACTGTCCGGACGGCACGACGCTGCAGGGCGGCATGTGCCTGCATCAGATCACCTATACGCCGTGGATTTCGTGTCCGGCGGGCTACATCCAAAGCGGCGCCAATCGCGACCAGTGTGTCCAAATTTCCAACCTTCAAGGCACACCGTATTGCCCCGCGGGATTTGGTTCTGGCCACACCGACAATGGCACGATGGTCTGCGTATCGATGGGGAACTTCCCTGATCCGCCACCGAACGTCGTCAACAACATGCCGTTGATTGATCGCGGTCTATGCATCGGCGGCACGTGTTACAACCCGTCCTTTCTGCCGCTCCAATCCTGCCCAGACGGCTACACCTTTGACGGCACCCAGTGCACGAAGACCACGACGATCGGCGCGACCTATAACTGCCCGAACGGCGGATCCCTGCAAGGGCAGACCTGCGTCACCACCGATTCGGCAAACCCGACCATCACGTATAGCTGCCCACCTGGACAGACCCTCAACGGCTCGAACTGTGTCAAGCAGGAGGTCAAGACAAGCTGGACCGATACGTGTACGGCCTACGAGCAAAGCGCAGGCGTTGCGATCCCTACGCCCGCGAACTGAGGAACAGAGCGTGCTGATCGCGACCCAAGTCCGCCGGTGGCTGAACCCCGGCCTGATCATAGCCCTGACCGTCTATGCCGCACAGGCGGGCGCGCAGACCTACGGCCCTGGGGCCTGCTCGCAAGTCCCCGGCTCTCAGACGTGCATCGATGCCACACCCTGCAAGACGTCCGGTACCGGTCAACAGATCTGTCTGTCCACGGCAACGCCCCCCGCCGGCGCACTCCAAGTGCCGTACAGCTGCTGGCAGTACTCGTACAACTACGCGTGCACCGGTACGACGACCGACACCTGCGGGCAATACCGCAGCAATAGCGCATGTGGCGTCGTCGGCAGCGTTTGCAACGACACGATTGCCGAGACCGGACAATGCGACGAATGGACGTACACATACCGTTGCCAAACGCAGGCACAACAAACCGGCCAACAGATGAACTGCGCGAACGGGCTGTTCGACAACAGCAACTTCCCGACGCCACCGAACAACAACAACTCATTTCTGAACGGTGCGCTCGGTCTCGAGCTGCTCGGTGAAGCGCAGAAATACACTGACGGGAACTCGATCTTCGCCGGCGTCGAGGAAAGCTGCCGCAAGGGCTATGAGGGGATCCAAAACTGCTGCAAGAGCACGCCTGGTGCACAGTCGAACAATATGGTCATGACGGCTGCAATCAGCGCGGCCGGCTCAGTTGCAAAGTACGCGGGCGAGAAGTTGATCGATCTGGCGTCGCCGTACGTGTTCGATGCGATGTACACGAACGGTATCTTTTCCGAGGCGCTCACCCAAAACTTCACGACGGCCTTCTCGCTCAACGCAGCAAACGGAGGAGGCACACTCGGTACGCAGTTGGCGTCCGGGGGCATCCAGTTCGGCGTCTACGGCTTCACGGTCGGCTTTGGAACGATGACACCGGGCCTGTTCGGCGCGAACATGCAGCTCGCGACCTTCGGGTCGAACGGATACCTCGCGTTCAACCCGTATGTGTTCGCCGCAATGGTCGCCATTCAGGTAATTCAGGGGCTATCCAAGTGCTCCCAGGCCGAACAGCTGCTTGCTCTCCACAAGGGCGCCGGCCTGAGCACGTATATCAAAGAGGAATGCGCAAAGAAGGTACTGGGATCGTGCGTGCAGTACGTCGATACCTATTGCTCGTTCAACTCCCAACTCGCCCAGATCATCAACATCCAAGGCAAGACGCAGCTTGGCTTGCCGCTAGACGGCTGCGGGGGCCTGACGCCGGACCAGATCAGCAAGATCGACTTCAAAAAGATCGATTTCAGCGCATTCACGCAGCAGATGATGGACCAGGCGATGAAGGGACTCCCGCAAAACATCAAAGGCAACTACACGCCGATCCAGCAAAACAGCTCGAGTGGGTCGGCCCAGAAGGGCGGGTCGGCAGTTCTTCCAACATACTGAAAATGACAGACAAGACCATGAGCAAATTCAAAACCATCGTCACGCGCACGCTGATTGGCCTTGGCGCCGTCGTCTTGATCGCTTCCCTTGGCGCTACAGCGGTCAGCTATCAAATGAACCGCGAGCTCGCGAAACGCAACCAGGAACAAGCAACAAAAATATCGCAGCTCGATGGCAACGTGAAAGACTTGAACAAGCGTGTGTCGACGCGGGACGACGAGCTCAAGGGTCTTCGCGACCAGCTCACCGCGCTGCAACCACAAGTCGAAACACTGAAAAACAACATGGACGCGTTCGCGACTCAGGCGTCGGCCTGCGACACGCTCCGCCGTACCCTGAAGGGAGGTGCGTGACATGCGCCATACCTCCACATTCGCCCGCTCGGCGATAGCCGTGTCGATCGCCTTGGCTACGGCGGCAACTGCACACGGCGCGCCGGTCGAGTTCGATACCGAGGCAGCTCACGTGATCGTAGTTCGTCCCGTCGACAGCTGGTCCGGTGATACCACTGCATTGCGAGAGTCCCTTGATTCGATTGGCGACCGGAAGGTCTCGTACGACGTCGTGCTCGACGGTACGCGGTATCGCGGCAGCCCGCTCGTCCTGCAGGGCGTTAGCGACAATCCGGTAACCCGCGGCGTGGAAGCTGATCTCGCGTCGAAAGGCATTACCCTTGTGCGGAATGCGCCGTACCTGTTCCACGTGCTCGACGCCTCGCCATTGGCGCCCACGGACTATCCGGCATTCGCGAAGGTACAGGCCGAATACCGCCTGCAATTCGTCGAACGATCGGGCGATCCTCGCACCTTGCCGGCGCGTTACAGGGTTCGCAATCTGATTGGAAATGCACTGTCGATCGGTGCGTTGTTTCTCCCGAGTCAGGGTCTCGGCGTCGCGGCGGGAGCCCAAGTCATGGCCAACTCGGGATTGGCCGAAGACGTTGGCCGCCTTCCGCGCCCCGCACGCGCAGCGCTGGTACCGGCTCGTCTGCCTGACCTCGAGGTCGCGAATTTCCGTGAGATCGATATACGACGCGTGGAATTCAAACCCGACGCACCCGGTGAGATCGTGATCGCATACCGAGCCGAGAAAACTGCCGCGGCCGAGCAAGAGGCGTTGATCAAGGCGATCGCGGTCGTCGCCGGTGCGGACACCACGCCGGAAGATGTCGAGTCCGCAAGACAAATCGATTTTCAAGAGCGCGTCTCACTCTGGGACGCATGTGTAAGCGAAGGAAAGTGCCGAAAGGAGGCCAACCATGACTGAAACGACGAAACAAAAGAAGCCGGTCCCGAAGATTCTCAAGAAGAACGGGTTTCTCACCTGGGTGGCTTTTGCCCTGATCGCCGGCGTCGTCGTCGTGTCGTTTTCGAAACACTTCGGCGGTTAATTGCCGAACCAGACCGCGGCCCGCAGCTATGCGGGCCGTGTTTCATCGTCGGCGCTACGGTCAAACAGCGAGCAATGAAGAAGTAGCGCTTCTGCTTCGCCATCAGCAAGCTGCGCGCGTGGCCGGCCGTAAGTTTGTCAGAGTCTAGCCAACAGATGCCCGGGCGGCGGCAGGGCGCTTGGATTCGGTTTTCGCGCCGTGCGTGCTCAGGGCGGTTCTCCGCGTGAACTAGACACCTACCGCGCTGAAGGCGTGCGGATCGACTAGGAAAGGTACTGTCGATGCGAACTCCACGACGGCCATTTCCTCGTGGCGCCGTGAAGTGGTGACGGCGTGCGTTTTTCCATCCACCGTCAACGACAGTTTCAAGCCTTCAAGGAAGAGGCGCCAGTCCGGCGATCGTGTCAGTTTTCGGCCCCACGTGGAGGGAGCCCATTCTTTTTTCATCGTCTACCCTGCAATAACCCCGGAAACCGGTTTCGGTCATGCCAGAGACCCGGTCGCGCCATGATAGCCTGACACTGCTTTGCAGGCGGGCGACGCACGCCATGGTCATGCAACGAGCATCCACATCGCTCGTGGCCACAGCCTCGAAGGCTGGTTTTTTCGGTTCCTGGCAGGCCTCACCTCGGCCCGTACAGCTTTTCCTCGATGGCCGCGTCCAGCCAGGCGACGAAGCGCTCCACGGTGTTGATCGTGGCTTCGAGGGAAGCCTGGCTGACGTGCACCATGGGCGGTGCCAACCAGGTCTGCGCGTCCGGGTCCAGCCGATCGAGCAGCTCCACCTCGCGGGCGTCCAGGAACACCGAGCGCGCGGCGCCCGGTTTCCGGTCGGCGTGCTTGGGCCGGTTGGTGGTGATTTCCAGGTCGTGCTGGATGCTGTTGCGCGTCAGCACGATGTCTTCCAGGACCGCGATGGGGACCGGCCCATCCCGGAACGAGATTCCAAACGCCAGAGTGAAGATCCGGTTGTAGCCCCGGACCCAACCTCGACGGAACACGCGTTTGCGCTCCTCCTCGGTCAGGTCTCGGCAGTGCAGCTTGTGACGGGTGTGCAGGTACGCCTGCAACGCCGACGAGAGCATGCACAGGCACGCATGGCCCAGGACGTCGATTGAATCGCTGGCTTCCTGCCATTCGAGCATGAACGCGGGTTCTGGGTCTTCCGAGTACGGCGGCACAAACGGCTCTTCCTTGTTCTCGATTTTGGTCCGACGATCGACGAAGGGAGCCGACGACCGGGCGTAAAGCTGCCGGATGAAATCCAGGCGGCGATTCAGAAACCAGGCCACGTCCATGGCGATCCCCCGATTTGGCGTGTTCGAGACGATACGCCCGGTGCCTTGCATGGCACCGGGCTCCGTGTCCGCTTACGCCGTTGCGCGCGCCTTCTTTTTCTTGACGTATTCGTCAACGAAGGCCTTGATGCCCTCGCTTCGTGGGAAAGCCTTCTTCGCCTCGGCGGGGGCAACGATGCCCGCTTCGAGGAGACTGGCCAGCCCATCCTTCCACCGTGTGAGGAGGTTGTCGTTCAGGAACTGTTTGACCTGCTCGAACGTGACCACGTTGTCGATCGGCGAGCCGGTCGCCACGTACAAATCGGCGACCACCTTGTTCCCATCGTTGGACGGGAGGGGTGTGGTGGCTGCAATTGCGATGATGCGGGCCAGCAGGTCCGCCTCCATGTCCGTCCCGCCACCCGCGCGCATTGTGCTCATGAACACGTTCATAACGTCCGCGCCATACGTGCCGCAAATCAGCAGCGCGTCCTCGCTGTACTTCAACAACAGTTCGGGCTCGGTGTAGCTGGGGTGGTAGATCAGGCGGCGATAACCCTGGGCGTAGGCGCTTTCGATCGACGGCAAGAAGGGCAGTTGCTGGATCGCTTCCGGCACGTCCCAATCCTTCGATGGCGTCGAGCGGTGCCGCGCCATGATGCGGGCGGCTGGACCGGCGTGCTCGGTCAGCGCCAACGAGGCTGCCACGAAGTCCATCGCGGAATGTTCGGCGATGACGGCGGACCCGAACAGCAACAAGCCGTCCGTACGTTCAGCGAGCACATCACGCAGAGGTCCCATGAGCGGCGTCGGCAAAGCGTCGGCGGTTCCCGCCGGCGTGACCGGTTCTATCGTCGGCCATGCTCCGGAGAACGGCACGCGCGCTTGCAACTCGCCCTCGTCGGTGACGACGCCGATCAGCGCCGTTTCTTCGTCCACGTGCCCGTCCCGGGACGTGACCATGAGCCGGACGTCCTCGTGGAGCATCTCGGGTGTCGGGGAGTCGAGCAGCACCGCGACACGGTGCCCTGAGTCCAGCGCATACCTGCAAGCCGTTTCCAGACGGCTCGCGGTTCCGTCCCAGGATTGCTGATCGAGTTCGAGAGGGCCGATCACCAGCAACGTGCCGCTGGGCACACGATCCAGGCCGGACGACCAGAGGCCGTATTCACCCAGGTCGATGGCGCTGGGACAACCATTGCCGGCGCGTTCGGCGTAGAGCAGCGCGCCGTCGGTTGCGTCCTCGTACACCTCCAGCAGGGCGTCGATCGCCTTCTGGGCGGTCGCGATGTAGACGCCGGGAACGGGACCTGCCGGCCAGATCTGCGGGGCCCCGCGGGCGACGACCGCGCCGGGCGGAGACAGGGCGACGAGCAACTCCTGGGGCGACATGTCGACCGCGTAGCGCTTCTTCAGGCGGAACGCCAGGCGACCGGTCGAGGTGGTATCCAGCTCGGCGGCGGCGACGCGTTCGGGGAACGCCATCACCTCGGGCCAGTTACGAAGCCCGGGCAGTGCTGCGATCAGATCGAGCGCCTGGCCATGACCAAGGGAGGGGTGCGTGGGCTGCAAAAGGCCGCGGACGAGCCCGGCCAGCAGCTTCAACTGCTGCGTATCCATTGCTTTCTCCTGGGCGGCAAATCCGGTGCACGCTTTGCGGACCGCCCATCGAAAACAAGGACCATGGAATGGGGTAGGTGCGGTGACACATCGTCTTCGTCATGCCCCGAAGGGCGCGTGCGGCAGGCGACGACAGCCTGGGCACACTATAACAGGAACGCCCGCCACGTTGGTCTGTTGGATGGCGCCTTGGCGAAGTGCCATAATCGGACGCCATAGGGCACAACCGATGGGCGGGGGCTGCCTGGTTGAGAAACGGAGGCGCGGTGATCCGAGGCTACACCGAAGACGAGTTTGGAACGAAGCTGGGCGCCGTGTTGTCGGCGTCGCGACCGATCCACAGCATCGAGTACCTGAAGGGGCGCGACAAGGAGCTTGAAACGATCAAGCAGAGCTTGTATGCCCCGGGCCGGCATGTCTTCGTCTACGGTGACCGAGGCGTGGGCAAGAGTTCTCTTGGGCAGACGGCGGCGGTTCAATACCAGAGCGCCAGCGCCTCGCCCGTGTTTGTGTCGGGATCGCCCGACGACACGTTCAGCACCGTGATCGCCAACATCGTGACGCAGGCGCTTCGGCAACCTCGAACGGAGAGCGTCAAAACGACCCGCTCAGCATCCATCGACATGGCCCGGGTGAAGATGTCCGCCGGCACGGAGACCAGTGCGGTGGACATTGCCGACCGGATCCGATCCATTGGTGATGCGGTCGCACTGCTGGAAGAGGTTGCCGAGAAGCGCGAGGGAAACACGGCGGTCGTGATCGACGAGTTTGACGCGATCCTGGATGCAGGCGAGCGCAACAAGTTTGCGGCGCTGCTCAAGCAGATGGGCGATCGGTCCGTCAACGTCAAGTTCATTTTCACCGGCATCGGAAAGTCTCTCGACGAGCTGCTCGGCGCACATCAGTCCTCGTACCGCCAGTTGGAGCAGGTCGAGCTACCGCGCCTGGGCTGGGACGCTCGCCGCGAGATCGTTCAGGCTGCTGCCGACGCGTTCGAGATCGAACTCGACAACGACGTCAACTGGCGTATTGCCATGGTGAGCGACGGCTTCCCGTACTACGTTCACCTCATCACCGAAAAGATCTTGTGGAGCGCTTTTGCGTCCGACAATGAGGTCTCACAGATCGATTCAGACCTCTTTCTCCACGGGCTCGGGGAAGCGATTCTCTCGACCGCCGGTGAGTTGAAGCGTCCCTATGAAAAGGCTGTCGTCCACCATCCGGAAATGGAGGATCTCGTCTGGGCGACGGCCGACCACGAGGACCTGATCCGATCGCTGGACGGGATTTTCCAGTCCTACCAGGTCGTGATCGGGAAGCGTGCTGACGGACGCCAGGCGCTGGACCGCAGCCGTTTTGCCTCGCAACTTCGCAAGTTGAAGGGGGCGACGTACGGTGCGGTGCTGACCCAGCCGGAGGGGCGCCAAGGCCTCTACACCTATACCGAGAAGATGTTGCGCGGCTATGTCCGCATGCAGGCCGAAGCGAATGGCATCGCGCTGAGCGGTGAGCGGCCTGCGCCCAGGCAGGCGATGCACGTTGGCAACGCACGCAGCGGCTATCGCGGTCCGAGTATCCCGCGTGGCGTGCGCACGGGGAAGGAGGTCGCCGAGTGGGACGACTCCAACCCGTGACCGCAACGGCATCCGCCGATCTTGGCGAGAGTTGTTACCGCGCGGTGGGCAACCCCTCCCACTCGGTGGTGTAGCTGGGCGTTTTCGCGTTCTGGCTCATGTGCCAGGCCTGGTGACCCTCGACGTTCCCCACGCGCAGGGTTCCGCGTCCGAAGCGGTCGTTCACGGCGTCCAGCGCGGCCATCAGGCGCTCACGACGTGGCGCGGGGCCGGCGAACAGGTCGGCTTGCTCCACCGTTCGGTCCGTCAGGTCCAGCAGCATGACGCCCGACTTGGCGTATTTGAAACCCGGTTTGTACAGGCGGGCCAACCCGGCCAGTGCGGCCTCCACCAGGCGCAGGGTGTCGCCCACCGGGACGGCGAGCGGCACCACCACCGCGGCGCTGTACTGCTTGTCCTTTTTGCGAAACGCGGACGTCTGGATGAACACTTGGACCTGGCCCGCCTTCAACCCCTGGCGTCGCAGACGCTCGGCCGCGGTGGCGGCGAAGTCGCGCACGGCGATCGACAGGTCCTCCTGCGTCAGCACCGGGTGACCGAACGAGCGCGAGCAGATGATCTGCTTCTGCGGCTGGGCCTCGGCCTCGAACCCATAGCAGGCGATCCCGTTCAGCTCGCAGACCGTGCGTTCGAGCACCACCGAGACGGTAGACCGGATGAACGACGGGCTGGCCCGCTTCAGGTCCAGCGCGGTGGCGATCCCGTCGGCGACCAGGCGCTCCCGCAACCGGCGGCCGACGCCCCAGACCTCGCCGACCTCGACCAGGCCCAGCAGCTCGTCGCGATCGCGCTCCGGTAACGCGGTCAGGTCGCACACCCCCGACCACGGGCGCCCGACGTTCTTCTTCGCGATGTGGTTGGCCATCTTCGCCAGGGTCTTCGACGGGGCGATGCCCACGCAGGTCGGAATCCCGATCCAGCGCAGCACGCGCTCGCGCATCAGTTGGCCGTAGACCGTCAGGCTCCCGGCGAGGGTGCCCATCCCGGTGAGGTCCACGAAACACTCGTCGATGCTGTACACCTCCTGCACCGGGCTGAACTGGCCCAAGATGGCCATCATCCGGGCGGACATGTCGGCGTATAGGGCGTAGTTGCTGCTCAGCGCGACCAGCCTGGCCTCCTGCACCAGGTGGCGGACCTGGAAGAAGGGCACGCCCATCTTGATCCCCAGGTCCTTGGCCTCCTGGGACCGTGCCACGGCACAGCCATCGTTGTTCGACAGGACGATGAGCGGACGCCCCACCAGGTCCGGGCGGGACACCCGCTCGCACGAGCCGAAGTTGTTCCCGTCGACGAGGGCGAAGGTCGGCATGGCTCAGGCCCGCACGCGCACCTTGGTGGCGAGCACCTGGCGCAGGTTCCAGGTGACCACGCCCCATACGGTCATTTCCTGGGCGTCGGAGAACACGATGGGCGCGTAGGCCGGGTTGGCCGCCACCAGCTTCACGATCCCCGTGCGGCCGTACAGGCGCTTGACCGTGAACTCCCCATCGACGCACGCGAGCACGATCAGGCCGTGCTTCGGCTCGATCGAACGGTCCACCACCAGCTTGTCCCCGTCCCAGATCCCGGCGCCGCTCATGCTGTCGCCTTCGACGTTGAACAGAAAGGTCGACAGCGGGTTGAGCACCAGCACGTCGTTCAGGTCGATGCGACGCTGAGCGTGATCCTGGGCCGGGCTCGGGAAGCCGGCCGGCACGCGCGAAAGCGCCTCGACGATGAGGAGGGCGGCCGGTTCTTCGGCCAGGGGGATGGGGTGGTTCATGGTGATGAAAATACTGTATGGATATACAGTCCATCAGCCCGGCGCCACCACCGGGAGGGCTTTCTGCGATAGCGGCTCAGGACTCGGCCCTGGCCTCCCGCGATCGGCGCAGCGCGTCCAGGTCGGCAAGGATCCGCTCGTCCTTCTGGCGCAGGCTGTTGAGGCGGATGTACGCGACGTCCTCCCAAAACCCGAGGATCGCGTTGGCGAACCGGTCGAGCAGCTCGCGGGGCAGGACCGCCTGCTCGAACGACGGCGGGGGCGGCGGCCCCACGGGCGGGTTGTCGGCCGGCCAGGGGAACGGGTCCGACGACCAGTTGGGCCACAGCTCCTGGTTGCTGCGGAACAGGGCGACGGCGGACCACCCGTCCCCGTGGCGGCACGCGTTGCCGACCCGTTGCAGCAGGTCGAGGTCCATGTAGCTGGGGAAGGCGGTCAGGGCAATGCCCCGCAGTTCCAGCAGGAGATCGCTCAGCTCCGAGAGGCTCCCACCGCGCGCCGTCCGGCGTTGGCGCACGCTCTGGGGGCCGGGCACGATGCAGGCGTTCAACCAGTTGCGGAGCTGGCGCTCCCAGAGCGACTGGATGGACAGGCAGAACGCCTGGATGGTCGCCTGCAACAGGGCTTGCCCGTCGGCGACGGCGAACATCCAGCCGCCCTCCTGGGTGGTGGCCCAGTGCTCGATGTCGGCGTCGATCGCGGCGAGGGCCGGGTGCACCACGTCGTTCAGGAACGCGCGGACCCGGGGGCGGTGCAGGGCGAGCTGGACGTCCTCGAACTCGAACCGGGTGTCCCAGCGGTGGGCGTCGACCGTGGTCATCGGCGCTTGCTCAAACGAAGCGTTCGAAGGCAGCGCCGCCACCAGGTCCCCTTGGGGTAAGGGTCCGGCAGGTCGCGCAAGCGGGCGGGGATCCGGCTCTCGGGGGCTTCCAGGAAAATCCGCAGCCCGATGTTGCCGGGGCGCGGGTCCGTCTCCTCGAAGATCCGATCGAAGTCCGCGTGCTCCATCGGGTCCCGGCGACCGTCGGGCCACTTCGCGAACGCGTGGACGATGACGGCGGAATGCGCGTCGATCCCGCCGGTGCGCTGGGCCCGGGGGGCGGCGGCCGGTTCGCGGTAGTAGGTCGGCTGGTGGTACGCGTCGCCTTGGAGCGCGAGGTAGAACAGGTGGCGCCAGTGCTCCTCGTGGTCGTCGGCGATCCGGCGGTGGACCTTCACGCCGATCTCGCGCTTCAGCGCCTTGTAGGTTTCCAGGTTGCGGGCGGCCGTCAGCCAGTTCAACCGGCTGGGCGGGACCGGGGCGGTCTGGGCCCCGTTGTCGGTCAGGGCGTTGTACGCGCGTTCGAGCGCACGCACGGCCTGGTCGAGCAGCGCCGCGCTTTTTTGGTAGCGCAACGGGCGGGTGATGGCGAAGACCGAGATGAGCACGGTCACCACCGGCACGGCACCGGCCAGCAACCGCAGCTCGCCTTCGGTGAGGTGCTCGGTGAACGACATCACCGCCGTCCACGTGTGCGACAACCACGCGATCATGCCCGACCTCCGGGTGCGGGCACGTTCAGCGCGACGGGCGCCAGGTCCACGCTCAGGCGGTACTCCATGAGCTGAACGCGCGGGGCGACCTTGCCGGCGTACTTCAGCTTGTCGCTGATCGAGTTCGCCACGATCACCCCGGACACGGTCTTGCCCTTGGCCACGTGGTGCTCGATCCACCCCATGTAGCGTTGCACCTGACCCAGCGCCGCGTCCAGGCCCCGGCCCAGCTTCAGCTCGAACACCACGAAGTTCTGATCGCGGTCCAGGAACACGAGGTCGGCGGGCCCGCAGTCGGTTTGATACTCCACGCCGTCCCGTCCGTCGGCATCGACGAAGAGCGTCAGGGGGCCGTGCGTGGTGGTGCTGGGCGGGTTGCGCGCTAGGTAGTCCCGCAGGTGGCTCTCCAGCGCGAACGCGCCACCGCCGAACCCATCGTCCACCGGTTCTGCGGCGTCGATGTCCGGCGAGGCGGGCACCTCCTCGGTGGAATCGTCGACGCGACGCACCTTCAGCCCATCGGGGGTCTCCTCGATCGCCCACAGGCCGTGCTTGTCCGGGTCGTACCAGACGACCTTGCCGCGCCCGGTGGCGAACAGGAAGTCGTACCGGCCGTTGGCCAGGCGGGGCTTCTTGTTCTCGGGGTAGCCAACGCGGCCGACCCGGTTCACCGTGCAAATCGAGATCTGGCAGTTCACCGTCCCCTCGTTCAGGTCGGGGTGGTCCTGCGCCTGGAGCTGCTTGATCTCGGCGTTGCTGGTCTCGCGGCCCAGCGGCTGCACGGCGTCCCGGATCAGTTGCCAGATCGGCGGGCGGTTGGTGGGGGTGGTGCTCACGGCTCGGGTCCCTCGCGTTGGTCTTGTCGCTGGGCGCCACGCCCAGGCAGGCACCGATTGAACCACGTCGCGTCGTGCGGGCACCAGCGGAAAAGTGTTGCTCTCGATCGCTGCGCGAACCCAACACCCGGGGCTGGAGGCCCGGGCGGGAAAACCGGTGCTGACGCCGATGAGGGCCGCAGGCAGGGTTCGTGCGCAGGAGCCCACGGCTCCGAGGTCTTGCACGGGGCACGGGCGACCTGTACGGAAGAGGGGTGCCGTAGCCCCCCAAGCCCCGCGCCCGGCGAACCGCTGGGCTACACCGTCGCCGGCACCACGTTCACCAGCGGCACCACCGGCGTCACCGTCACGCCCTCCGGCACCATGCGGAGCTGGTTCGGCGTGAAGGAGCGGAAGCCCCCGGTCCATTGCTTCCCGCGGCGACGCAAGAAGCGCCACGTGCTCGGCGCTTCCAGCAGGGCCTTGACCCGCTGGTGGTCCGCCGGGTTCTTCGCACGCACGACGTAACCCGACGCCCACAGGAAGCGCCCACCCAGTTCCCCGGCGGTCACCTCGAGCGGCGCCATAGGGCCCTTGGCCATGCACGGCACCAGCAGCAGGCGCTCGTTCGGGTCGAACGTATAGAGCCCTTGCTCGCGCCCGTAGGCGAACCACGCCTCGTACCCGCGCAGGTCGCCCCCGTCGTGTGCATGCAGACGCTTCGCGTGGCCACGGAACCAGCCCAGCACCTCGGGGTCGAGCTGCACCTCGGGCACCACCTTCAGATCCGCGTCGTACGGGCAGAGCATGCGGTGGGCCCGCTCGACGTCGGCGAAGGTCTTCACCTTCGTCAGCTTCAGGAACAGCGGGGCGTCCTTCACCGGCAGGCGCACCTCGCGCCCGTGGCGCTTCATCGCACGCACCGTGTCACCGTCGACCGTCCAGTTCTTCACCTCGTACGCCCCGTTGGCGTTGGTGTTTATCGTCCTCACGGCGCGCGCAACAGCTGCCAAGGTCCCTGTAGAGATCAAGGTGGCGGAGACATGGACGCTCACGCAACTGGAAGCGGCCCTTGAACCGCAACTATGCGGGCAATATCTGCGCGCCCGGGACTGTCGGGAGGGACTGCTGGTTCTCGTCCACCAGACGCCGCGCCCCGTGGGCTGGAAGTTGCTCGACCGGCGCCACCTGAGTTTTGCGGAAGTTGTAGAGCGGTTGAAGAATCATGCTCAGCGGTTGCGACAGGCGTCAGCCTCGGGTCCACATCCCGAAGTCGCGGTCATTGATGTCTCGAGCTGCGCGAGACAAGCCCAACACGAACGGGTCAGGAGAAAGCCCCGCAGGCAGAAGAATGCGGAGAAAATATCCTCACGACCGACAAGTAAGCGAGGCACGAGCCCGTAGCCGGAGGCAAGGCGCTCATGCGTCAAGAATTAGACTTTCTTCCCGAAAGATCCGGACGGCTGTCGCAGTGAGCCGCGATGTCCGCGAGGCTTGCCGACGCGTCAAGTCGCCGTCGAATGCCTGCCTGTCTGATCGCGAGTGCGCGATCCGCCGCGCCGGCATCGAGGCGGCGGTTTCTAAGGGCGCGATTTGTGACTGGAAACCAGCCGGCTGGCCCACGGTCCGGCTGCCGCGCAACAAGTGGGCGAATCTGCCGTGCGTCAGTTCCAGCCGTTCCGCCGAACCCCAAAAGCGGACATCTCTATCTAGCCACTACAATCAAATGTCCCCGCTAAGTTCAATTGTCGTGTTTCCAGCTAAATTGAAATGTCGCGGTGTTTGAGCTTTTTCTTGTCCTGATTCAAGGTGTTGGGGTGGGGCGGCGAAGCCGCCCCCCGTTCCCTGATTCCTTCAACGCTGACTTCAAGAATGGCTTGATTCAGGTCGGCAAGCTCGATGGCACGCTGCTTCTTCAGCCCGATGAGGGCCTTCTTTGCCCGGACCTCGGCACCGCAATGGGTGCGCGACGGTGAGCCGGAAGCGCGGCGATCGTCACGCATATTCTGGATGCGCCGTGCGACTTCCAGGGCGCTGGACAGCCGCTTGTTCTCAACCTCCGCGCCTTGATCGATGCGCGTGATGCGATCGTATTGCCGGCACGACAGCACCGCGCCGTTGGCCTGTACCTCGATCATCCCGTCCGGATATTCGACGACCTCGACGTATTCATGCACAAGGCTCCGATTGGCCGCCGAATCGGCGAGCAGGTACATCGTAAGCCGTCAATAAACGACGCCCTACCAATGGTAGGCAGAAGGTCAGAAGCTAAGTGTCCGCGTGGACACGTGCATTCAGACCGTGATGACAGAGAAACAGGACCTTCGAAGCAGACTGGTGGTCGGCCGCCGACGGGATGGCCGGCGGGAATTTGATGAGGCTGCCGTCCAAGAGCTGGTCGAGCTTTGCCTGAAGCCGGGCGTGTCGATTGCCCGAATGGCCATGGATCACGACGTCAACCCGAACCAGTTGCGTCGCTGGATCTCGCGCTATCAGCAGCATACGCTGCAAACGCCAACTAGACCGGACCCGCTGGTGATAGACGGCGTATCGATCGACATCCCGGGTTCGGCGCGTCGTGTTCCGGTGAGTGAAGCGCAGGCATTTGTCCCTGTCGTCACCGCGCCATCGATAGTGCCCGCCGTTTCCCCTGTACGGCCACCGGACACGTCGTTGATGGCGCTCTCGTTACATGTGCGCCTGTCGAATGGTGTCGAATTTGATCTTGGCGAGGCGAGCGTTGATGAGCTGGCCACGGTGATCCAGATGCTCGGGAGGCTGCCGTGTTCCGGTTCGACGAAGGGTTGAAGGTCTACCTGCATCGCGATCCGGTCGACTTCCGCATGGGCATCAACGGGCTGTCGATCCTGGTCGAACAGGCGATGCGCCTGAACCCAATGACCTCGGCGCTGTTCGTGTTCGGCAACCGCCGTCGCGATCGTATCAAGATTCTCGGCTGGGGCGGCAACGGCTTCTGGTTGCTGCTCAAGCGACTCGAAGCCGACCGCTTCGTCTGGCCGAACGGAGGCGACACGATCACGCTCAGCGCCGAGCAGTTGCACTGGCTGCTCGACGGCATCGACCTGGCCGTGATCCAGAAGCATCCCCAGCGATATTACGCGCGGATGAGCTGAACACCACGCGGGTGGCATAGTCTAATCGGCCATGCCGAACAGCCCCGTCATGCCGAGTGTTGAGGAATACCAGGCACTGCTCGCCGAACGCGATGCGCTGCGCGGTGAGCTTCGACTCGTGACGGCCCAGCGCGATCTGGCCGAAGAGAAGCTGCGGGCCTACAAGCACGAACTGTTCGGCGCATCGAGCGAAGCGCGCCATGCCGACCAGCTCGGCCTGTTCAACGAAGCTGAAGCATTGGCCACCACTACCGATGCGCCCGCGCGCGAGGACGTGCCCGGCACATCGGTCGCCGCCCACACGCGCGGCAAGCGTGGGCGCAAACCGCTCGATCCGAACCTGCCACGCGAGGTCGTGCGGCACGAGTTGCCCGAGTCCGAACGGTTCTGCGCGCATGACGGCCATGCCCTCGTGGAGATCGGCGTCGAGACGAGCGAGCAGCTCGACGTGATTCCCGAGCAGGTGCGCGTCGTTCAGCACCAGCGGGTCAAGTACGCGTGCCCGTGCTGCGACCTCGGCATCAAGGTCACGCCCGCGCCGGCGCGTATCATCCCTCGCGGGCTGCTCACGGAATCCGCGCTGGCGTGGATCATCACCGGCAAGTACCAGTACGGTATGCCGCTGTATCGCCAGGCCACGCTGCTGCGTCGCTTCGGCGGCGACATCTCGTCGAATACGCTGGCCGCCAGCGTGGTCCGGGTGGGGCTCGCCACGCAACCGGTGATCAATCTGATGCGCGACGCGCTGCTCGAATCGAACCTGATCTACGGCGACGAGACAACGTTCCAAGTGCTGAAGGAGCCAGGACGCAGGCCGCAGGCGAAGAGTTACCTGTGGGCGCAGGTCAACGGCTCGGGGCCACTAGTACGGATGTTCTCGTACTCGCCGGGGCGCGGCGCCCAGCATGCGCAGAAGCTCTATGCTGGCGTGCAGCCTGGCACCGTGCTGATGACTGATGGGTACGAGCTCTACAACGGCATCGCCCACGATCACCAGCTCGTGCATCTCGGGTGCTGGGCACACGTGCGCCGCGGCTTCATCAAGGCCGAGGAGTCGGTGCCGAAGGCGGCACGCTCACCGGATCTGCTGGCCACGCGCTTCGTCGTGCTGATCGGCAAGCTGTTCGCGGCCGAGGCGCGCAGCGCGAAGTGGAAGTCTGAACGCCGGCAACGGCTGCGCGCCCGGTACAGCGCCCGGGTGCTCGCCATCATCGAGCGCATGCTGGTCGAGCATCTGCCGGGCGTCGTGCCATCGAGTCTGCTCGGCAAGGCATTGCAGTACATGAGCGGACAGTGGCCCAAGCTGGTCCGATACGTCGAAAATGGCAACTGGCCGATCTCGAACAACCTGTGCGAGAACGCGATCCGGCCGTTCGTCGTCGGCCGTAAGGGCTGGCTGTTCTCCGATACTGTCGCCGGCGCGCAGGCCAGTGCCAACCTGTACTCCCTCGTCGAGACGTGCAAGGCGAACGGCGTCGAGCCGTATCGCTATCTGGTCTGGCTGTTCACCAGGTTGCCGCTCGCTGCAACCGCCGACGACTACGCCGATCTCATGCCTTGGAGAATGCCTGCCGCCCTCAACCTCTGAGGGGCGTCGTTAAAAGACCGCATACGGTACATCACGCGGTCGTACTGCACTGTCAACGCGTTGGATACCTTGCGCGGCACGCGATACGACAGTATCTGTCTCAGATCCTCATCGGCACGCAGTGGCCGGTGTGCGTCGTGATCGCTCTTCGGCGGTTTGCCGAAGCGACGGTTGAAGTCAGCGATGAAGGAGGGCGCATACGCGTTGGCGGCCTCTCGTGTGCTGATTCCGCGCAGTCTAAGCTCTTTGACGAGCCGGTCCTGCAACGTCAGGTTGGCCCGTTCCACCCGCCCTTTGGCCTGACTCGTGTTTGCACAGAACGCGTCGACATTGAGCTCGTACAGCGCCCGGCCAAACTGCGTGACGCCTTTGCCCGCGGTCTCCGAGCGCTTCTTCACGTAAAAAACGCTGGCCTTGTCGCTGTAGAACGCCACCGGCTTGCCATGCGAACCCAGGTACTTTGACAGCGCCTCAAAATAGCTGAACGGTAAGCGTCCGAGCAGTACCGTAGTGCAGGTTGTTGACCGCGGAGCTCCGCGACGCTATCGGATGGGCTCGACGCGAGCAGTAGGCGGCAGCGATGGTGCGACGTTCCACGGGAGCAGTTCGTCGACCCGGTTGGCCGGATGGTCGGCGATGCGCTCGAGCACGTAGGCGAGATACGCCTCGGGATCGAGGCCGTTCAGACGTGCTGTGCCGATCAGGCTGTACATCGCGGCGGCACGTTCGCCGCCAGAGTCGGCGCCGGCGAACAGATAGTTCCGCCGTCCGAGAGCGACGCCTCGCAATGCTCGCTCGGCGATCAGGTTGTCGATCTCCGTACACCCATCGCTGCAGTAGTAGACGAGCGCCGGCCAGCGATTCAGCGCGTACCGAATCGCCTTGGTCGTGTCAGATTTTGCAGAGAGCGTGGCAAGCGTCGCTTCGAACCAGCGCTTCATGTCGTCGAGCAGCGGCACCGCCCGCGCTTGGCGCACACTGCGCCGTTCGTCGGGCGGCTTGCCGCGGATCTGCTCTTCGATCTTGTAGAGCGCACCGATCCGCCGCAGCGCCTCCTCCGTCACGGCGTTGGGGCGCACCGCATGCAGGTCGTGGATCTTCCGGCGCGCGTGAGCCATACACGCGGCTTCCTGGACGCGGCCGTCGAGATACAGCTCGGCATAGCCAGCGAACGCGTCAGCCTGCAGCACGCCGGCGAAGTCAGCGAGATGTCGCTGCGGATGCTCACCACGGCGATCAGACGTGTAGGCGAACCAGGCCGCCGGCGGTTCGTCGGAGCCACTCTGCCGATCATCGCGCACGTAGACCCAGAGGCGTCCTGTCTTCGTACGACCGTTGCCCGGCGCCAGCACCGGCAGCGGAGTGTCGTCCGCATGCACCTTACCGCAGGCCAGCGTGTAGCGGCGCACGGCGTCGACCAACGGTGCGAGCAGCGCCGTGATGCTACCCATCCAGTAGCCCATCGCGCCGGGATCGATCTCGACGCCGTCACGCGCGTACATCACCGCCTGGCGGTGCAGCGGGAGGTGGTATGCGAACTTCGACACGGCGATGTGGGCGAGCAGCGCCGGACCCGGGATGCCCCGATCGATTGGGCGGCTCGGCGCCGCGGCCTGCACGATGCGATCACAGCGCGCGCAGGCCAGCTTCGGGCGGCGATGACGGATCACACGGAAGTGCGCACGCACGTATTCGAGTTGCTCCGCGATGTCTTCGCCCAACGGCTTGAGCTGCCCACCGCAATCGGGGCAGTCATCATCGGCGGGCAGATGGACGCGATCTTCGCGTTCAAGATGTCCGGGTAGCGGCTTGCGGCTCGCACCTTCGCGGCGCGGCCGCTTTGCCTCGGGAGCGGCAGACGCATCGGCGGCGCCTTCGTCGGCCTGCAGATCCTCCAGCCGCAATTCGAGCTGTTCGATCTGGAGATCTAGTTTCTCCGATTTCCGGCCGAACTGCATTCGGCGCAGTTTCGCGATCGTGAGCTTCAGATGCTCGATTTCGAGAGCCCGCGACGAGAGCTGCTTTCGCAGCTCAGCTACCTGAGCATCACGCTCAAGCAGCAACGCTCTCAGAGCGTTGATGTCGTCGGGCAGCGCGGTCGAGGTTGATTCCATGAGGACAGTTTACGACTGCCCGCGATCACGCGAACGCCAGTTAACAATGGTTTACAGCGCACTACGTGGGCGCGCGGCTTCGACCGGCTGCCGCCAATCGAAGCCCTCGAGCAACAACGACAGCTGCGCGGTTGTCAGCGCGACCACACCAGAGTCGGCACGGGGCCAAGCAAAGCGTCCTTTTTCGAGCCGCTTCGCCAATAAACATAGCCCGCCGTCGCTCCAATACAAGCACTTCAGCAGGTCACCGCGCTTGCCCCGGAACACGAACACGTGTCCAGAGAATGGATCTTTCTCCAGCACCGTCTGTACCTTTGCGGCCAACGAATTGAAGCCGCATCGCATATCGGTGACGCCCGCCGCGATCCAGATCCGCGTGTTTTGAGGCAGACCGATCATCGTAAAATGCGATCGAGAACAGAACGCAGCACGTCCGGGTCCGGCGCGCCGTCGATGCGAATCGACGTCTTGCCATGCTGGATCTGGATCGAGCCGGACGGTATGTTGTCGGTCGCAGTCGCCACCTCGAGCGCCATCGACGGCTGAGACGGTTCGTTGACGACAACCGGCAGCATTGCGTCTGGAATCGCATCGTCCGTTAGCAGGCCTTGCGCATGGAGGCGGCGCCATGCCCACACCTGATTGGCATTGATGCCGTTCTCGCGAGCAACACGGGCGACCGACGCGCCGGGCTCGAATGTCAGCGCGACGATGGTCCGCTTCCATTCCGTCGGATGTCGGCGAGTTTGCCGTTTCGGCGGGATCTCGACTGTCTGAGTCACTCTGTCCACAACTCCTATCGTGGACACGACCGGTCATTCGTGTCCTTCACAGGACATCATGGCACTCGTCACCAAGCGTTCACAGACGGTACTGGTCTCGTGCTTACGCTGAACGTCGATTCGGTCGCCGTGAAGTGCAGCGCCATTAACCGTCCGGTTGCATCGTCGATGAACACCAACAGCGTGCAAGCTGGCGCACGGTCCTCGAACCAACGGTGGTCGCTACCGTCGATCTGAATCAGCTCCCCGAGGCATGCACGGCGGTTGCGCGGTTGGTAGACCTTCGGCGGGCGTTGTTTGCGTGGAATCCAGAGGCCGGAAGCCCTCATCAGCGTACGAACCGTTTCAACAGCCAGGTCAATGCCGTGACATTCGCGCAGCTTCTCGCAGGCCAGCGTCGGGCCAAAATCAGCGTAGCGCTCGCGGATCAATGCCAGCGCCCGCTGCGCCTTTCCAGCCGGCAGCTGATGATTGCTTGGGCGTCCACGCTTGCCTGACACCAATCCGGCCACGCCGGCCGCGCGATAGCGCAATACCAGACGCTCAATCTGCCGCACGCTCAAATCCAGCCGTTCGGCCGCCTGGCCGGGCTTGAGCCGACACGCGGCTACCGCCTCAATTACCTTCAGCCGATCCACTTCACGCATCGTCATGGTGATCGTCCCAGTCGCGTTCATCGCCGGCGCTCCCAAGGGTGCAGACGATCAACCTACAGGCCAAAACACGACATTTTTATTTAGCGGAAACGCGACATCTGAACTTGGGACCTACATCAAAAAATTTGATCATTGGGGTTATGTCAAATACACTCAGCACTCCTATTCAAATCGACAGAACCACAGGTCTATGCGCCTCCATCGCGTCTACACGGGCGTGTAATCAACGTCGTCCGCCCATAGGTCAATCTGACGCGGATCGACGCCCGGGGTGTCGGCAGGAATCTGCCCCGCGCGCTTACCCGGTCGAGTCGCCGGCAGCCCGAGGTACATGGGCGTGAAGACGTCGGCCGAGAAAATGACGTCAGGCGAGATCTGGACGTAACGATGATCAGTCAAATCGCCTCCTGGAACCGATCGAGATTTCGCCCAGAGTACTTCGATCATCCCGAACGCGCCAGCGCAAGTTCGACGACATCGGTATACCTCATCGCTTGTTCGTCAAACTTTTTGTCTCTGCGGCAGAGGCGGAACTCCGAGCCGCACGCGAGCTTCCATCTCTCCGCTTGGATCAAGCAGAATCAGCCATTGCCGCCACGCCCGAACCCACCGCCTGACCACCTTATGTCCGACGTTTAGTTCACTGGCGGCCGCGTCGAACCTCTCGCGCCATCCCAGCATGGTTGCGAACTGCCGCGCATGTTCGCGTGCACGCGGAAGCAGCAATGGCGTATTCGACACGCGAGTGAAATACACAAGGCAGGACTGACATCGGAAACCGGGAAGTCCGCTTGGCCGCCGGTACGGGTGGTAACTGGTACGGTCGCCGCCACACCACGGACATGAAACCGGAGTGGGATCCAAGCTCAGCGCCTTGTCGATCTGCGCGAGCAAAAAGACCGACAGCTCGATGTCTTCACAACGTTGCACCGCTCCCCGCGGAAGACGTCTCATTGGTACAAGGACATCGTCCAACTTCCGCGAAGACCGCGCAGCAAGATTTGGCGCCGCGTCGTCGACCCGGGCCGCCCGTTGAACTGGCGGCATGGCCATGTCCGGATGGTGCTTTCTCCGCCGACGCACGGCCGGCACAATTGAATCACGCACGACAACTGCTTCGAGCGCCTGCCCCTCACGCTGGGTCACGTCCAACAGCCGATGACGGCCACATTGCGGACATCGGATGCGGCGACGGCGCTGCGCATCGAAGCCCCCGGAAAAGAAGCCGCCCTCGAAGCCGCAGCGTACACACTGAGCATGTGGTAGCGCGTGCATCCCAAGCCGAATACGAGCCTCCCACGCACCCGAAGGATCGATCTCGAGCACGTAGCGCCGGAATGCCAAGAGCCACGAAAGGATCCCTTCATATGACATGCCGACCCGCTCAGTTACCCGCGTCAATGTCGTCTGACGCGAAAGCAGCGGAATTAATCCACCGACCTTAGCCTGATTACGTAAGCGCGCGAACGGCGTGCCGGTCAAACGGTTGAAGCTCCGCCGACACGCGTGACAAAAATAGCCGGGGAGCTGCTTTTTCGGACCACCGAATTGACGTGATCGCACACGGAGACCGTCACAATGTGGGCACCTCGGCACCGGAGTTGGCGACGAGCTGGTCAACTCGAGCCACGCGCGTGACAAGTAGTCGGTCAACACCGGATCCTCGGCCGCTTCATCATCGATCGCGCGCGACAGACATGCCTCTCCGCCGATGGTTAGATCAAAATGCCTCTCGGGTGCGTCATTGTCTAGCGCACCGCCCTTATTACGATCACTGCGTCGTTTACCAATCAGATGCGCCATCTACGACCAAGACTAAAAATACCCTTTCAATTTTGAAACCTTCCGAGATCGGGTCCGTCGCCCTAAAAAAAGACCCGCATATATTTATCTATTTCCGCCGTCGGTTCAATTAACTTACTCGTTGGCTCGCAAACGAATTCATATCCAGCACGGACAATTCTCCCGGACTCGACTGATCTGAATCCGTTTATAGTCACCGAATAAAATCCGGACTTCAGCTTGGAGTCCACCCCATTCTCACCAGGAGGCCAATGCATCAATTTTTCAAGATCATAGAAACATGCACCCTCCTTAACCAACAAAGGAAAGCATCCATTTTCCGTAACAACAAGATCTTCAACGGTACTTTGCTCACTGGCTAACCTACAAATAATTTCGTAGCCGCCGTCATCGATAGATAAAAGAGGGACTATCGCACCTTTCTGGATAACCTCATCCCCCAGATCAGAGCTGAAAAATTCACTCATAAGATCACGCTCACCAGGCCCCAAAGGGGTCCACCCTAGGGCCTCATAAAGAACTTTCCGATCCAGCAGAACAATACCGTTCGCCTCAACGTCGATCTCGCCGACCATCATCGCCTTATCCTCATATTACGAGCAGTCTTCCTTAAGTTTTGCGGCATGCCACTCCATCAGTTTCTTGTAGGCCTCCGAAGGAGTGACATCTTTGGCGAGGATCTCGCCAGTAGATGGAATTTTGAGATCCCCTTTCATTGTCATACCTTCGAGTCCTTTACCGGAGGCGACGAGAAGATCGTCGGACGTGCCGGACCAGTCCCCTTGACGCCCCCCTAGGAATACTCCTTGCGCTCGGTGCAACTCTTCGTGATCGCCATTTTTATACGGCTTCGGGAAGTACGTTGGAGTGTCCCGTTTCGTTGCCAAGTGCTTCAATCCGCAAGATTCGGCTTTTTTTCTCCATACCATGTGGTGGCCCATGCCGTTTTCATTCCACTTCCACGGCATTAATCCCAATGGGTCGGTCCAACCAACCGGGTTCTGACCATACTGATAGACGTTGAAGCCACCGGCCAGTCTGATCGGATCCTTGGATATGAACCGTCCCGAGCGGGGGTCGTAGTATCGGTGCCGGTTATAGTGTAGGCCCGTCTCATGATCAAAGTACTGACCCGCGAACCGCAGCGGATTAGTGATGCCAGCCTTACGTGCCGCATCGCTGATCACCTCCGCCGCCTCGCCCCACGCCTTGTAGCGCGCGAACCAGGCGACCTCCCCCGCCTCATCTGTGACCTCCTGAGGCGTGCCGATCTGATCGCAGTGATAATACGCGAAGCCCGTTAGCGGGGAGACTTCCGCTTCGCCGCCGTGAAGCATTGCTGCGCCCGTCGCCTGCGCAAGGGGCGTGAAGCTGCCTGGTTCGTACACGTAGTGCGTCGTCTCGCGGTTCTCCCACGATGTCTCATACGCAAGCGTATCGCCATCCCAACCGTACAACGTGAAACCGTAACCACGTTCCTGCTTCAAACGTCGCCGTTCCGCGTCCCGCCAACCACTGCCGGCACCCGCGAGATACGGCACCAGCGGCTCCGTCAGCTTCGCAATCCGCCGGCCGAGAGCGTCGTACATGTACGTCGCCTCCATATGCCGATCGCGTGCCGACACCATCCGGCCAAGACTGCCCCAGACGAAGTCTGTATGCTCGCCGTTTCGCGTCCGCTGCTTCAGATTGCCCAATTCATCGTAAGCGAAATGGGTGCCCGCATAGTCCTTTAGCAGGTTGTCCAGCAGCGGTGCAGATCGGGCCCCACCCAGTACGCCGATGCCGTGTTCGTCACGCTCCTTCGATTCCACGATGTTGCTTGCCGGATCGAACGAAAACGTCTCGACCCCAAGCGACGATTGCGCGCGTGTCAGCCGGCCAATCGGATCGTACGCGTACTGCATCTCGCCGCGCCGTAGGTCCGCGATCTGGGTCAACTGCCCTGCCGCGTCATACTGGTAGCGGCGCTCCATCACCTTGCCACCAGTGCCTTGCAGCAGTTGGCGCGCGAGTCGGCCAGCCTCGTCGTAGTGCGTCGTTTGCGTCAGCCCGTTCCCGAGCTCGCGTTGGGTCTCACGGTGGGCGTCGTCGCGTTCAAAGTTTGCAATGATCGTCCCGTCGAGCATGACGCCATGCACGTGACCTGAGCCGTACGTGAGCCAATCCAACCGGTGACCATCCGGCCGAATGGTTGCAACTCGTGCTCCAACCTCGTCATGTTCGTGGCGCCACACGAACTCATACTCGTTGCCTTCGACCCACATGTGCACGTGCTCGCTCGCCAGGTTTCCGACGGGATCGTAGAAGCGCCGCACGCGCGATTGATCGTTGACCGCCTGCAACAGCCGGCCCAGACCGTCATATTGGAACGACTCGCTCTCGACAACGGCCTCTCCTTGCGGGTCCAGGAAGACATGTCCACGGTCCGTGAACTGCGCCTGCCAGCCTCGTCGGGATTCAAGCCGTCCCATCGCGTCGAATTCGAAGTCCTGCATGACGCCGCCGTATAGACGGTTCGTCACGAGCCCGCTGCCCGCTGCTCGGTAGTACCGAGTCTCACGGCCGTCAAAGTCGGTTTCGCTGTTAAGGCGTCCCGCCGTGTCGTAGCCGAACCGATACTCTCGACCATTTTCGTTGCGCAGCGTCGCGATCTGTCCGAGCCGGTTCCAGCCGTATTCGATCGAATCGCCGCGCGCGTTGACTCGTTTAGCGAGCAGGCCAGCCGCCGTGTAGGTATAACGCGTCGTCCTGTTCAGCGCATCCACATGCTCGAGGAGCCGGCCCTCGGCATCACGTGCGAATGTATCGCGCAGACCCGCAGGTCGCGTCACCCAGGCCAGCTGTCCTGCTTCATAGCCGTACCGCGTGGTCTCGCCCACTGCGTTCTGTTGCTGAACAAGCCGCCCCCGCTCGTCGTACTTCCACGTCGCGGTCTTGCCCGAACAATCGGTGTAGCTCGCGATCTGTCCGTCTGGGCGCCATTCGATCTTCGTCGTGCCGCCCTTCGGATCTGTAATCGCGACGGGCAGACCCGCACGATCGTATTCGTACTTTGTCACCCGACCGAGCGGATCGAGCGCTTCGGTCACGCGCCCTTTGCTGTCGTAGTAGCGCTCCCAGCGATGACCTTCGGGGTCTTGCAATCCCGTCAGATTGTGGTGCCGATCGTAGACGTAATACGCAATGCGTCCGTCGCGCTGCGTATGCGAGGTCATTTGGCCCGCGTCGTCCCACGTGAACGATTCCTCTGCACCGTCAGGGAACACGTGCCGCGTCAGGTTCTTGTCCGCGTTGCGCATGAACCATTCCTCGGTGTTGTCCGGATAGACGATCCGATATACGTATCCGTCGATGTCGTAGTACTGCTGGGTCGTATTGCCAAGCGCGTCGGTCACGAAGGTCAGGCGCAAATTTTCGTGCCAAGTCAGGCGGGTGTCGAACGTGCCGTCATCGGCCCATTCGTGGATCGCTTTCGCGTCCAGGTGCGTGCCGTCCCATTCGAGGTTCATCCCGCGTCCGGTGCGGTCGGTGTAACGCGTCACGAGGTGATGCGCATACGCGTAACTCCACGACGCCGCATTCTCGTCGTTTGCTTCGACCAGATCGCCTGCTTCGTCATAGCGATACCGCGCGAGTGTGCGGATCGCCGTTCCTGAACTGTCAACGAGCGCGACGCGCATGATGCGGCCAACGCTGTCATAGGTCAGCGCCACGACGGAATCTGCCGCTTCGATCCGGGTAAGCGAGCCGTCCGTCCATTTCAGCGTCACCACGTTGCCGGAGCGGTCCTCGATCTTCCCGAGCACGAAACGCGTCCCGTGCCGCTCGTAAGTCTCGGTCAGGGTTTCGCCACGCACGAGCTGGATGCGATCGTCCGCTTCCCGCGTGATGGTGCACGACTCGATTGCATCGCGATGCGGCTGACCCAGCGTCAGCGCTGGGTAGGTGAGGCTGCGTCCGGACGCGTCGTGATAGACAAACCCGTCGTCCTTCGACTCGAACGTGACGTGATAGGGCGTCGTCCATCGCGGTCCGAGCGGCCCCTGCTCATCATGCGCATCGAAGTTCGAGCGATACGTCCTCGCCCATTCAACCGGAACGATTCCTGGCAATACGAAATCGGTATGCGTGAACGACTCGTCTCCCAGTCCCAGACCGATCGAACCGCCTACCCGCGCTGGCGGCTGACCAATCCCGCAGAGGCAACCCGGCCCCGGCTTCTGTGCCTTGGCCTCCTTGCCGACATTGGTAACTTGCTCACCGCCCTCCTTGCGCTTCGCCTGGTTTCTCTTGTTACTGTCGACTGTCGCAGCAAGATGACGCTTCTTCTCTTCGTACACCTGAATCGCGCGAATCAGGATGTTCAGCATGTACATCACCGAGCCCACATCGTCACTGGACAGGCTCTGGATCCGCTTCTTGACGTCAGGAATGCTGGCTCGAATATCCGCCGCGAGATGCCGGACAGTCGATCGAGCTTCGTCCGGGGTCAGCGAAACGACGAAATTTACCTCTGCCTTCGCGCCCGCCTTGTATACCTCCCACACCGCGCCAAACAGGTCGCCGAGCGTTTTCGTGGGGTCGTGGATCAGCGAACTGGCTGAAACGCGTGATACTTTCTGACGTGCCGCCGAGAGATTCGCATTCGGATCAGTCAAGCGCCCCGCTGCCAAGGCATCTAGTCCGTCGGCCAGCTGAATCAGGCGTTTCTCAGCCTCACTCCCAGCTTCCTTCAGTAGCTCAGTCAGCCTCGCCTTCGCTTGCTCGACAAACGGCTTCAATTCGCCCATCAGGGTGGCAGTGAAATGGCCTGCGATCACAGCAACCGACGCAGTGGCAAGATCCTTCGCACCGGCCTTCACCGCCTGGCGCACGAGGCCCAACGTCGGACGCAACGACATGCGGGCCGCCGCCGTCCCCGGTGGAATCGGCAGCACACCGATCAGGTTGATCGCCAGGTTTGCCCAATCGAGCACGCGGTCGATCTTCTCTGCTTCCGAACGGGGTAGAACGTTTCGATTCTGGATCAGCTTCGAGATATCGCCGCACACGTCGACGGCAGCAATGATGTTCCCCAAAACGGGCATCGCAGCCGAGACTTCCTTGATGCGCGCGAGCGTCACGTACCCTCCGCTCGCCGTGCGCAACCAGTTGTCGAAATGCGATGCGCCGGCCTCGAGATCGGCGATGTGAACCTGATTGAGCGGCACGATCGCCGCGTCGACGGACGGAAGGGACTGCTGTTTGTCAGCCATGATCTTGTTCGGACTGTGGAATGGATAGAGAGACTGGCCGATTCGTGTCAGGCAGCGCCTGCAGGCTGCCACCGGGACTGCTTCAGGTGGCTACTCATGACCCATGAATCGTGCGGGTCGTGCCCGTATTGCACGCTGACCGCGCCGGGCGCCAGCCCGCTCACAATCGCGCGGCCGGATGCATCGAGCGTTCCCTTGTGCACCGCGCCGAGACTGTCCATCACAGCAATGGTGTTCTTGTCGACCGGCGCATCGGTTACGTAGTGGCGCAGCACTTCCAGTTGCCCGGGCCCGGATTTGGGAAATGGCGGGAAGCCCCCGCCATGCCCCTGCGGACCGTCCGTCTGGTGGCTGCCTGCGTGGATCGTGTGCTCGCCCGCGGTGTGCACCGTATAACCCTCATCGCTGATACGTACC
Source organism: Burkholderia sp. BE17 (assembly GCF_009362305.1). Lineage (NCBI taxonomy): Bacteria > Pseudomonadati > Pseudomonadota > Betaproteobacteria > Burkholderiales > Burkholderiaceae > Burkholderia > Burkholderia sp. BE17. The sequence continues at coordinate 127,438 of NZ_WHNU01000005.1, forward strand.
TCCGTGCTACCCGCGTGCAGCACGATTTCCTTGGCTGCATGGAGCTCGATGCTGTCGGTGGTACTCATCACGCCAACCGTCTGCTTCGCTTTCACGTCGATGCCATCGGCCTGCGCCTCGATGCGCACCCGGCCCGCGGCCGCCACCAGCTTCATGCCCGCTTTGTGCACGAACAGCGAGAACGCGTTCGACACGCTCGCGAACAGCGAATGCCCCACCGCAAGCCCGACGTGCCGCCCGCTCGTCACCGCGACGTCCTCGTTGCTCGCCACGTGCGCGCTGCGCTCGGCCGCCACGCTCACGCCCGCCGCGCTCGCCAGCACCAGGTCCGGCTCCTTCAGCTCCGGGAAGTCGTTCTCGCCCGCCGGCGCATCGCCGCGGATCGCGTCATTACGCGCCTTGAGCACCTTCGCGACCTCGCTCTGGTCGGCGTCCCGCTGCTGCGCCTCATGCTGCTGCGCCAGCCCCGACAGGCTCTCCTGCAGTTCCCGCGCGCGCGTCAACCGGCCGACCGCCGCCTTCGCCTCCTTCGCCTGGCCCGCGCCGTTCGGCTGGCCGTCGGTCGCGAGGAACAGCCCCCTCAATGCGCGCACCACGCCCCAGTCGTCGGTGCGCAGGTCGAAACCCTTGCCGCGCGCATCCGCCCGGCCCGTCTTCTTCACGATCCGCCGGACGTTCCCCAGCGCCAGCACCGAACTGCCCGCGTCGCTCGCGATCTGCGTCTGGATCTGCCCCTGCGTATCGTCGATCGCCACGTGGCCGGACGCCGTGCCCTGGAACTCGCGGCCCCGCAGCACCGCCACCGCCTGGTTCGCCGGCAGGTCCAGCGTCGGCTGGCGGAACTCGTTCACCGGGCTGCCCGTGATCACCGGCAGGTCCGGGTCGCCGTAGTAGTGCATCACCGCCACTTCATGGCCGATGCGCGGCAGGAACGTCGCACCCATGTCGGCGCCCTGCCACGGCGACACGACACGCAGCCAGATCCCCGAATGCTCGTCGAGCTTGCCCTGCCGGTCCCACTGGAACTGGACCTTCACCCGGCCAAAGCGGTCGGTCCACACTTCCTGTCCGGCCGGCCCCACCACGATCGCCTTCTCCGGGCCGCTCAACACCGGCTTGGGCACGCTGCGCTCGAGCCGGAACGGCTCGTTCGCCGGCAGCAGCTCGAACTGCGATTCGCACCGGTACGCGAGTCCAGCGCCCGTGCGGTCGCCGACCTCCTCGATGTCGAGTGTCGACGACAGCACCCCGTACTCGCGGTTCGCCGCCTGCTGCGGGTAGCCGGTCAGCGCGAACGTACGGCCGACCGTCAGCCCGCGCAGGTTGCCGCGGCCGTGCGCGCGCAGGCCGGCGCTGCGCCGTGCCTCCAGTTGCACGCGCGCCAGATGCCGCGATTCCTGCTCCGTGTCGTTCGGCTGGCCTGCGACGCCTTGCGCGCCCGCCAGCGGCTGGCTGTAGTCGCCCCAGTCGTAGACCGCGCCGTCCGCGCTCGCCGTCTTGCGCGGGTTCTCCTCGGTGACCGTCAGGTTCGCGCGCGGCCGCGTGTAGTCGTAGTCGACCACGGTCACGCTGCCCGACGTCAGCCGGCTCGTCACCGACAGCGCGTGGATGTGTTCCTCGTCGATGCGCTTGCCGTCCGGCGACAGGTAGCGCACCGTCTCGTACGCGGCGCCGTGCGGGTGATGACCGCCGACCGTGTCGCACAGCACCAGGCGCTGATGGCCGCCTTCATGCTCGAACCACCACCAGATGCCCCATTCCTCCCACAGCCGCTGCAGGAACGCCCAGTCGGTCTCGAACGCCTGCCGCTGCACGTCGCGCTTCGGGTAGATGCCGCGGAACGCGCCGGCCAGACGCTTGTCGACCGGGTACGGATACTTCGTGAGCACGGCGTCGGTGATCTCGACGACGCTCATGTCCTGGAAGATCCGGCAGTCCTGCGTGAGCGTCGCACGGTACAGCCACGGGCGCAGCTCGAGCTCGTACAGGATCGAGTGGCGATCCTCGCCGGCGACGCGCGCCGCAGTGACGAGCCCCGTGATCTCGCGCGTGCCCGCGCCGATGTTGCCGAGCCCCGCGTTGCCGGCGAGGCCAGGCACGAATTGCCCCTTGCCTTCGAGCTGGATCGAGACGGTCACCTCGGTGCCGACGAGCTTGTCCAGATCGAGGTTGGCGGTCACGCTCGGCGAGAACGCGAACGCGTCGTCGGTGCGCAGCGTGACGAGATAGCGGCAGGCCTCGAGGCGACCCACCGCCTCGCTACCCTGCAGTCTGACCGGCGCGAACGTCGGCAGCCCGCCGGTTGAATAGGTGGGGAGCGCCGCGCCCGAAATCGACAACGTGCGCGCTTGGGTGAGACTCAGCATGATCAGATTCCCTTGTCGTTCGCTTGCGATCGGTTGTCGTCGAGTTCCCTCAACCACATCCATTGCCCAGCCACCCAACTAGTCGGCCGGCGCTGCTCCCGCTCTTGCTGATGGGTCAACGTGCGTACGCTCGGGAATTTCTGGCCCTTCCATACCACCGTGACGTCTGCGGCATTGCTCTCGGAAAAACCTTGCCACATGCCCGTCTCCGGGCAGAGCATGCCTGTGCATAGATTCATCTCGCCGTACTTTTGGCGCTTTGCCTGCTGCTGTTCGAGGCGGCGCTGTTCACGTTCCTCCGGCGCCAAGAATTTGTATGCGCGTCTGATTGTGATATCAGTCAATTTCGAAGGAGACGAACCATCCACTGGATTCACATAAAACAACTCGACATCTACAGGAAATTTGCTTTCCGCTGTAGCCTTAGCTCGATAACGATAAACCTGCACATTTGGGGCATCCGGAGTACGGCCGGCGATCTCATTTCCTTCATGCCGCACACCGTTAGAGTCGACCCAGTAACGCTCCAGCTTCAGCAGCGATTCGATCTCCGTGTGGGGCATACCATCGAGCATCGGACTTAATCTAACAACCAATCCCGCCGGGACGATCTTCACCTTGGATCTATCCGAATCGTAGTCTTCAGGATCGTCGCCTGTTGAGAATTGAATCGTGGCCGATGGAACGACGTCGTTCGCATAGGAATAGAGCAACCCCTTTTCTGGATAATGCTCCTCCGAATCAAAAACTCTACCGAACGCAATATTTTTCGGATCAAAGGGCTGATCGTCACGCAACACCGCCATTGCCGTTGTCAGTATCCGGCGAACCATGACTCGCTGCTCATCGGCTCTCGTTTGCACGTCAACTCCTTGCACCGACTGCTTTGAGAGCATTGAGGTAGTCTCCCGTGCATGTGCCAGGGTTGCGCACGAAAGCGCGATCAGGACTATCCCAATAGAACTGCACCATTTCTGCACACGCATAGGCGTCTTCTTCATGTAACTGGCTCCGATAGCCGGATTCGAATTCCACCATCTTCGTCGCTGTTTCGGGCGACACCATGAGCAACTTGCAAACTTCAGCCTGAGCAACCGACACATCGGGTTTCACATAGGCTCCACCCGCCGCGCGTTCCATATACGAAATCATCCAGTAGTAATGGAAAACAAGCATGCGATGCAACCCAGCCATTACGGCGCTATCGTCTGGGATGCGAATTTTGCTCGCTACACTGATAATTTTCTCAGGAGTATTATCCCCATACACTTTCGACGCCTGAGAGAACATCTTGTAGTCGGCGCTATGCTGTTGGAGAAGCGCCATCATCCATAACGTTTGCTGACAATGCCGCGCCTCGTGATAAAGCGTATCGGCCAATGCCTTCAACCGGCCGTCAAGTGCATCTGGACTACTCGCAACGTCGATAATCTTCGTAATTTCACTCTCGTGAACGGCCATGATCCAACCGCGCATGAAGAACGAAGCACTGACATCAGCCCGCATGTTGTATTTCAATTGGCCTTTTTCACTATCCACAATGTCAATGGTCGGCGTGGCGCCATTTGCCTGAACCGGGTCGTTGGCATAACCCTTGGGCAAACCGAATGGCCCCGTGCCGAGTGCATCAGCAAGGAGATTCCCAACAGCCTTTGCGAACAGTGACTTCAGTTCAGTCGGTACTGGGCCGGCCGCGGACTTGAACGCGCTCCACTGAATCCCCCGTAGGGCATTCTTGGTCGCGGCCGTATAGGCCTTGGTGACCGGATACTCGACATCACGACGCAAGGGCCTATCGGCCTGTACGTCGGCCTGTTTTGCCCCATTGATAAAGTGATAGAAGCGCAACCCGAAGTTGAGCGGATCACATGAGACGAACGTAGGCGGCTGACCTTCAGTGGTGGCGTCTTGCTCCGGCGTGCTAGCCGTCTTGCTGCTGATCTTCGCTGTTCGTTTGTCGGCGTTCGGCGCGGTGGCGGTGAAGGGTGTCGTACTGTCACGCACAACCGCCATCTGATTGACCGCAATCACCTTGTCCGGCTCACTTGCGGCCAGGATCTCGACCGTCCCGAACGCAATCTCGTGACCGGTCACCAACGCCGTTTCGCCGGCGGCATTGCTCACACCCTCGATCACGCGCCCGTCATCGAGCGTGATTCGATACGGCTGCTTCGGCAACGCGAAGCCGCTATCGTGTTCCATGAGCACAAAGTGCGAGGCAAACCGCCCGGGATTGTCGGGCGTCACCGGAATCCGCACTGGTCTCGGCGCGGGATCAACAGTCTGGTGGCTGCCCGCGTGGATCGTGTGCTCGCCAGCCGTGTGCACCGTATAGCCCCGATCGCTGATCCGCATCTGGGTGCTGCCGGCATGCAGCAGGATTTCCTTCGCCGCGTAGAGATGGATACTGTCGGTCGTGCTCTCGATCTTGATCGACTGCTTGGCTTTCACGTCGATGCCGTCGGTCTGCGCCTCGATGCGCACCCTGCCGGCGGCCGCCACCAGCGCCATCCCCGCCTTGTGCACGAACAGCGAGAACGCATTCGACACGCTCGCGAACAGCGAATGACCCACCGCGAGCCCGACGTGCCGGCCGCTCGTCACCGCAACGTCCTCGTTGCTCGCCACATGCGCGCTGCGCTCGGCCGCCACGCTGAAGCCCGCCGCGCTCGCCAGCACCAGGTCCGGCTCCTTCAGCTCCGGGAAGTCGTTCTCGCCCGCCGGCGCATCGCCGCGGATCGCGTCATTACGCGCCTTGAGCACCTTCGCGACCTCGCTCTGGTCGGCGTCCCGCTGCTGCGCCTCATGCTGCTGCGCCAGCCCCGACAGGCTCTCCTGCAGTTCCCGCGCGCGCGTCAACCGGCCGACCGCCGCCTTCGCCTCCTTCGCCTGGCCCGCGCCGTTCGGCTGGCCGTCGGTCGCGAGGAACAGCCCCCTCAATGCGCGCACCACGCCCCAGTCGTCGGTGCGCAGGTCGAAACCCTTGCCGCGCGCATCCGCCCGGCCCGTCTTCTTCACGATCCGCCGGACGTTCCCCAGCGCCAGCACCGAACTGCCCGCGTCGCTCGCGATCTGCGTCTGGATCTGCCCCTGCGTATCGTCGATCGCCACGTGGCCGGACGCCGTGCCCTGGAACTCGCGGCCCCGCAGCACCGCCACCGCCTGGTTCGCCGGCAGGTCCAGCGTCGGCTGGCGGAACTCGTTCACCGGGCTGCCCGTGATCACCGGCAGGTCCGGGTCGCCGTAGTAGTGCATCACCGCCACTTCATGGCCGATGCGCGGCAGGAACGTCGCACCCATGTCGGCGCCCTGCCACGGCGACACGACACGCAGCCAGATCCCCGAATGCTCGTCGAGCTTGCCCTGCCGGTCCCACTGGAACTGGACCTTCACCCGGCCAAAGCGGTCGGTCCACACTTCCTGTCCGGCCGGCCCCACCACGATCGCCTTCTCCGGGCCGCTCAACACCGGCTTGGGCACGCTGCGCTCGAGCCGGAACGGCTCGTTCGCCGGCAGCAGCTCGAACTGCGATTCGCACCGGTACGCGAGTCCAGCGCCCGTGCGGTCGCCGACCTCCTCGATGTCGAGTGTCGACGACAGCACCACGTACTCGCGGTTCGCCGCCTGCTGCGGGTAGCCGGTCAGCGCGAACGTACGGCCGACCGTCAGCCCGCGCAGGTTGCCGCGGCCGTGCGCGCGCAGGCCGGCGCTGCGCCGTGCCTCCAGTTGCACGCGCGCCAGATGCCGCGATTCCTGCTCCGTGTCGTTCGGCTGGCCTGCGACGCCTTGCGCGCCCGCCAGCGGCTGGCTGTAGTCGCCCCAGTCGTAGACCGCGCCGTCCGCGCTCGCCGTCTTGCGCGGGTTCTCCTCGGTGACCGTCAGGTTCGCGCGCGGCCGCGTGTAGTCGTAGTCGACCACGGTCACGCTGCCCGACGTCAGCCGGCTCGTCACCGACAGCGCGTGGATGTGTTCCTCGTCGATGCGCTTGCCGTCCGGCGACAGGTAGCGCACCGTCTCGTACGCGGCGCCGTGCGGATGGTGGCCGCCCACCGTGTCGCACAGCACCAGGCGCTGATGGCCGCCTTCATGCTCGAACCACCACCAGATGCCCCATTCCTCCCACAGCCGTTGCAGGAACGCCCAGTCGGTCTCGAACGCCTGGCGCTGCACGTCGCGCTTCGGGTAGATGCCGCGGAACGCGCCGGCCAGACGCTTGTCGACCGGGTACGGATACTTCGTGAGCACGGCGTCGGTGATCTCGACGACGCTCATGTCCTGGAAGATCCGGCAGTCCTGCGTGAGCGTCGCACGGTACAGCCACGGGCGCAGCTCGAGCTCGTACAGGATCGAGTGGCGATCCTCGCCGGCGACGCGCGCCGCAGTGACGAGCCCCGTGATCTCGCGCGTGCCCGCGCCGATGTTGCCGAGCCCCGCGTTGCCGGCGAGGCCAGGCACGAATTGCCCCTTGCCTTCGAGCTGGATCGAGACGGTCACCTCGGTGCCGACGAGCTTGTCCAGATCGAGGTTGGCGGTCACGCTCGGCGAGAACGCGAACGCGTCGTCGGTGCGCAGCGTGACGAGGTAGCGGCAGGCCTCGAGGCGGCCCACCGCCTCGCTGCCCTGCAGCCGCACCGGCGCGAACACCGGCAGCCCACCGGTCGAATAGGTCGGTAGTGCTGCGCCCGAGATCGACAGCGTGCGCGTTTGGGTGGAACTCAGCATGATCAAATTCCGTTGTCGTTCGCTTGCATCTCGTCGACGCACGGCTGCTTGTGTTCCCCCCGCGCCGAAGTCGCTTCTACACGTCGAATGGTGATGGATTCCAACAGTGGTGGTGATGATCCATCAACAGGATTCAAGTAGGAGAATTGAACATCGACGGGAAACTTGCTGCTGGGAAGCTCCTTCGACCGATAGGCAAAACGCTGCACGTTCGGCGCTTCCGGTCTGCGATATCCATTCTCGTTCTCACGGACCCGATGTCCATGCGAATCGACCCAATAGTCTTCGAGTTGAAGAGTGGACTTGATCTCCGCTCCTGGTATTCCAGCTATCCGCGGACTGAGGAAGATTGAAACGCTCTCCGGAACGGTTACGATTTCATCACGATCGACTCCGGAATCGCGCGCGGAGTACCGCTCTTCAAGCGTCACGAGCGACGAGTGCAGCAAGCGATTTTCGTAGTAATAGCTCATACCCGCTTTAGCGTGTCTCCATATCTGCACGCTCCTGCCGAAATCAACGTTGCTCGGATCATACGATTGACCATCGCGCAAGATGCCGATTGCTGTCCTCATGATGTCCCGGACCATGGCGCGTTGATCTTCAGCAAGAGGCTTATCAATCTCAAAATCATCATCAACCGGCGCCGAGTAGACCAACATAGATTGCTGGGCATGAGTCAACGTCGCGCACAAAATTGCTATCAGAGTTACCACGATAGCTTTCTGTCGTTTCCACATTTGCTTGCGCATCTTTTCCATGAGGTTGGCTCAGTTGCCCTTCTTTGACCGGAGCTCCGGTCGTCGCACGATTCCGGACTGGTACAACTCGATGAAATGTTCAACTCGCGCCATTGCGGAGAACCTATCGATTCGGCCCGCACATGCCGGCACTAGAGTCAGCATGTTCTGTTACCTCAATCACGAACCGATCACGGTCGCACCGCAACCCGTCTTGTCACCGACGTAGCCGACGAGGCGACCCCGATGCGTACGAGGCCCGGTGGCGAGCAGCGGAAAAATGCCGCCGCACTTCGGACACATCACCCCGTGCTGGTCGAGCGCGACCGGGATACCCAAGTGCTTCACCTCGTCAGTCGCCTCGACGACCTTGCCACCGTGATCGGTGGTGTCGCCCAAGCGCACCATGTTTCGGCCTTGTGCATCCTGCATATCCAGCTCCGGTTCGTAAATGGGTGATTCGGTAAAAGGCATCAATTCGACACGGTCACTTCGACACGACGATTTCTCGACCGCCCTTCCTTCGACGCGTTATTGGCCAGCGGATCGGCATCGCTCTGTCCCACCACGCTAATGCGTTCCGTCGGCACGCCGGCCGCGGCGAAAATCTGCGCGACCTGCTCGGCACGGGCTTTGGACAGCGCGTGATTCGAACCCTGATGAGCGGCACTCGCCGGCAGGTTGTCGGTGTATCCCGTGACGAGGACGCGCGGGGTAGCCGGCGAGCTCGCGATGGCCCGTCCGACCGATGCCATCACGGACGCCCACCATGGGGCCACGGTCACGTCGCCCGGTGCATACATTCCGTTGAATCGGAGCGTCACCGTGTCGGCCGCCTTATCCCTGATCAGCTCCACATTGCCCGCGGCGATTTCGTCGCGCAGCTGCTCGCCCAACACCGCCCCCAATCGATCGATCGGTGTCGCTGCCTGAGCGGACTGATCCGCGTGGCGCGATTCCCTGACCGCGAGGTACCCACCCGCCCCCACCAGCAACGCCGCCACGACACCGGCGACAATCCACCAGCGTGACCGACGCGCGCGAGCCGGACGTATCCACGGATCGACCATGCGCCCTCGCGAAACGGCCGCCCCGCCGACACGAACGGATGGGACGAGACGATTGGCCGTGACGTCGTCCGCAACAACGGCTTCCGCGCCCTGTTCTCCTGCCATCACTACGCCGTGCAAGCGCTCGCGGATGTTCATCAGTCGTCGCGGACCATCGTGCTCGAAACGGTATCGCCCGCGAAAGCCAAGATCGAGCACGTTCTGAAACAGCTCGAGCAGGTCGAGATGTCCGCCCGGCGCGCCAAGTACCTCGTCGATCATGTGGAAGACGCGATCGCCGCCCTGTCGATCGTGGCCCATCGCCGCGGCAAGACTGCTGGCCTGCCACTCGCTGCCGGTACCCTCGCCCTTTCCCCAACGGGTTTGCATCGCGGCCTCATCAAGCGCAGCGCTCAGGCAATAGCTCGCCCGCACGACATGATCCGACGGCAGTTGCAGTTCACGACAAACCCGCAGAAACATCCGCAGTTCCTGCTCGAGCCATTTGCGCCGCTGCAAAACGGCGTCCGGTTCCAGTGTGGCGGGCGTATCCGCGAGCGCGAGAAGCAAGACTCGCGCGGACTCAAGCAACGGATTTACCGATTGCACCGCCGCCTTGAGTCGCACGCTAAGCGGCGGCGACGCCAGTACTCCGGCGTAGTTTCGCGAGTCGACTGTCGAAATCGTCACCGTGCGTGCCCCTCGCCGTTATTGGGTGACATTGGCCGGGCCCGCCGATGTCGTACCGCGCGGCAGCCCAGGGGGTGGGCCACTATCCGACAGGTTGAATACCGGCATCGAACTCGGACAGCGGAAGGTCCTCAGCACATCGCTTGTCAACGGATTCGCCACGCTTCCGGTGCTCGCCACGTCGAGCACCGCCTTGCGCCCATCGAAATCGAAGGCGACGCGGGTACGGCCGGGCGTGGCGGTTTCCACCACCTGCCCCTTCTGGAGCAAACGCATCAGCGCCCATGGACCATCAGCCGCGAGCGTCGACGTGTCGGGACGGATGCGAGGATTGGCGGTGATCTCCGTATGGACACCGCCGCGTGGCCCGGGCCACGTCACCGCAAACGGCGCAACCGGCCCGTGTTGATAGAGCGAGGTCTGCCCGTCGATGTCGAGCGACAGGCTGGTGATCGTCGGATCCAGTTCCGGAATCCGGATATCGGCCTTCCACGTGAGCTGCTTGCGACCCGGATCGATAAAGAACACGTCGCGGATTGCCTTCGCATGTTCGAACGGCTCCAGATCAGGTCCCTGAACGGGTTCCGTCGCACCCGCGAGCGTCTTGTAGCGCCACGGTTTCGCCGACGTATCGACAAACGGCGCCAGTGTCTTCCCAAAGAAGTCGTCGATCACGCCCCCCTGCGCGAATACACGGGTGAAGTCGTCGATGCTGACGTCGCGCTTGCTGTCCGGCGAAAACGGATAGTTGCCTTCGATGGCAAGCCGGCAGGTGTCGCCGACGACCGCCTGCATCTGGCGCGACAGCAACTGGCCGATCCCCTGATTGACCTCGTGCGAGCCGTCCGCGGCGAGCTGCAGCAGCACTGCCCGGAACGGCGCCGGCATCGTGTTGGCGGTCATCTTGAGCTTCGCAGCCGTGTCGCTCGCCGGCGGCATGCTGTTGTTCGACAACGCGTTGTCGGAGACCGTGAGCGCCGTGTAGTAGTCGTTCAACAGGTTCGTCACGCCGTCGAAACCCGTCTTCCCGGCCTGGGCCGCCGCGGCTTGGGCGCCGGCCTGCGAATCAGCATTGCCAGTCACAACCTCGCGCAGCGCGGCGAAATGGCTGTCGACGAGTTCGCGTTCGACACGCTCTGACGCGCGGATGCCGAGCGCCTTGTCCGCCTTCTGGTTGAGCTGATCGGCCGCCTTCTGCAGGAATGATCCGTCCGACCCGGTCACCGGCGCCGTGAGCGTCGTCTCATGTACGGCCGCGCGAGCGAGTCGGCCGAGCGGCGAGTCGGGTGCGGCGAAGCTGCGCAACACCTGAAGATTGAATGCAAGGCTTGTGCCGCTCACCGTCCGAATATCGTTGAGGAACGCATCCCATTGCTGCGCGTACTCCATCAGATACTCGCGACGGACTGCGTCCGTCAGAGCATCGTCCGCGCCGGTTACGGTGCTCACAATCTCAGCCGTTTTTTTTTGAGCCTCGCCCAGGTACGAGCGGCCCATCACCCATGCATCGTCGTCGCGTGCGATCTGGACGAACTCGGCAAGCCGCTTGTCGAACAGGTTCCGATAGCCATCGAATGAGAAGAGACCCGGCACGCCGCGCGAAAGCGGTTGGCCGCTCGCCCGGGTGAACACGGTGCCGGCCTGCGGCCCAACCGCGCGCAGCAGCGTGAACTCGTCCGGCGCCTCTTTCAGCATCGCGGCCTTCGCGCGCTGGTACAGGCGATCGGTCGCATTGCTGCCGTCGAGAAACGCCCGTGCCTGCTGGATCAGCGCATCGTTGCGGATAAGCGGCGATTTCACGACGCGCTCCCCCGAAAAGAGCTGCTGAACGTGATCAATCATCGACGCACGACCGCCAAAAACCGCCGCGCTGTCGTTTTTCGCCCAGTCATCGAGCACCCATGTTTTCACGTCGCCGGCATTGAATTTCGCCTTGTCGTAAAGCATCAGGTAGACACGCAGCGCATCGTAAGCGGCCTTCGGATCCTTGTTGGCAATCGCCCCGGACATCACGCTTTCCATCCGGCGCACAATCTGCGGCACCAGCAGGTTGTCCTCCAGCGCATCGTAGGTGCGACCGCTCTCCGTCACGATGTCCGGTGGCGTATAGAGGCCGTAACGCCACGCACCACCGGGATCGGACAGGTCCAGATTCGGAAAGGTCGGCAAATAGCGCGCTTCGGTCAGCGTGTCGGGCACGGCCTCCGGCTGGGGTTCCTTGTACAGCTGGGTCACGCGGGCCGCCAAAGCCTGGACCTTCCGGCCGATGACGTCGAGGTAGTCGCTGTTGTTGCCGAAGCTCACGCGCAATCCGAGTGCGAGCCAGACGAACAGCAGCAAGGCGAGCGCGTGGCCAATCAGGCGCAGCAGTCGGTAGCGGTATTCCCACCGCAAATTGGGACTGACGAGATGCGCTTCCGGGAACACAACACGGGTCAGGACGTCGTGTAGGAAAAAGCTCCGGTTACCCTCATGCCCACCGGCCGCGCCTGCTTGCCCTTGCTTCGGTGCGAGGCGCTGCACGACCGTGTCGCGTTCGGCGACAACCGAGTGTCCGCCTTGCTGCGCGCTGGTGAAATAGACGCCGCGCAGCGTCGAATGCAGTTGGGTGTCGTCATAACGGGAATCGAGAAACACGCGATCGATCAGGTCGACGAGCGGTCCGACCAGCGCGGAGAACTCCTCCGGCAACGCCGCGAGTTGCCGGCGCTTGTGCGTCTCATCCTCATCCTGCAGGCGCGTGTGAATCATGCCGGACAGCCGGCCCGCCATCTGCATCAGCTCATCATGGCAGCGCGCACGCAAGCCCTCCTTCGCGACCGTTTCCTTGCCGTATGGCAACGTAAAACCCCACGCTTGCGCGCGGCTCTCGGCCGTCAGGCCGCTGAAATACTCAGCAAACCCCGTCAGACGATCCATTTTCGTGACGAGCACGTAGACCGGGAAGCGGATGCCAAGCTCACTGCGCAGTTCGCCCAGTCGCGCACGCAGCGCCGACGCCTCGGCGAGGCGCTTCTGCTCGTCGGCGCCGACCAGCGAGTCAAGATCGACAGCCAGCAGCGCGCCGTTGATCGGGGCTCGCGGCCGGTGGCGGCGCAGCATGCCGAGGAAACCCAGCCATTCCGCGCGATCAAGCGCTTCCCGTTGCTCCGGCGAGTCAGCACGAATCGGAACGATATTGGCACTCGACTTTGCGACGGTCACCGCCTGGGTATCGCCTGATGCGTCGGGCTTCTTGTCCTCGCCGTCTTTGCCTGCATTATCCTCACCCAATGCGGCCGCTATCGGCCGGTCCGATGACGGGGCCAGCCCCTCCCCGTCCTTCACCATCGAGGTGCCGTGGCGGGTGTAATAGCCAGCCGTGTCGATCAGCACCGCGTCGTTGGTCAGCCACCAGTCCACAGCTGCGGCATCACCCGCGGACGTCCCGGCCGCTCGCTGCATCTGCTCGGCAATGGGGAACGCAAGCCCACCGTTGAGCAGGGCGCTCGTCTTCCCCGTCCCTCGCGAGCCAAGCGTGATGTACCAGGGCAGTTCGTACAGGTAGCGCTTGCCCTGAAACAGCTTGCCCGGTCCCCGCGCACCCGTGCGCATCGACTTCAGTCGCGCCAGTGCGCTCGTGACGATTGCTTCGACCTTTTTCAGGCGCGGTGCAGCGGGCGATTCCTCCGTCTTGCCGCCGAAACGCAGTACTTTCTTCAGGAACGCCTCGTCCTCGCGCATCTTCTGCCAGAGCCGGAACATCCAGAGCAGCGCGAATACCACCACTACCAGCGCGATCGCACCGAGTCGGGCCGAAACGGGCTCGAACGGCGACGCATGGCCGAACGACAGCAAGGGCGCCGCATACCAGATCAGCAGACACAACAGCGCGACGAACACGATGCTCGTCGACCAGCCACCGAGCCAGAGCAACACGCCCACGAGAAGCAGCGCAATCAGCAGTACGCGCATGCCGGCACCGGCCAGCGGCTTGAGGCCACCGAATGCGAAGAACGGTCCGACGAACCAGATCACCAGCGCGACTACGATCAGCGCGAGGAACGCGAGAAACTGGCGCGAGGCGAGAAATGACAAAAACTTCTTCATGGTCTATTCCGAAAGCGGATCTGGCCTATTGCGCGACAACGATCTCGACGCGCCGGTTTTGCGCGCGGCCCTGGGCGGTGCGGTTATCGCCAATCGGATCGGCGTCGCCCTTGCCAACCGCTTCGAGACGGTTGGCCGGCACACCCGCGGCCTGCAGCATCTGCAAGAGCTGGGTCGCCCGTTCCTCCGACAGCGCTTCGTTCGACGGAAACTGGCGACTGCGGATCGGCAGGTTGTCCGTGTAGCCAAGGACCGTGACCTTGCCCGGCACCTTCACGATCTCGCCCGCGATTTTCGCGACGAGCGGCGCCATCGCACTCTTGATCGTGACGCCGCCAGGCGGGAACATCGCATCGCCCCGGAACGTCACCGCGCTGTGACGCGCATCCTCGTCGACGCTGACGGTGCCTGCCGCGATTTCGTCCTTGAGCAGCTGCTTCAGATGCAACTGCGGCGGTGCCGGTGGGGGTGTCATCCGGCCGATATCAGCGATCTGCTTCTCCACGACCGCACTGCGGCTCATCAGTTCGTATTTGAACCAGCCGAAGAGACCGAGGAGAATCACCGACAACAACGTGACGGTGATCCAGACCGGAAAATCATAGAAAGACACCCGCTTGCCTTTCACGTCCGACTGCCAGTGCGGCGACAGCGCCGTGGGTGCGATCCCGCGCTGCGAGGTGATCTCGTTGTAAAGCCGCTGACGAATCGCATCGTGCTTGCGCTTGCCGTTCGCCTCGTGTCGATAGCGCCCTTCGAAGCCCAGGCTGAGAATCTCGTAGATGACTTCCAGCAGGTCCAGATGCTCGCGTGGTTCGGCAAGGAGTCTGCCAATCAGCAGATAGACCTTCTCGCCACCCTGACGGTCTTCATGGAACGTGGTGGCAAGACCGTTGCTGATCCATTCGATCCCGGACGATCCCCCTTTCCCCCATGCGGTCTGCGTCGCCGCCTCATCGAGTGCCGTACACAGGCAATAGCGCGCGCCAATCGTGTGGTCGCGCCGAATGTTCGCCTGCTCGCACAGTTTCTGGAACGTACGCACCTCTTGTTCGAGAAGGTCTCGAAGCGCGAAGGTCTCCTCCGGGGCGAGGCGGTCCGGCATGTCCGCGAGCGCACGCAGGAGCGGTCGTGCCGCTTCCCGCAACGGATTGGACGCCTGCTCGACCGCGATGAGCCGCTCCCGAAAAGGAACAACGGTCCCGCCGGATGAAGCAGATTGCGGGAGAACGGAGGCAGACGTTGCTCGTTCCTCGGACACACCGGTGCCGGTATATGAATTGCTCATGGCGAGACGTAGCGGATCGCGGTTTGTGAATACATGGTTGCCGTTGCGTGCTTACGCGCGTACGCCCCACAGTTCCAGTTTGATCGACGGGAAATCGCCCGCCACGTGCAGCGCGAGACCGCCGTGGCGCACGACTTCGTCCCAGAGCGGTCCACCCTGGGTCAACTCGTAATAGATATAGCCCGCGTTGAACGGAATCTGCCGCGGTGGCACCGGCAGCGCCTGCAGCCCGATGCCCGGCAGGTGGCTGCGCACGAGGCTCGGCAGCTTGTCGGATGGGCCGGCTTTCGCCTGCGCGAGGAATTGCTGCTGCAGTACGTCCGGCGGCATGGCCGCATGCACGGCCAGCACGACGGCGGTAAATCCCTGCATATCGACCGGATCGACCACCGCGTTGCGCATGCCGTGGCCGCGGTCTTCGAGCGCGATGCTTTGTGCGCTGCGCACCAGTACGGCGTTGAGCAGTCGGTGCGTGTCGTCGACAACTGGCTTCAGACACAGGTGCGGCGTCGTGTGCTGATAAGGCGGATGCGTGTCGAGCGGCCGGCGTGTATCCGTGCGCAGATGGGTCGACAGCTCACCTGCCATGCTGATCAACAACGCGTACACATCGGCGGGCGACGTCGTGGGCACCCGCAGCATGTGCTGCAGCAACGGCTCATACCGGTTCAGGATCTGCAGCAGGAGGTAGTCGGTGACTGTCGCCGCGCTCGCCGTCGTGTCGTCGGTGCCCGCCAGCCGCTGCGCGAGCGCGTTCGCGCGCAGGCGTGCGAGATCGTGAATCTTCGTGACCCAGCTCATCAGCAGGTCGCTTGCGCCATAGCCCGACACGGGGGGCACCAGCGTGTCGTCGAGCTCGATGCTGCCGTCTGCCCGGATGGTCTTCACGCGCGTGAGCGCAAGGCCGATCCATGCGTCGCCAAGCTCCTTTTCGGGCATCAGGCGCAAGCGCAAGTTCGACAGCTGCACAGGTTCGGGCGCGAGGCCGATCGAATTCGTGTCACGCAACTCGGTATCGAACACGAGGTAGCGCGCCAGCGAATCCGGCGTGTTCTCGAACGTCGTCTCTTCGCAGTTCGGCAGTCGGACTGGCACCGCCAGATAGATCACCTGATCGAGGTGTTCCGGGCGGATCGTCAGCGGCGGCGGCAACGGCGCGTTGCCCGGTGCATCGAACGGCGAGCCATCGGCAAACACGCCGGCGGCGGACTTGACGATCACCTTGCCCAGCGCCAACGACTCCAGATCGAGCGCGTAGTGCGCAAATCCGAAGAAGAACGGCGACAGCGGCGCCGCGCGCATGTGCGCGTACTTCTCGAAGTAGCGATCCTGTTGCTGGAACAGTTGCGGACGGAAAAACAGCCCTTCCTGCCAGGCGACCTTGGCGTACCAGCTCATGCGTAGCGTCCGTTTCGTTGAGCGACGTGATTCATTTTTTGGCTTCCTCGATCTTGACGGCCTTGGCCTCGAGATCGACAGTCAGTTTCAGCTTTGGCGCGGAGAAGCTGTACCACGCCTTGTCTAGCGTAGGCATCGTGTAGACGGCCCGCCAGACGGAATTCGGCAGGTCGCGATAGGCCGCGATCACGCCAATGGCGGTCGTGTCAGCACCGGGGCGCCGCACGATCGTCTGATGCTCGCCGGGACGCAACTGCAGCTCGTCGCGTTTGACGACATCGTCGGCCAGCACCGTCTTGTCCTGCGTCTGCAACGTAAAAAAATCTGCTGCCTTGAAGGCGTTGTCGTTCTTCAGCTCGTAGAGGCGTACGACGATCGGCGCTGCACGGCCGCGTTCGTCCGGGTTGACGTCGGCCTGGGCGTTGACGGTCAGTTCAAGCCGGATAGGCTCCTTGGGCTTCGGCTCGCCACTCGCACAGGCCGAGAGAATCACCACACAGGCGAGCGTGGCGGCAGTCAGGATCGAACGCATGCAGATTTCACCTTGGGATACGGGGGCGCTGCGCGTGCGGCAAAGCAATCGTGCCGACGCGCAGCGCAACGCCTGCTTACGCTTCCTTGTTGCCCTTGATGTCGAAGCTGGCCGTCACGGCACCGCCGCTGCCGCCCTGCGCGTTCTGCACGACGTATTCCTGTTTCACCTTCGCGAACGACAGCGATACCGTCTCGCGGCTCTTCTCCGCGTCGGTCTTGCTACCCGACGGCTTCACGCGCGTGACGATCACGTCGCTCATCGTGACCTTCAGGTACTCGAGCGGGTTGCCGCCGGCCTTGCGCATCACGAGCGTTGCCTGGTCGATATGCTTGCCCGTCAGCGCGTACTTCATCAGGTTCGGGCTCGCGCGATCGATGTTGTGTTCGAACGTCAGATCCTTCACCGTCGCCTTGCCGGCGCCACCGCCGCTGCCTGCGTGCATCGTCGATTCCTGCAGGATTTCCCAGTCCCAGCTCAGGACTTCGATTTCGTCCTTGTGCTTGTCATCGAGCGACTCGCCGTTGATGCCGTCGATCTTCAGGAAGATGTCTTGTGCCATGCCAATGCTCCTTCAGTGAATAAAAAAAGGCCGGACACCACGAGAGATGATGGTTTAACGCCCGGCCCAAGAGGGCCAACCTTCAGAATTAAGCCGCTTCCTTGATCGAAGGCAGCTTGGTGACGAGCCGCAGCGAAACCGTCAGCCCTTCGAGCTGGAAGTGCGGACGCAGGAAGAATTTCGCCTGGTAGTAGCCAGGGTTGCCCTCGACGTCTTCGACCAGCACTTCGGCCGCTGCAAGCGGACGCCGTGCCTTGGTGTCTTGCGACGAGTTGGCGGGATCGGCATCGACGTAGTGCATGACCCATTCGTTGAGCCAGCGCTGCATGTCCTCGCGTTCCTTGAACGCGCCGATCTTGTCGCGCACGATGCACTTCAGGTAGTGCGCGAAGCGCGAGCAGGCGAACAGGTACGGCAGACGTGCCGACAGGTTCGCGTTGGCGGTCGCATCCGCGTCGTGATACTCGGCCGGCTTTTGCAGCGACTGCGCACCGATGAAGGTTGCGTGGTCGGTGTTCTTGCGATGCACGAGCGGGATGAAGCCGTTTTTCGACAGTTCGGCCTCACGGCGGTCCGAGATCGCGATCTCGGTCGGGCACTTCATATCGACACCGCCGTCGTCGGTCGGGAACGTGTGACACGGCAGGTTCTCCACCGTGCCGCCGGACTCGACGCCGCGGATCAACGAGCACCAGCCATACTGCTTGAACGAACGGTTGATGTTGACGCCCATCGCATACGCGGCATTCGCCCAACCGTAGCGGCTATGGTTCGAGCCGTTCGTGTCTTCTTCGAAGTCGAACTCGTCGACCGGATTGGTCCTGGCGCCGTACGGCAGACGCGCGAGGAAGCGTGGCATCGCGAGACCGACGTAGCGCGCATCCTCGGTGTTGCGCAGCGAATTCCACGCGGCGTATTCGAGGTTCTGCGTGAAAATCTTCGTCAGATCGCGCGGGTTCGCCAGTTCCTGCCACGACTCCATCTGGAGCACCGACGGCGCCGCGCCCGTGATGAACGGCGTATGCGACGCCGCGGCGACCTTCGCGATCGAGCCCAGCAGGTCGACATCCGGCGGCGTATGGTCGAAATAGTAGTCGGCGACGAGACACCCGTACGGTTCGCCGCCAAGCTGGCCGTACTCCTGCTCGTAGATCTGCTTGAAGAGCGGGCTTTGATCCCACGCCAAGCCCTTGTACCGACGCATCGTGCGATGCAGTTCGGTCTTCGAGACATCCAGGACGCGAATCTTCAAGTGTTCATCCGTCTCGGTGTTCGAGACGAGATGGTTCAGGCCGCGCCATGCGGACTCCAGTGACTGGTAGTCCTCATGATGCAAAATCAGGTTGATCTGCTCGGAAAGCTTGTGATCGATCTGCGCGATGATGGCCGCAATGCTCTTGTATGCATCGTCACTGATCGTGATCGACTGGCTCAGTGCCTGTTCCGCGAGCGTCTGAACCGCAAATTCGACCGCTTCACGTGCTTGCTCGGTCTTCGGACGAAATTCCTTCTCGAGCAGTTGCGTGAAATCGGACTGGGTGGCCGTCTGCGCTTGGGCGGCCGATGATTGCTGTTTCGCCATGATGGTCTTCCTCAATCAGTTCGTCGGTCAGTTCGCTTCGCCCGGCTCGGCCGTGCCGCCATCGTGGCGCTCGGGCTTCGGTGCCGAGGCCAGCGATTTGAGCAGCGCCGGATCCTGCAGCAGCTGCGTGACGAGCGCTTCGGCACCCGACTTGCCATCCATGTACGTTTGCAGGTTGGCAAGTTGCGTGCGCGCTTCCAACAGCTGGCGCAGCGGCTCAACCTTGCGTGCAATGGCGGCCGGCGAAAAGTCCTCCATGCTCTCGAAGGTCATGTCGACCATCATCTGACCTTCGCCCGTCAGCGTGTTCGGCACAGCGAACGCGACGCGCGGCCGGATGGCCTTCATGCGCTCGTCGAAATTGTCAATATCGATTTCCAAGAATCGACGATCGGTCACCGCCGGCAGCGGTTCGACCGGATGCTTGCCCGACAGGTCGGCCAGCACGCCCATCACGAACGGCAGTTCAACCTTCTTCTCCGACCCGTAAACCTCGACGTCGTACTCGATTTGCACGCGCGGCGCACGATTGCGCGCGATGAATTTCTGCGAACTACTGGAAGCGGACATGGACAGGCTCTCCTGGACGGTGGGAAGTGGACTGGACGCTCAACCGAGCGACGCGTCCAAATGGATAGGCAGTGCGTCGAACGTCAGCGCGCGCAGCGGGGCGGCAGCGGAATCAGCAACGCCGATTGCAATGCGCGCGATCGGGGCCTTCGACGTGAAGGCGTCGAGCCAGACGGCGGACAGTCGCGGCAGGATGTGTTGCTCGATAAAGCCGATGAGCACGCGCGCGCCAGTCTCCTGAACGAGACAGCGGCCAACGATGTAGTCGACCACCGCGTCATCAAAGGTCAGCGCGATATCGTGGCTGTCGGCCATGCGCTTCACGACGCGGCCCAGATGCAAGCGGACGATGCGGGCGAGCCCATCGTCGGCCAGCGGCCGGTACGGCACCACCGCCACGCGACCGAGAAAGGCCGCCGGAAAGGCTTTGAGCAATTCGGGCGTCAGCGCGTCCCGCAACCCGTCCATGTCGGGCGCGAGCACCGGGTCGGCGCACAGGCTCGCGGTCAGGTCGGAGCCGACATTGCTGGTCAGCAGGATGGTCGTGTTGCGGAAATCGATGTGGCGGCCGTCGCCGTCTTCCATGTAGCCCTTGTCGAACACCTGGAAGAACATTTCGTGTACGTCGCGATGGGCCTTCTCGACCTCGTCGAGCAGGACAACCGAGTATGGACGGCGGCGCACAGCCTCGGTCAGTACCCCGCCCTCGCCGTAACCGACGTATCCCGGCGGAGCGCCCTTCAGTCCCGACACGGTGTGAGCTTCCTGATACTCGCTCATGTTGATCGTGATCAGGTTTTGCTCGCCACCGTACAGTGCCTCGGCGAGCGCCAGCGCCGTTTCGGTCTTGCCGACACCCGACGGTCCCGCGAGCAGGAACACGCCGAGCGGCTTCTTGGGATCGGTCAGGCCGGCCCGCGCGGTCTGCACACGCTCGCCTATTACGCGCAGCGCGTCGGTCTGGCCGATCACACGGGCTTCGAGCGTCTCAGGCAATCGGCGCACAGCCGCGACCTCGTCGGTCACCATGCGACCGACGGGAATCCCGGTCCAATCCGACACGATCTCGGCCACGATCGCCTCGTCGACCTCCGGGAACACGAGCGGCGCGTCGCCCTGCAGGTTGGCCAGCGCGCGCTCGAGATCGCGCAGCCTCGCAACGGTTTCCGGCTCTCCGGCAGCGTCCTCACGC
This sequence comes from Burkholderia sp. BE17, assembly GCF_009362305.1. NCBI lineage: Bacteria > Pseudomonadati > Pseudomonadota > Betaproteobacteria > Burkholderiales > Burkholderiaceae > Burkholderia > Burkholderia sp. BE17. The sequence continues at coordinate 148,218 of NZ_WHNU01000005.1, forward strand.
GCGGCGAGTAACGCTTGCGCCGCTGCAGCCTGGTCGCGCCAGCGGGTTTCGACCGCCGCCTCTTCCGTCGCCAGCGTGTCGATGCGTGCGCGCACGCCGGCCAATGCTTTGTCCGCATCCAGTCCGATACGGGCCTCCTGCACGAGCAGCGCCTCTTCGGTACGTGCGGCAGCGAGCCGCTGACGCACATCGTCGAGCTCGCGCGGGGTCGCATGTTGCGACAGCGCCACCCGCGCGCAGGCGGTGTCGAGCAGGCTGATCGCCTTATCCGGCAACTGGTGCGCCGGAATGTAGCGATGCGACAGCGTCACCGCGCCGCGGATCGCCTCATCACGCACCACAACGCCGTGATGCGTCGAAAACGTTTGCACGAGCCCGCGGACCATATCGATGGCCGCGGCCTCGGACGGCTCCGCAACCTGCAGCACCTGAAAGCGCCGGGTCAAGGCAGGGTCTTTCTCGATATGCCGCTTGTATTCAGCCCACGTGGTCGCGCCAATCGTGCGAATCGTGCCGCGTGCCAGGGCCGGCTTCAGAAGGTTGGCAGCGTCGCCCGTACCGGCTTGCCCGCCCGCGCCAATCAGCGTGTGGATTTCGTCGATGAACAGGATCACGGGCACTGGCGACTTGGCGGCCGCTTCGAGCAGCCCCTTCAGACGGGCCTCGAATTCACCCTTCATGCTGGCGCCGGCGAGCAGCGCACCAACGTCGAGGCTCAGCAGGCGCACGTCAGCGAGGTTCGGTGGCACGTTGCCCGACGCGATCGCACGAGCGAGGCCTTCCACCACGGCCGTCTTGCCGACGCCGGCTTCACCGGTCAGCAGCGGATTGTTCTGCCGCCGGCGCAGCAGCACATCGATCATCGTGCGGATCTCAAGTTCGCGGCCGATGACCGGGTCGATTTCACCGGCTTGGGCGCGCGCGGTCAGATCCGTGCAGTACTGCTCAAGGGAGCCGCTCTTTTGCGCGCCCGGCATCGCACCAGACGCTTCACCCGGCGTGGCGAGTGACAACTCACTGTGGTCGTAAGGGCCGTCGGCCGCTTCCGGGGAGTCGGCGATCCAGGCTGGCAGAACATCACCGAGACCGTCGACCGGGATCTTGCCGAACGCGGGAGAGATGGAAAGCAGCACACGCCGCAGGTCGGGCGTGGACACGAGTGCCGCGATCAGCCACGCGCCGCGCACTCGGCGGTCATCGTATTCGAGGGTCGCGAGCACCCAGGCGCGCTCGATCGCCGATTCGATATGCCACGAAAAATCGCTGATCGAGCTTGCGCCGGCCGGCAATGAAGCCAGCGCCCGCGCGAAATCGCGCTCCACCGCATCCCGATCGATGCCCGCGTGGCGCACGATCCGTTGGAGGTCGCCGTCCGGCTGCTGCAGCAATTGATGCAGCCAGTGGACGAGCTCAACGAAAGGGTTTCCGCGCAGTTTGCAGAAGCTCGTTGCGGATTCGATGCCGCGGTAAAGCTGGACCCCGAGCTTACCGAATAGCGTTTGGCGTGAAATCGTCATGATGGTCTTTGTTGTTGGCTACGATGCCCCGAGCACCCCGTCAGACCTATCAGGACTACTACACAGCCACCTTACCTGATGGAACCGAAAACACTCGATAAATCGTACTCTCCCCGATACGAGTCAAACGGCCAAGTCGGATCGGTGCCGAATTATCATCACGAAATCGAGGCGACGTCAACGCATTCTCGATATCAACACCATCAAGAACGAATCGAGATCAACGCGTACATCTCCCCGCTTAGCCGATGGCAATCCAGCCGCTCCCCCGGACCTCTCTCGACAGCCCTCTCGCGAATTTCAAGATAATCCAAGTCATTGTTATTCAACGACAAAATTCAATGCAGAATGTTAAATCGTATGTCACACTTTTCTAGACCATTGATTTACAACAAATTCCAACTTAACACTTAAACATTTTTGACGTTTAACGCCCGATCTCAAAAACATTCTGAACAAATCTCAATAACCGATCGAACGACGTCGTGATGGACGGCACGCGCGGACTCGTGTTTAAAATGCGAACTTCGTCTCATCGAACACTCAAGATGCGCTCCCTTCGCCTACCGTGGCGCCGCCCGCCGGACCTCTCGCACACCGAGCCCGTGCTCGGCAAGGAGCACGCGTGGCGCGTTCCCGGCACGGCCGGATCCGACCTTGCGGACGAGATGGACGGACAGCTGCACACCAACGACGACGTCCTCGACCAGCTCGGCATTGGAAGCATGGACAGCACCGCGGCGCAATTAGACGGGGCGTCCCGCGCGTCCACTGCGGCTGCTGATAGTCCCGACGGCCTGGTGGCCACACTGCACGCGCAATATTGGCGTGCGCTGACCGATCCCCATGCGGCGGCTAACGCAGAGTGGTCGCCAATGGTGGAAGAACCGGTGGCGCATGCTTGCGACCCGGACTCGCACGATGCCCTGCGTGCGCACGACGACCTGGAACGCGCCGAATCAATCGAAGCGCTGCTGTTCGGCGATCGGACGCTCGAGGACGTATTCGAGCGACTGGGTGCGCATACCGAGACAGCGCTCGACGACGAGCCGATTCCGGAGGTTTTGCGGCTCTTCGCCCCACCCGAATTTCAAGCGGCGGCCGCACGACGCGGGCGGGCGTTACCACCCGCGCTCACTCGGCGCGAACACCACGCCCTGAGCGTCGACAGTCCGCTATCCGCCCCCTCACGCAAGGACGAAGGATGACCCGGCTCACCGCCTCCGACACGCCGCATACCCATCGCTTGAGCGAGGCGCCACTCAGCGAGCAAATCGAGCGCGTCTCGGCACGCCTACGTGCACAGCCGACTACCGCGTCGCATCGTTGGGCCCTGTTCCAGTTGATGTGCGTCACCGGTGAATGGACGCGCGCAGTCCAGCAATTGCAGACGTGGGCGAAGCTCGAACCGGGCGAGGCGCCCACCGCGCAGGTGTATCGCGACTTGATCCGGGCCGAGCGCTGGCGCAAGCAGGTGGTCGAGGGACGCGAACGCCCGGGCTTTGTGCTCGAGCCGCCACCGTGGATCGATGGTCTGCAGAACGCCCTGCGCTTTGCCGCCGACGGACAGATCGAGCGGGCGGACGACGCGCGTGAGGCGGCACTCGACGCCGCACCGGGCACCGCAGTCCGGATTCCTCAGGGAAAGGCGGCCTGGATCGTCGATAGCGACTCCCGTTTCGGCCCCGTCTGCGAGGTCATCACGGCCGGGCACTACCGATGGGTGCCGTTTGCTGATCTGGTGGCTTGGCGCGTGTCGCCGCCGACGAAGCTGGCCGATCTGGTTTGGACACCGTGTACGCTCACGCTCGTCGACGGCGCGATCGTCCACGGGTTCATGCATGCCCGGTATCCGGGTTCCGAGACAGGCGGCGACGCCATGCGACTGGGGCGCGAAACGGTCTGGCTGGAGAATGGGCGAACCGGCGTTACCGCACTCGGGCAAAAGACCTGGGCGACGGATCAGGGCGACTTCAGCCTGTTCGAATTGGCCAGCACCGAGTTCGGCGCCCGTCTCGCTGACGGCGCCAGCATCGGGGAGCGTGTTGGTGACTGAGCGAAGGAAACGTCCGCCTGGGCCAGATGCGCTGGCGGTCCGTACGCCTCGGCGGGTCAACGCGCATCTGATGCCAACGCTGCTCGACCGGCTGCGCGACGATGCCCCACATCGGCAGGTCGAAGCGCCGGAGGAATATGCGGTCACGCGCAAGCAAATGCGGGACATCGTGCAGCGCGACCTCGCCTATCTGCTCAACACGACGAGCATCGAGGACCAGATCGATCGCACGCGCCATCCACATGCGGCAGCCTCGACCGTGAATTTTGGCGTGCCGCCGCTCGCTGGAGCCTTTATCGCGTCGCGCCAGTGGAACGACGTCGAGCGCATGATTCGGCAGGCCATCACGGATTTCGAGCCGCGGTTGATTCCCGACTCCCTTGTCGTGTCGCCTCGCCCCGGCAGTGACGCCGCCGGCGAACATCACAACGTCCTCGCGTTCGAAGTCCGCGGCCTGATTCACATGGATCCGTATCCGCTCGAATTCATGGTTCAGAGCTCGCTGGATCTCGAAACGAGCGAGATTCGAATTACCGGCATGCGCACCAGCTAGGCGCCGCGCGGCACCACGACAACAACGAGACCACTCCGATGGACCCGCGACTGCTCGACTACTACAACCAAGAACTCATCTACATGCGCGAGCTGGCTGCTGAATTCGCGCACGCACACCCGAAGATCGCGCGGCGCCTGGGCATGCAGGCGGGTGAAGTGGCCGATCCCTACGTCGAGCGTCTGATCGAATCGTTCAGCTTCATGGCTGCACGCATGCAGATCAAGCTCGACGCAGAATTTCCCCGCTTTACCGAGCGGCTGCTCGAGGTCATCTACCCGAACTACGTTGCACCCACACCGTCGATTGCGGTCGCGCGCATGTACCCCGGCCGGACCGAAGGCAACCTCGCCAATGGGTACCGCATCACACGCGGAACCACGTTCACCGCACGCATTCCGGATGGCGAACGAACGGCGTGTCAGTTCACGAGCGGCCAGGACGTAACGCTGTGGCCCCTCACGATCACCGAAGCGCGCCTGACCGGTATCCCGCCGGACATTCCCGGGCTCGCGCGATACGTCCCGCCCGATACACAGGTGCGCGGCGCCTTGCGGCTGCGGCTCGCGACGACCGGTGACGTCCGGATCTCTGACCTGAAGGGGCTCGACCGGCTCCCCGTCTATCTGGCCGGCGATGAGCAGGTCGCCTCCCACCTGTTCGAGCTGCTGCATGTCGGTGCAATCGCCTCCGTGATCGGCGCGCCCGGTGAGTTCGCTGCACCGGGCCGTCCGCCCGCGGCGGTCACCGAAAACGCGGTGGAACACGAAGGGCTGCGCACCGATCAGAATCTCTTGCCGCTGACGTGGACGAAATTTCACGGCCACAACCTGTTGCACGAGTATTTCGCGTGCCCAGCGCGGTTCTGGTTCTTCGCGTTGACGGGCCTGGCCGAGGGCTTTTCGAGGGTGGACGGTCGCGAGGTCGAAATCGTCGTGCTGCTCGACCGCGCGCCGGCCGAGCTCGCCAACCTCGTCGACGCATCACGCTTCGCCCTGTTCTGCACGCCGGTCATCAATCTCTTCAGCAAACATACCGACCGGATCGAGATCTCGCCGCGCGAAACCGAGTTTCATCTGGTGCCGGCGCGACTTGCGCCGCTCGATTTCGAGGTGTTCTCGGTGGAGACCGTGTACGGTCGCGTGGCCGCGACGTCCGCCGAGCTCGAGTTCCGCCCGCTCTACCAGACGCTGAACAACGATGAAGGCAACCACGGGCGCTATTTTTCGACACGGCGCGAACGACGGCTCGTGTCTGATTCGGCGCGCCGCTACGGTACGCGCACGCCCTACGTCGGCACGGAAGTGTTCCTCTCGCTGGTCGACCAGCACGAGGCACCCTATAACGAGAACATCCGCTTTTTGTCGGTCGACGCACTCTTGACGAACCGCGATCTCGCCACGCTCGTGCCGCGCGATGGCGTGCACGACCTGGAGACTGCCGAGTCCGCCCCGGTCGAGAGTATTGGCCTGATCCGCGCGCCGAGTCCACCGCTGCCGCCGTATGCCGAGCGCGAGATGGCCTGGCGTCTGATCCGCCAGCTCAATTTCAACTACCTGCCGCTCGACGATCTGGATCACCGCGAAGGCGGTCAGGGTCTGCGTGATCTGCTTCGCCTCTACGTTGCGAATAGCGATTCCGGACAAAACCGGCAAGTAGAAAGCCTGGTGGGTGTGAAGACCCGGCCGGTAACGCGGAAGCTGCCGGGGACCGGCCCGATGACGTTTGGGCGCGGCATCGAGTGCGCGTTGACCGTCGACGAAACCGGCTTCTCCGGAGTGAGCCCCTATCTCTTTGGGGTCATCCTCGAGCACTGGCTCGCACGGCACGTCTCGATCAACAGCTTTACGCAAACCGAATTGCATTCAATGCAGCGCGGCCGTATTGCGCGCTGGCCCGTGCGCACCGGCACACGCGGAGTGCTGTGATGAAGCGCGCCACGCTACCCGCGCTGCTGCGCGACAGCACGCTGTCGCCAGAGCTGCTCGAACGGCTGCAGGCCGAACCGTGGCGCTTCGGGTTCCTGTCTCTTTTGCGACGCATCGGCGCGAACCCGGCGATCGACCCGATCGGCACCGCGCGCCGGCCTCGCTCCGAGCCGTTCCGGCTCGGCCAGCAGCCGAGCCTTGCCTTTGCGCCGCGTGAAGTCGCGAGCGCGCAAGAAGCCGCGGGACGGCTGAAGGTGCGCCTGTTCGGCCTCGGCATGCTCGGCCCCAATGGTCCGCTGCCGATCCACGTCACCGAGATCGCGAAGGATCGCGAGGACAGCCGGCGGGACATGACAACGGTCGATTTTTTCGACATCTTCCATCACCGCTTCTTCACGCTGTTCTATCGCGCATGGGCGTCGGCCCAGTCGACCGCCGGCCTTGACCGACCGAGCGACGAGCGGTTTTCGTTTTACATCGCCAGTCTCACCGGACAGGACGTGGCCGAGTGTAGTCGGCGCCCCCTTCCGTCACACGCGCGTCTGGCCGCAGCGCCGCACCTCGTGCGCGAGTCGCGCAATCCGGACGGTTTGCGCGCGACGCTCGAACGCTACTTTGGCGTACCGGTCACAATCGAGGAGAACGTGTTTCACTGGATCGAAATCGATCCCGCTGATCGCGGCCGCATGGGACGTCCAGGAGCTGCGGCGACCATGGGGAAAGGTGCGATGCTCGGCCGCGTCGCACCGGATCGTCAGCATCGGTTTCGGATCGTCATCGGGCCGGTCGATCTCGACGCCTATCTGCGCTTTACGCCCCAGGGCGAGGACCTGCCCCGGCTCGTCGAATGGGTACGGGCGTTCGTCGGGTACGAGCTGGAATGGGAGCTCGAGCTGCGCATCAAACCCGAGAGTGCGCCACCGGCAGTGATGGGTGGCCGGCAACGCATGGGCTGGTCTGGATGGCTGGGACGCCCGGACCCACATAAACCCATTACCGGCATGCGCTTCGAGCCCGAGCGTTACGTGCGCCATTTCAATCGCCGTGCCCCTGATTCCGAAAATTGACCATGAGCAAGAAGCAATCCGCCGTGCACAGCAAACCCGGCCTGGCCCCCGTCACGACAACGCCGCACTTCGACTGGCTCACGCCCGTGAGCGACGGTGCGCCGTGCGGCCCGGATCTCGAATACGACCATGATTTCGTGGTCCTGTTCGCGGGCGCTGCGCCCAGGCAGGACGTGCAGTACGGCGCGTTCGTCGGTGGGCCCGAACCGCTCAACTGGAGCGAAATCGAACGGGACTGCCGGCGCCTGATGCTCCGCACGAAGGACATGCGTGTGGCCGTGCTCTACACGCGTTGCCGCGCACGCTTGGGCGGTGCGGCGGGTCTCGCGGAAGGGACGGGATTGCTCGCCACTTGGCTGCAGACATTTCCGGACGCCATCCATCCACAGGCGGGCGTTGAAGACGATCGCGAGGCCGCACTCGACATGCGAATGAACGCGTTGCAGGGTCTCGCGGACCCGGACGGGCTGCTGACCGACGTGCGCGAAATCGTGCTGATGAAGTCGACCGCCACGCGACTGCAGGTGCGCGACGTCGAGCGCGCGTTTGCGCATCCACGCCCGGCCGACGCCATCGCACCCGACTCGGTCGAGCAGCAACTGCGGGATCTACGTCTGCAACAGCCGGCGACCATGTCGGCCTTCGACGAGACAATTTCGAACCTCGCCGCGATCAACATCTGGTGCGCCGCCCATCTTGAATCGTACCTGCCCGACTTCTCGCCATTGATGCGCCTTCTTCAACTACTGCAGCGAGGCGAACCGCACACTGGATCCGCACCGGATCACACATCTGCATTCGGCGGCCCCGATCCCGATGCGCGCATGACGGATGAAGTGGCCGCGGCGGAATCCCTGCCGGTGCCACCCAACGGCGAGCGCCTCGACACGGCCCAACCGCCGTCCGTCGCGTCGCGCACTGACGGCGCGCCCAGCGACCGCCAGGCGGCTCTGGCATTGATCAGTGCAGCACGAGACTGGTTCGAGACAAATGAACCCAGCAGCCCCGTCCCGGTCTTGCTCAAGCGCGCCGAACAGTTTGTCGGGAAACGCTACGCTGAAGCTGTCAAGGCCATCCCTGCCGACCTTCTGGCGCAATGGGACGAGGCCGAAGGCCCGTGATCGCGGCAAACATCGAGCGGATACGACAGGATGGAAAACAACAGGCGCTCCACGTTCCAGTTTTCGACGGGCATCGGCGACCTGAAGCGAGTAATTCGGGAACGCCCGCCGAAGCCACGTGAGAACGAGCCGCGTCGGTCGCGAACGCGTTCACGACTGCTCGCGCTCACTGCCGCGATTGCTGTCTCAGCATTGCTCACGTGGGTATGTCTGGATGAGATCTTGATTCAGGACAGACCTGTCCCGGCCCACCGCTAACGTAGCGATTTCCTGTTCGCGCGACGTCGGATACGACCTGTCAAAAGCTTAAACGTCGCGCCAGCTGAATGAGTCCAGGCGCGAGTAAGTCGATTCGATCAATTTCTCGATCTCCTCGTCAAACTTCTCGTGGTCAAAGGCAATGTGTGGAGCAAGCCTTCCGCCCCCCCAGTAGTGGAAGGCGTCATGCACCACCTGGTCGGCATCCAAGTGGCTTCGCAGCCAATAGAAGCTGTCTGCTTCCACCTGGACTCGACTTGGAGAAGCGATGAATTTATGCTCGCTGCCACCATACATCGTTGGCGCTGAAAAGTTGCTACTCCCCACGATGGCAAGAACCGGCTTTGAGTCACTGAGAAACACCGCAACCTTGGCGTGCCATCGCAGCGGGACCTCGCCCCTTTCCGGAGGGCGAAGCGTACGTGCCTGAGCCTCAACGCCGCGTTGGATCAACGCGTCCCTCAACTCCCGGAGCTCCTTGGGGTCTTCATTGAAGCCACCGAGAAGAACCACTCGCTTCCCTTCCATCTCCTCGTCGATTCCGAAGTCGGGGGCTGTGTCTGCCAAGCGAGCGGTGAAATCAGTGAAGAAACCCGAGGCGATGTATGCGCAATCGATATCACGTGCCTTCAACGCACGCACAAACGAGTCGCGGTAGTAGCTGCCAGAGAATTGATTGCGTAGTGCGATTGCGATTGGAATGGCCCGTCTCCTTGCGTGGTGGAAGTCAAAATTGGGAGCTTCGGCAAAGCGGGCTGGGGGTGCCGACCACACTCACTGAAATCTGCACGATACAATCCGGCATCCCACGTTGTCTCCAAGGTCACTCCAGCCCCATGTCGCGTAGTTCCGCCCGTCCGTCGCGCCGAAAACCGCTGACGCGCGAAATGCTTCTCCCGTTGCCGGCCTCGAAAGTTCGCGCGCTGTCACTCGAAAACCATCTCGCTCTCGTGGCAATGCGAACGGGCAGCGGCAACGTCGATCAAATGAGCTGCCTGCTCAAGGTCGTCTACCTGTCATTTTTTCTGCTCGACGATCCAGCTCCAGAGCGCATACAAGTTTTTCGCGATGCCGAAGCCGCGCTCGAGCGGAGCTCGGCGCGTGCCGAACGCAAAGAAGGCTGGACACTGCCCGACGACGAGTGCGCGGCGATCGAGCAGCTGTTGGTTCTGCACGACCACCAGCTTGCATCACTGCCCTCTCACCGTTACACGTCTGCCTGGACGAGACTGACGCAGTTCGTCACCAGCCCCAAGCCATCGCCACTACCGGCGCGAGCAAACGACACCCCGTACGCGAATCAAGCATCCCCGTGACAGACCATCGGGCAGGTGCGGAGCCCGTCATCCACCCGGTAGGCGCGCCGAGCACTGGGCTCAGAACAACGTCGCGTGCGCTGCACTGGTGTCGATGACCGGCCGAATGCGTGTCCGCTTTCGCACCAGCTTCGGCACCTCGCCCGGTCGCCTGCCCAGTGCCGACCGAACCCGGGCAAGCTGCCGGTCGAGGTCCGCGGGCGCGGAAGCAGCCGATTGCGACAGCACCGCATCAAGCTGTTCGAGGAGCCTGCAGAGCTGGGTGGCAGCCAACACGTTGCGATCGTCCAGTTCGGTCAAAATTGCCTCCAAGTCGGCCAGACATGGGAACTACTCTAGCATGTGGCGAAGTCCCAATCGTTGCTGCCGGGGACACCCCGAACTGTACCTGCCGCCGTGTCGGCCCCTCAAGCGATCGGCATACGCATTCGTCCGCGCCAATCAGAACTCGAGCAGATTCCCCGGGTCCTGCACTTTCTCGCGTCTCGGCTGCTTGGTACGGTTTTGGTCGGTCGCCCGCCCGGCGGGGCCGCGGTCGAGTTTCGGCACCTGGTTGGCCTTCGCTGTCGGTTGATCGGCCGACTCGAATTCAACTGAAGTCGTCTTCCCGACCTCACGGCCGGCATGTTTCAGCAGCGTCTCCAAATCAGACGTCACGATCTCCGTATTGTCCTTCGCGCGTGAGGCCGCAACATATGCCGCCTCGCGGTTAAATACAAAGGCGCCGAGCTCACTGACAGCAATGATCTCCCGGTGGTTCGTCGCTCCCTGCTCCTTGTAGGAGGTGTGTGCATACGCGTGGTCGACGAATCGCAAGTCGTCGTTCTTCAGCTCCGACTCCTTCCCCTCGTGGGTCCATCGAATTTTCGCGCCAGCTTCGTCCAGCGCCACGATCGTGCCATGCGTCCCGTTATCGACGCGCTCCAAGTCCTGCCCCGGCAAACGAATGATCGCGCGCGTCTCGACCCGGTCACCCACCGAGAATTCACGGCTCTCCCAAATCGCCGGTGAAAAGTAGTCCTGCCGCTGCGGATTGATCTCGATGCGCTTGCCCTGGGCGTTCCTGGCATGAATACGGTTCTTGGCCAGGTCAAATCCGGTGACGGTCAGGACGTCCCCTTTCTCGACGCCAATTTCGCGATAAGTCTTGCGGTACACGAGTGCCGTGACTTTCTTTTGCCGCAGCATCGACGCATACCGCTGTTCCGCCTGCGTCATTTTCGGATCGTCCAGATGACGCTTCTTGAAATCGCGATCCTCGATCAAGCCCTCCTTCGCGAGCAAGGCATGAATCTCCGCGTTGATCTCCTTCCGGTCGTTGTTCGTCACGGCGACAATGCCGACCCTCGGATCCTGAATTCCTCGTGCCTTCAGTTGTGACAGGTTGTCGAGATATCGCTCGGCGACCGTGGCCGCGAGCTCGTTATCTTCCACCTCAAGTGTGTCTAGACGCCCGATCGCTTTCGCATAGTTGCCCGCCTTCATGTCCTTCAACGCCTGCCGTGTCTGCGCGGTCGCATCCCGGAAGCGCCGCGTCTCCTCAAGGATCGACACGTGCATGCCGGCCTTCTGCGCCTGTTCAAACGCGCGGCCGGCCGCCACACTGCCGTGCTGCTTGATGTCGCCCTGAAGCACCACCCTCGCGCCAATCTCTCGCGCAAGGTTCGAGATCCGCTCTGTATCGAACGCGCCCGTGAGCGACGATTCGTCCATCACGATCAGGGTCTTCTTACCTTCGACGTTCCCGTATCGACGCAAATTCGACAGCTGGGCCTGCGTCCGCGTGTATTCGATATCCAGTTCGCTCGCCGTACCCTCGCGTGCGAGATACAGGTTACTCCGGGCCGCGACGGCCTCGGCAGTGCCCACCTGCTCGAAGGTCGTCCATCGGCGTCCGAGCGTTGTGGCAAGGTTGACTGCAGCTGACATCGAGCTCGCACGGGCGCGGTCGGCGAACGTAGTAGCGTTCTCGCGTGCGCGAGCTGCACCCGGCCGATGCCGCGCAGCGGCGTCCGTTAGGAACGCACCAATTGCATTGCGAAGGTTGTCGGGCGATCGAAACACCTCGCCACGCTGGTGATCAAAGGTATACCGATGCTTGCCGTAGTCGACACCCTCGCTAGTCACCGCGAGCCTGCGTGCCTCGATGCGGCGATCCTCGGTCGCTCGAATGCTCTCCTGCCCCTCCAGCGACGTGCGCAATTCCGTCAAGCGCACCTCCATGGCACGAATCGCGCTCTCCCGCTTTGCGAAGTAGCCTGCGACCGTATCGCTCTTGATCCCGCTTGACGCTTGCAGTTCCTTCGCGGCCGCAGCGGACGTCGCTACGCCAATCATTTCCCATCCTTTCGCGAGAGCGACGTCGTTCACCATCGCGAGCGCCGCCGTCTTCCCCGTCCCTGCCTCGCCTTGAATTCCCTGAAATGAATCCGGGTGCATCAAAACGTTGCGGGCGGCGGTGATCTGCTCGTTCGAGAGCTTGAACGGCTCGCCGATCTCCATTTCCTTTCGTGCCTCGAACGCTTTGAGAGCGACATCGAACTCGTTCTCCCGATCGAGAATGACATTCTCCTCTTCCCGGCCGGCGAGAATGTTCTCTGCCAGACGCAATTCGCTGTCGATGGCTTTGTGGGTCGTGTATTGGATCTGGCCCGACGGCGACAATCCTCGTTCCACCAGGATGTGGTTCTTCACATGCTGCTCGATTGCCCATTCGACGTCGTCGATGATGCCGCGCCCGAACCTGAGCGCGGTGATCTCGAGGTCGGTCAGCGCGAAAGCCTGCTCGCGCTCGGTGAGGTGTTCGATCGCCCATGCAACCGCCTTCAATGTGCTCTCGCGGCCGTCCGGCGCCCCCCGTCCGCCGGTAACGGCCGCTGCCCGCCCGGCATGTCGCGTTGCGCGCTCGGTGGCCGACGCTTGGTCAGCACTTATCCCGTTCTGCTGCTGAGATGCGGCCTTCCCCGCCGAACGCTCTTGCGCGCGCTGAACGAATGCCGCAATGTCGAGATTCGCACCCCGCGCAGTATCTTCCCAGACCGATTGCAGCACATCTCGGGGGTGCTCCTGTTTGGCCGCGCGGCTGTCGAGTTTGGCTACCCGCCGAGAGTCAAAGCTTGCGTCGCTAGGGTCGATACCTTGCCGCAACAGCGCGTCCCGCACCTGCGCCGCACGCGTGCTAAACGTCTCAACGTGCGCTCGCGTGAACCCCTTGATTTCAAAGTCAATGCCGTTTTTTGCGTACTCGAGCTCGTAGCCGAGCTCCTTCAGCCCAGCCGCGAGTTCGGCCTTGTAGATGATGTCGCCGCGCGCCCGAAGTACGTGCAAGAGATCATTCGTGAGGCTGCGCCAGGAATGCCGGGCCTCATCGTAGACTGCTGAGACGATCACGTTGTGGCTATGGATCTGCGGCTCATTTTCGCGATTGGTCTCATGCAGCACGCTCGCGTAAAGGAGGTTGCCGGCCAGCTCCGAGCGATTGCGTCCATTCTCGTCCTTCACCCGGATCAACGACGCGTGCTTTTCGAACCATTTCATTGCTCGAGCATTGGCCGCAAGATGCGCGGCGACAACGCGTTCATCCTTACCGACGAGGCCGGCGATCGACACGCTCTTCGGCGGAGCTATCGTGAAATCGATACCCGGGCGGCGTCGCTCGCCCTTACTGTTATTGGCGAGGTTCTGGATCTTCCCGGTGTCGGGATGCGGCAGACGGCCACTGAGAAATGCGACGAATTCCTTCTTCGAGACTGCCTTCCCTCTCACGCCAAGAATCTCGGCCCCACGCCCTTCCCAGTGTGCGGTCGCCTTCTCGTTGATGTAATAGTTGTCGGCCTTCTTCCCGGCCTCGACATTGAAAGACTTGTCATGGTACAGCGCCGCATCGGCGACGCTCCTGATCGGTTCCTTTGAAATCACAGTCACACCCCGCCGAAGTCAAAGAATGCGGACGCAGTGAATCCGGTCTCACCGGGTTGAAGGGAAATATTCAGGCGGATTGCCTCGGTCTCGAGCCGCTCGCGATGTGCATATTCGGCCGGGCGATACACGACCGTGCGGACCGTCTTTTCCCCCGCCCTCAGGTAGACCCGAACCGCCGGGTACAACGTAGTGGGCTGGCTGCTCGTGAGCAACATCTCGACCGTTGCCGTCGCACCGGCATGCGCAAGAACGCGCAAATCCGACACCGTGACGCTCGTGACCTGCTGCTCGATCGGGAGGAATTTGACCGTTCGGATGGCCGGCATGTCCGTGTTCGACAATACCGGTTGGTTGGGATCCTGAGTTGCCAACCAGTCGGCTGCGATCGACCAAAGTTGCGTGAAGAATGTCCAGATCAGCGCGATCGACAACACCGCGCTGGTCATCAACCATTTGAAAAATAGCGACTTCATCAGAACAGCCCCTCGTCCTCGTCATTCGGCTTGGCATGCCCACCGTCTTCGCCCGTAGACGTCACCGCAATGGCTTCAGCAAGCATCACTTCCCCGGTATCGAGATCCGTCACAATCCACTTACCCGCCGGTTTCCCCGCCCCTTTCGCGGTTTCCTTCGCCTCGGCCTCGACACGCAACGCTTCCGCTTCTCTACGGACGCTTTCGATAGCATCCTGACCTTCGGCTACTGCAATCTTGAAGCGGGGATCGCGAGGCGGGTCTTCTTGCCGTTTCCTGAACCGATTCGCTCGCGCCCAGGGTCGGTACCAGCGAGGCACCCAATGTCGGTAATCAACCAATGCCGGTGGATAGGACGGCAACTTGAGATACGCCGTGCAATTCTTGAGCTCACCGAGCTTCGACGGCATCACCACCCATTTCTCTTGCTCGCCTTGGTTGAGTTGCCCACCGTCTCGCCAATCCGTCACGGCAATCGCCTGACCACTGTTGACGACGGCCATCTCTTTTCGGCCCAGGCGTCGCGCCATCCGGTCCATCATGTTCGGTTCGTTTGCACGCAGCATCACCGCGGTATTGAAACAGTTCATCACCGTCTCGGCTCGATCCGGTCCCATCGAAATATTGAATTGCTTGTCCGCCTGAATCCCCCCCACGACACAAACCCCGAACTTCCGAAGCGTCGCCTGCTGCTCGTCGAGCTTGATATCGCCGAGAACGTGCACTTCGTCGAGAAAGAACCAATATCGGTCCTCGTGACAAATCTCGCGCTTGGCCGCGATTGTCTTGAACCCGATAGTCAGCAACAGACGGAACAGGGGTGCGAACATCGCGTTCGTGTCATCGGTACCGACAAGAAACAACCTGGTGTCGTCGTCAACCTCGAAGAACTTCCGCATCGTCCATGTGCCATCCTGGACCGCCGAAATGCCGTTCAGATAAATCGCGATCGAGCTGATGACCCCTTGTCGTTGCCCTTTCGAATCGCCACCAACGGCTGAGCTCGCAACAGACTTTTGGATCAGCAACTCGAGCTCATCCTCAGGCATCGCCAGAATTGCCTCAGAAATGAGCCGGGTGTACTCGGCGCCGCGTTGACGAAGGCGCAAAACCATCACCGAGAACAACGCGCGCGCGGCGTCTTCAAAGAAGGCACTCGCCCCGTGCACCACTCCGCCCTTTGGTGGTAGGAACGCGTGCGAAAGGGTGTCTGCGTCGTAGGTGTTCTCCAGTTCGCGGAAGATCGACCACGCTACCGATCCGAGCATCGCCGGATTGAAGAAAAGGTCCTTTCCCGGCCGGAAATAGGCTCGATAGTATTCGCCGCTGTGGTCGTAGATAACGGACTTCTTCCCACGAGCGAACACCTGCTGCATGAGGTCATGGATGCCCAGCGACTTGCCGGTCCCTTGTGCGCCCATAAACATAATTCCCTGCATCGGCGCTGAGCGCGCCAACGCCACGTCGAGAATTCTGTAGGGTCCCGGCTCCTCCCGTTTGACCTGCTTCGTCAGATCATCCGGCTCGACAATTTCTTGAGCACCGTCGATCCGTTTGTTCTCTCTCGCGCGCCGTCCCAATCTCTTGAGCGAATACCAAATCGAGAGGTAGCCCGCGAGGCCCAGCCCCACGCTCACCCAGGCGACATACCGAAATGCGGTCACCGGTCGGGCGAGGTTCGGCGTGACCGCCCGGAACTGTGGCGCCGTCATCCATTGGACGAGTTCGCCGTCGGATTTCACGACCGTTAGGATGCGTGGTTCGCCGGCGGCATCCCGCACTCGCCACCGTCTCGGCACATCCTGGTTCACAAGGTGCGAGACGATATTCGCCTTCACCAGATCGATGTCGTGGTCCGAAAGGCTGCTCATCCACCAGATACAAGGAGCAACCATCGCGGGCAGTGCCCCGACCCAAAATGCCATCGACGCAGCATGCATCGTCAGTTTGACCCGCGTCAGAAGCAACGCTCGACCAGCACCGGCGTCCGATATAACCCGTTCGGTCATAGCCCTGCCTCCACGATCTGGGCCCCAAGTTCGACCTCGTCCACAAGCTCATATTCCGCAATCTCAGGCGGAAGCAGCGCCAACAAGGAATCCGCTCGCGCCCCGAAGTTGTCGCGCCAGCTCCGATCCGGCATCCGGAGAAAATCGGCCATTCGCGTCCCACCGTCTGCGTCGACAAACAGCACGTCGACCGCCGAAATCAGTTCATCACCGACCCGTCGATACTCGAATTGCAGCACCGACCTCGTCGCGTCGGTCGACACAAAGGTTAGGCAACGCGCGTCGTACCGCCCGGACTTCAACAGTCGGCGGTGATTGACAGAGGCGATCTCAATTGGAAGCAACATCGCCACGCTCCGTATCAAATCGCCCGTCGTCGAAGGCCCGGTCGATACGCCGCCCCTCTCGGACCGATGCGCTGATATGTCCGCGCACCTGGTCCTTCATCCCCTCTGGAATGGACGTCGCCATGCCGGGAGGTATTGCCGCAGCGGCGACGGCCCCGGCGGCAAAAACCGCTGTCTTTGAGACGAGCGCCTGAAGCGTCGCGACAGATGCTCGAAGCTGTTCGATCTCCTCCAGCAGGACCTCGTGTCGCCGGTCATATCCGGCCATCGACTCGCGATGAATCATCTTCGCGAGGGCCATTGGCGCGATTTTCCGCTTCTGCGCCTCGGCGCAGAGGTGCTCGTATTCGTCCCATTGGACGCGAAAGTGAACTGACTTCTGGGTCACCGTTGGTCTCTCCGCAAAAGCACGGTTTTGATTTTGTTTGGTGCAATTTGCACCACTTACTAACCCCATGATTCTGTGTCGAATTTTACCGCCAAATTAATTTCAGCGAAAGCAGTGATTTGAATTTTTGGTGCACAAATTCCCGCGATAAATCATGCAGTTGCGATGGTTTTGACGTCTGCACGGTACGTGCGTCATGTCTGTGCCTTTGGGAGGGGCGGTCTGGGCTTTTCCACGGGCGGACGAATGGTTGGAAAAGGCGGGCCCCGATGATTCCGGACGATGCCGGGAATTGCTTTTTAGGCGTGAGAAAGCGATGATTCTCGGGCGCACGCAGGCCGGCATCGTCCGGTCCAAATTCACTATAAGAGGAGTCCAATGAACCAACAAACTGACACGAGTGCGAAGCCGCGTGGTCGTCGACCGGCAGCGTCTCTCGCTGAGAGAATCGCCGAAGCCGAGCGACACCTCGCGGGCTTGCGAGAGCAGCAAAAGCGTGAGGAAAAGGAGAACCTCGAAAAGAACCGCAAGGCGATTCTCGATCTGTTCAGAAGTGAACGCCTCGACGTGATTCCGGTCGAGCGATGGAAGGAGCTGGTGCCGCAACTGAAAGCGCTGGTTGGTGACGGCTCGCCGAGCGGTAGCGACGCGACCGGCAGCGACCAGCGCGCAGCGAACGAAGCCGGCGCGGCTGCTCAGGCAGCGTAGCGTTTTCCACAAATCCACGGCAGCGAACGGACGGCCGCGATTTCTCCAAATCGCACGAGCCGTCCGCCGCGCGAGATGTCCACAACGTCGTTCGTTGTGGATATCTCGGAAGGCGCGGGCTGCGGTGGAGCTTGTCGGGAAACGCGCCGGGCTGGGAAGTTGACGCATGAACCGCGACCGGCGGCGGGACGCGTTTGCGTGACGAAGTCACGGCAAGAGCGTTCTGCCGCCGTCCATTTTCAGGGACCAGTGGGTGAAGGCGACGAAGTCGCCGTAACTCACTCCGGCAGGACCTCATCCCGGTCGGATAAGACCGGGATCTGGATAGCTGCCACCATAGTCGACGCACCAGCACCGCCATCAATTTCCGACATTCGGATCGATCGAGGTCCACGTATGCGGTCCGCGGAGGAACGCGCAGCGTTCCGGAGCCTGGAGTCGCGAGCAGCTGCATTGCAACGCAATGCGCGCGCAGCGGATGCTCGTTCGGAAGATCGGGTGAGCGGCGCGCTAGCGCCGCGAACCGGATCGGACGGACTCATTTGGAGCAAGACTTTGCTCCAAATCGCGAGTGCGGCACCGGCGCGCGCGGTGTGGATTCGGAGCGAAGCGGAGGAGCCACACCGCGCGCGCCGGCCGCGACTATGCAGACCGGCACGCCAGCCGCCCCGAAGTTTCGCAGGCGAAAAATTCAGGGCGTCGGGCGGGCGCTATGCGCGGTGGGCAATTGGAAAATCGGACCTCTTCGACAAGGGCGGCCACCTCAACGGTTCGCCCGCCCCTACGCTAGAATGGTATGTCCGCACATTTCACGATGACCGGCAACTTGGCTTTGCAAGCGGCGATGTCGGGTAGCTTACCCAGTTCGCTATATCGACTGGCGATCCATCGGCCAAATTCGTCGTCAACGTCGTATGCCCAGACCCCACCCCACGGCCCGAAGTCTTTGACGAATGCCGCCAGCGCGGCCACCGACTCAACGGCGACGTCTGCGAAAAATTGGTACAGCTCGACGTGCCCGCCCTTGTAGTCCGCGAGCGAAAGTCGTTGGTTGAAACCGATCGCGATCGCGGCCGCGCTGATCGCAATTGCGTGGATGTCTCCTTGGTTTGCCATGCTGGTAACTCCCTTCGTGATGCAACATCGAGAAATCGATTACCGCGTAACGGTTCCCGTCTCGGCCAACTTTCCTGCGTCCATTCAGTGCTTTGGCCGGGCACCTCGGCGCCGGCCATAGGTTCATCACGCTACTGCGCGGCACGCAAGAATCCGATCGTCGTTTCCGGCATATCGGCAAACAGCCTCCACGCCAGATCCTGCATCATCGAGCGCGGTTCCGTGTCGCAAGCACCGTATCCGTGGGCGAAAAGTTTGGCTGTTTTTCTCCATTCATCGATGGCGAAGTAGCAAGCCTGTATCGGCGACATTGCGTCCGGCCCAACGATTCGCTTCCACGCTTCCATTAGCGCATTCGACGCAGCGATACTCAACACCTCTGCCACTCGGTCGAGTTCGGGCCCGTCGAGCAGCAACCATTCCGATGCTGACATCGAGACAGAAATTTCCGGTTGATAGGTCATTTTCATGGTGGTCCTCGGCTTCTACCTGTCTACTTAGAGGGGCTCTATTCGTGCCGTCCGCACGGGCAGTGCGACGGGTTGATTCCGGTGTGCGGGCACCCGCCCCATTCGCGAATCTGTTTCTGCATCTGTTCCAGTTCCTCCGGCGTGGCATAGTCCATGGTCTTTGCAATTTCGAGGGCGACGGGTCGAAGCGATGCCTCCAGCTCCGGGAGGAATGCATTAACGTCGGCCGTGAACAGTTTCACGAACAGTTCCCAAGAAAGGCCGCAGCGACGCTGCGCTGAAGCGGCCATCACATCGAGTTCTGCCGCGATGCCGTCACGCGTGCTCAGGTCCCGGGTCCGCATGCCGACCGCGCCGCGCTTCTCCATCGATGCGTCACGAAGGGGTCGGGCGTCGACCCGATTCGCCGGATACGGCATGTACCCGTCCGCCTGACCACACGCCGTTGCGCCGCGCTTCGTCTTGTCGTCCCGCGTGACCAAGCTGATGCGGCGCAGTACACAACGGGCCAGCGTCTTGAGAGCATTTGCGTAGGTATTCATCGACCTCTCCTTACAGGGGCATCGGCGACCAAGCGCCGGGGGCATGGCGATACAGCGTGACGCGCTTGCACTCGCCATCGATCATGGTTTCGACACGCACGGCACGCACGTCGTCTTCCTCTCGACGCCAGCGGTGCATCACGCGGATATCCGCGTTCAGATCACAGCCCAGAAAGAAAGCGGCGATGCGGCGAAGAAGATTCGATTTCATATGCCCTCCATGCGGTTTATGGGGTTCAGGCCGACCGGGACCCAAGATTCAGAGTCCCTTCGTAGGGGTTGTTTCTGCCCGATCGGCAGCTGCTTCCGTGCTGCCGCCAGTCCCCTGAGTTCGTCGTCCCGGCGACTAAGGAGACCGCAGCCGCGGACTGGCAAGGGCGTGCCCGCAGGCCGCAGCGGAGCGCAGCCGAAGGCGAGCACCGAACGGGCGAGGACACGGCGAAGCGAACCCTTGCCAGTCCGTGGCGGAGGGCTACGGTCGCGAAAAGGGACGGCGAACTCAGGGGGCTGGCGACGGTGGCGGCACGTCGCGCGAGGGCAGAAACGCCGCGCGGCGAGCGCCCTTATGCGGCCGAAGGCCGCATCACTTCAGCGGGTGTGCTCGAAAGGGACGCCGTCCCTTTCGAGTTCCCGCGCGAGCGGCGCGTATCACTGGATATGCCGCTCGCGGCACTGGATGGCTGCACACGCCTGGCGGCATCGCGCCATTGAAAAAGCCCCACGTGGGGGGCCTCTCGTTAGAACCCGATTTGCTCCCAATGGGCGCGAATCAGCAAGTATTCCGGTAGTCCCGTGCAGCTGCCGTCGGTGATCCGCCCGCGCCGAATTCGCACCCATCCATGCCCCGCAATCGTCAGCAATCCGGCATGGCATTCGTGGATTGCGACGATGCAGCGTTCAAGTGTGTTCGAGCTGATCGTCGCATTCATACCTCGGTGCCCCCAATCCATGACGAGCCAAGAAACGCGTCGGCCCCGCCCGCGTCCAAAACGCTTTCGCGGACTTGCACGTCGCTCAATCGAGCGATGACACCATCAAGCGTCCACGCATCGATAGACGCGAATTCCACTAGAGCGCGACCGCATAGATCACGCACGGAAAGCGGCTCTGCAAGGTCGGCGGCCGGTAAGTCCGCCAAGTCGAAGACCTTCACTCCCGATGTTGTCCCGTAGAACACGGTTTCCTCCAATTCGCGTCTAGTAGCCGAGCCAGTCAAGCACCTCTTTTCCCTCGTATTCCTCGCGGTCGCCAACCTCTTTGAGGAACGCCGGGAATCCCCCTTCAGCGTCGTGCCGCGCGATCTCTGCCTCTGCTTCGGCGCGCGTGACAATCCAATCGCAGGCTTCTTCGTAGCTGTATGCGGGCATGCTGGATCCTCTTAAATGAATTGCTGCGCGATCCGGGCCAGTTTGCTCCGGACGATCATGCTGTAGCTGTGCAGCGCGACTCGCCATGCAGGCGCATTCAGCACGAGCAGCAGATAGTTGCGGGCCTCGGTGTCGATACCACCCGCACGGCCGATGTTCTTGAGCGCGTGTGCCGCGACGAGGAACGGCATACTGCTTTCCACATATTGCGCTTCGAACTCCTCCGGCGTGATCCACGCGGACACAACACGCCCATCGCGGACGGTGAGCACCTGAGTCGTGCGCGCGGTGTGACGGCTATATCCGAATGAGACAAGAATGGCCGGGTTTCGGACGGCGTCGAGATAGACAGGTTCACGCGCGTCGCGCCGGTCACGCCCCTTAAGCTGTTGAGCAGTCTCGTTGGCTTCAGGCCGCGTCGAATTCGTAAGCGTCATGGACGGAAAAATGTGTGCCTTGGTCCGAACGCGGCGGCCGGTCTCGGCGTGCGCGTAGTGGACGAACTCAAGAGTATAGGGACGTCCTGCGCGATCCGTATCAGCGAAATGCTCGCGCGTGATTGTGCACGGGATTTGCATGGCGTAGCCTTTCAGGAGTTGGGGAGGTTGAGCGCTCCCTGAAGGGCAGCGAGCTGAACGGCAGTGAGCATAGAGACGGCAATTTCCAGCTTGCGCTCAACGATCATCACCGCGTAGACATCGGCGAGTGCCCGCGCCTCTGGGCACAGTGTCGGGTACTCGTTCGGGCCTTCGGGCGCCGGAAATTTCGCGCGCCATATGTTGATAGCGCGCTCGATCTTTTCAATTGCGAGTCGGGTCATGTTTTGCTCCGGGTGTGGCGGGTATGCGTCTATTCATGCCGCCCGCAGGGGCAGCAGTCTGGGTCGATACCGGTGAGAGAACACCCCCCGGACTCGCGAATTTCGTCCTGCATCTTTTTCCGTTCATCGGGCGTGGCGTAGTCCATGGTCTTTGCTATTTCGAGGGCTACTGGCCGGAGCGGTGCTTCGAGCTCGCGAAGGAGCGTCTCCACGTCGACCGAGAACCACTTCACGGCCAGTTCATAGGAGAGTCCGCAGCGACGGTTCGCATCGGCGGCCATCGATTCGAGCTCGGCTGCGATGCCATCTCGCGTCCGCAGCTTGCGACGCCGCTCGCAAACCGCCTCGAATGACGCCATGAAGGCATCGCGAAGCGGCTGGACATCGATCAGCAGGGCGGGACAGTTCATTTCCTCGTCCGCCCTAGCGCCCATCTCGCCACTAAGCTTCGCGAAGCGGAGTGCCGAGCGCAATTCTTTCGAGGTGTTCTTGTCGTCGCCCGCGACCAAGCTGACGCGGTGCAGCGCCCAGTGGGTCCGGGCTTCGAGGGCATTTGCGTAGGTGTTCATCGTCTCTTCTCCTTACAGGGGCATCGGCGACCAAGCGCCGGGGGCATGGCGGTACAGGGTCACGCGCTTGCACTCGCCATCGATCACGGTTTCGACACGCACGGCGCGCACGTCGTCTTCCTCTCGACGCCAGCGGTGCATCACGCGGATATCCGCGTTCAGGTCACAGCCCAGAAAGAAAGCGGCGATGCGGCGAAGAAGGTTCGATTTCATATGCGCTCCATGCGGTTTAAGGGGTTCAGGCTGACCGGGACCCAAGATTCAGAGTCCCTTCGTAGGGGTTGTTTCTGCCCGATCGGCAGCTGCTTCCGTGCTGCCGCCAGTCCCCTGAGTTCGTCGTCCCGGCGACTAAGGAGACCGCAGCCGCGGACTGGCAAGGGCGTGCCCGCAGGCCGCAGCGGAGCGCAGCCGAAGGCGAGCACCGAACGGGCGAGGACACGGCGAAGCGAACCCTTGCCAGTCCGTGGCGGAGGGCTACGGTCGCGAAAAGGGACGGCGAACTCAGGGGGCTGGCGACGGTGGCGGCACGTCGCGCGAGGGCAGAAACGCCGCGCGGCGAGCGCCCCTATGCGGCCGAAGGCCGCATCACTTCAGGGGGTGGGAAGTCCAGAAGGGGCGAAGCCCCGTCTGGCCGGCGAAGCCGGAAGGCAAGCGATGAAAGCCCGAAGGGGCGAGACCCGGAACGGGGCTCGATGCGCAGCTCGCGCAGCGAGATGAGCACGCCGTAGCGGTTTCCGGGCGGAGCCCGGAAATGCCCCTGCACCGACCTCAACCAGCTAAGCAACGAGCTCGAATGCGGCTACTGAGATTGTGCCAACGGTCGACACTGCCCCAGCCTGGACTGAAAATGCCGCTCAAAGGCCTCGGCACTCTGCAAGTCATTCCACTCGATCACCGCATTTTCGCTATTCGCGCGCGCGCCGGCGGCGCTGTAATTGATGCTGCCGGTCTGAACGCTGCGACCGTCGAGAATTATTGTCTTATCGTGCATCAGTTTGAAACGGTCGACGGTGCAGACATACACGCCAGCCCGGGCCAGATAGTCAAGGCCGCGGTGGATATACCCGCCGCGATCGTTGGCAATGCTCTCACCATAGTCCACCGCGATCGCGACCTGCACGCCCGCACGGGCTTTCGATGCCAGCGCCTCGATCAACGGCCGATAGGTCATCACGTAGGCGAGCACATGAATCGACTTACGCGCGGAATTGACGCCATACATCACGAGGTCCATTCCGTTGTCCTCAGGAGAAAAGGCATACCAGTTGACGCGCTCGGTGGGTGCAACCGCCATGTGCGTCGTGACGGCCGCCTCGAGCTGGGCACTCCAGGGCGAGGCGTGGACGGCGGGCGGCAATGCGGCGCCGGCGGCGACCATGAACAGCTGTGCTGCGCGCCGAAGTGGTGAAGTGATCATGACTCGCTTGCTCCGTGGACGCACGCGCTGCGCGCGGCGAACACTGGGAACCGGTCGCATTCGATCGCGCGCCCGACTGTAACGTGCGTGGCATGCCGGTCGGCCTGCGTCGTCACATACACCCACGCGGCCGCGCCGAGCGCGAAGCGCGAGGCGATGACGCCCTCCTCTTCAAGGGCTAGATGATTCGCGGCCTGCTCGGTCGCAGGGATCTCGGACCAGTCACCGATCGCATGACGGACGACGAACTCCATCTCGCGGCGGTCCTCCGCGGCAAGCTGGGCGCGCGCCGCATCGGACAGCTGGATCGCGCCCGTGCGAACAATCGGCTGGAGAGGGAGTGCCTGAACGACGTCCGCGGCTCCATCGGTCAGGTAGCAGTGCCATTCGGGCTGCAGGTCACCGATTAGCTTCTGCGCCTGGCGCTGTTGGCGGACGGTAAGATCGTGGAAATAATGGAGCGTGGGCATGAGTTCACCGTATATCGTTGTCTTCGCAATGAAGCGGAAGCGGCAGAACCGCCTGAATCTGGCCAGTCACCGCCGACCGCCCTTCTGCTGTCGCGAGGTCGTTGAAGTCGGTCGGTCTCCCGATCAGAGAGATAAACGCCGGGGAGACCACCCGGCCGCGCAGGATGCGTGCGGCCTCCTCACCAGCTTCGAGGCCCTTGTTGCGTGTCGTGATGCGGATGTGCGGGTGGTCATCGGCGGATTTCACGATGTCGATGGTCACGCCTCGAACAAGCCCGCGCACCCGCTCCACCGACAGCCGATACTTCCCGTTCTCGGCCGCGTGCCATTGGCCGTCAGCGACTGCGCCGGCGGCGACCACTTCGCGGGCCTGTTCGCCAGCGCCGGCGCACACCATCAGTGTCTGCGCCGAGCTCGGCGCGGACGTACCGAGCTCGGCGATCCGCTCGAGCGCGCCATCGAGAAAGTACTGGTCGTTGTCGGCGCACACGACTTTCGGTTGCGCCATCGGCAGAACACGTACGAGTTCCTTGGCGACCTGAACGAGATTGTCGGCGTCGAAGCAGACGACGACGGGCATCCCGGTCGCCTCGTACAACGTGGCCCCCGTCGCGTATCCTTCGGCAAATAGCACCGCCGGCGCGTTGGCAAGATCTGCCACACGGTGCGCGCCGATGAGATGGAATGCGCCGGTCTTCCGGGCACCCTTGACGAAGAGCTTCGAACCATCGGGGCCCAGTACCTGGGCGGTGAGCAGGCTATCGTCGACGCCCCGACCGGGCACCACCAGATACAGGTCGCGGGAACGCTTGAAGGCCGCGAGATTGAGCAGGCCTGCCATGTCGTCCGTGGAGCCATTCGCGAGACGCAATCCGTAAGCACCGACCCCTTTCTTCTTCAGGTAGGGGTGGACGTCATGCCCCGCTCGCGCGAGCCCCGTCAGAATTCCGAGCGTCCGACGCGCGACGGCGCGCTGCTCGGCGAGACGCTCGGCGTCGCGGATCGCCTGACGCTCGCGATCTTGCGCCTCGAGCGCAGCGCGCTGTTCGCGCGACAGCGTGCCCGACTTGAAGCGCCACGGACCCGATGCGCCCTTGAAGTTCCGGATGTAGCCGCGCCAGACTCCGCCTTTGAATTCGAGCCGATAGCTGCCGTTCAACCGCGGACCGTTGCGCGTCTCGATGTTCGCACAGTGCCATTTCCCGTCCGGGATTACGCGACCCGGTACCAGCTGATAGCTTTTCATCGCGTCCCTGAAGTCGGCCAGCACATCCTCCGGGTTGATACCGGCATGACGGAGCGCAGACTCGTCGACGACCCACTTCGCGAAGGGTGTCCGATCGGCTGTCGTCGCAATCCAGCACAGGCGGTGTTTGCTGTCGAACTCAGCGCCAAGTGCGCGCGCCTTTGCGATGTCCGGGTAAGGTACCGCGAGGTAGATGCGGCTTGCCGGATCATGCTGCGTCTGCGATCGGCGGCCGGCGCTATTGCGCTGTGACTGGGGAATCGACCGGAGAAATCGGTCCACAGCACGGTCCTGACCGCGATTCGAACGTCTTGCCATTTCGGTGATCTGCATGTGTGGCCCCTTCGGTCAAAGGTCGAGGGCACGACGGATCTCAGCAGCTTTCATGCGCTGACCGGCTGCAACCCCGTCCGCACGAGCTTTCCGGAAGATCGCAATCAACGACGGGAGAAGTGCGACGGGCGTGTCGACCGGCAGCGTAAAGAGCGGCCCGCCGTCCGGATCCTCATCCCACACTTCCAGCCGATAGGTATTTCGGACGACCACTTCCGGCCCGCCATGCGGAATCAGTTCCTCGCCATCCTGCGTCATCGCATCGCTCATCAGTTCCATCGCTCTCTCCATAGGTTGTGCGCCGACCGGAACCCTAGATTCGGAGTCCCGGCGTTCGCGTCTTGCCGAGACGGCCCCTTCGTCCGAAGCTGCCGCCGTTCCCCTGAGTTCATCGTCCCGCGACCCTGAGAGGTGAGCGGCGCCGGCGGTCAAGGGATGAAGCGCGGGGGATTGGGGCGGGCAGTCGCGAAGCGACAACACGGCCCCGCGCGCCTTGACCACCGGGGAGGCGAACCTATGGTCGCGATGCAAGACGAGAACGAGGGGAACGGTGCGGATGAAGCGACTGCGTCGAGGCACGACGCCGCGCGGCGAGCGCCCGTCGCGCCGAAGGTGCGACACAACAGCGCGTCCGCCAGGACGAAGAGCGAAGCGAAAAAAAAGCCCCGCAAAAGCGGGGCGAATCCATGCTGCAGCGAGGGCCAACGCAGCATGCTGAGAGACAGATACACGAATGGTGAGCTTTTCCGGGAGCGGAGCGACCGGTCGGCGAGGCGCTGGCAGCCCCGACCGCAGGGAGAGGGGCGAGACTCCGCAGGAGGCTCGACGCGTAGCCCGCGCGGCGCGCGGGCGTAGCGCAACATAGCCGGTCTTTGCGAAGCAAAGACGCCCCGGAAAATGACGTGTGTTCCTCCCATTCGACGCCAAATCAGGCGCCGTGCAATTGTGCGGTTCAACCCGCGCGAACGATCGCGCGACACCGGAAGTAGCCGAGATAGCAAAGCAAACCAAGGACCGCCAGTCCGACCAAGCCTGCATATCCGATCAACACGCGTTTCACCAGATACCAATCATGAGCGACGGGAAGGCACGTCGTCGGCTCGTCCAAGTCGAGCATGACGGCAAGCGCTGGAATGTCGCGCCCGATCATGGTCGATAAATACGGTGCAAGCACCAGCATCAATGCGCTGAACGTGGCGACGGTTATCGCGTGTACGAACGCCGTCGCTAAAGCTCGTCGCGCTGACCAGCCGAGTTCGGGATATGCGATTGCCGTTTCGAGGTCGTGCCGTACCGCTAATCGCGCGGCTGCACGGACTTCCTCTAGCGAGCGCCGCAAGGGATACCTCGCGACGCTCCAATCACCTGACCCGTCTGCCGCTGCCACACATTGAGACCTGCACGATGCAACGACCACACTTCCACCGACGGTTCAGCTCGCTTTCCTATCCTTTGACATTCGCCCGATCGACGCGCGCCAGCGACCGCGTAAGCGGTCGGCGCAGCGCGCGTCGATGTTTTTTCGGGCGATACGTTCATACTCGTTGGTCTCACTCGCGTTGTTTTCTGGTTCCGCTCGCGGAACCTTGAATAGATTCTAATCATCTATATTGATGATTGCAATTGGTATGTGGAATTCGTGTGCGCCCCGAGGGAGGGAGATCCAAGGGGGAACCGGAACGGGGTTCCCCCTTGGTCGGCGAAGCCGACGCGTCCTCTCGCCGCGTCGCCCGGACGATAGAGCGCCGCCAGGCGCGATGAGGACGGACTACGCGGCGCTGGCTGGCCCGGGCACCGCCACCAGACGAAAAAAGCCCCGTCATGTTGACGGGGCAAAAGGCACAGGCTACGGGTATTCGGAAGAATCAGGCTGCGAGTCGCGCGGCCGTCACTGCGGTGCCGTTCGCCATCGGGAAGGGCCACGCGACGCGTTGCGCATCGCGAGCATCGTCCGCCTCGCATTCCGACTGCGGCTCGATCGCCTGCTTCGGGGCGGACGCCACGAAATCGGCCGATTTCGGAAACGGCCACGGTGCCGGATCGGGATTCGCGAACGGGATGTCGTCGTCATCCGGTTCCGACTCGCTGTTCGGGTCCGTCGCCAGCACCGTCGCTTGCTCATCGCTCCCATCCACTGCATGGACGTCAGCCTCGTCATCGTCCTCATCCGGACGGTAGTAGTGACGTGCCTCGCGTACCTCGGCCGCTGCCATAAACTCCGGGAGCCAGTTCTTATTGGCAAGCAGCTTCTCGGCTTCCTGCGCGGCCTCGCCCTTCTTCATCTTGGCAATGCGTGCGCCCTGCTCCTTCGACACAACCTCGCTGACGATTGCGGCGATCCGGTCCTTCGACACGTGATCGAAATAGGACTCACGCGTCGGCTTCCAATACGCGGACAGGTCGAGTTCCAGCGCGCCCGCGATGGTATTGATCGGATGCGCCTCTTCGGTGCGGCTCACGCCGTTGAGACTCAGCGCGGTACAGACCGCCAGAATGTTCAGGAGCGCCGTCTGCGACTGTTCGAGCAGCCACCCGAACAGTTCATTGGGGTTCTTCGGGAGCACGCGCGTGACGGCGAGGACCGACAGCGACAGTTGATCGTACTGCGGCAGCTTCTCGATTCCGGGAGCCGCACGGTCCATGCTGTTCATCGGCTGTTCTTCCATGATTCGGGCCGCGCTGAGATCGCTATAGCGGTCATACACGAACTCCAACACCAACCGATGCACGACGACAACGAGCGCGACGTTCGCATCCACGACCAGCGCGGACTGAACGGCCGCCGTACGATGCGCCGTGAGATTGAGCAGCAGTTTTTCCGAATGCACGCCCTTGACCTTCTTGGTCAGGCTACGCGGGACGGATTGGCCTGCTTCTTCCATCATCGCGCGTGCTTCCGCGCGGTCCTCGCGACGGATCAGGCCGCGAACGATTTCCAGCTCGCCGTCGTGGCCGACTGTGATGATTGCGCCGCTGACCTTCATCTGTTCCGGCGTGAATTGCCCGTCACGGTCGTCCATTTCGTGAATGACCGCGTAGAGCTCGTCACACTCGGCCTCCAGCTTGCCGCGATCTTCGTCGCTGAGGTACGCCGCGTCGCCTTCCTCGGCGTCGTCGCTCGCCGCGATCTTGTCGTTGAGTTCGTTCGCACGCCGTTCCGTTTCCTCGTACTTCACCTTCTCTTCGCCGCTGAACGGGGTCGGTTTGGCGTACAGTTGCGTGAACTGGTTGCGGTCGTCGTAGTCAAATTTCGGTCGGGCTTCGACCCACGTCCAGCCCTCTGCCTTGATCGTTTCGACGGTGCCTGCAATCTTCTCATCGAACAGACGCGACAGCAGGTCGCGATTGACGATGAAACCGTCATCTTGCGCCGCGAACAAGTCACGCTCCACAAGACCTCCGGCTGCCTCGTATGCGGCAACCGACACGAAGCGCACCATCCGGTCACCGAATGAAAGCTTGTCGCCTTTCAGCACGGTGCGCAGCGCGTTTGCGCTCTGATTCCACTGGCCCTTTGCACCGAACCATGCCGCTTCCTGCCGTTCGTGGTCGTCGGTGATTGCAAGCGCCTTGATCTGGTCGAGTTTGATCACGTCGCTGGCGAACAATTCGAACAGCTTGGGGGAGACATTTGCGAGTTTCAGGTGTCCGGCGACGGTTTTCGGGCTGACCTTGAACACGGTCGCGATGAATTCGGGGCTGCGCCCCTCGTCGGCAAGTGCCTTGTATGCGTAAAACTGGTCGGCCGGATGCGGCGGTACACGCAGGTCGTTTTCCGACGCGCTGGCGAGAATCGCCTCCGCTTCCGAAATCACCATGCAGCGCACCTCGAAATCGAGCGTGATATGCCCTCGATCGACATTGAGCAACAGTGCGAGGCGTCGCGTTTCGCCAGCGTCCACGCCATAGGTCTGCGCCTTCTTGGCCGCAACCTTCATGGGGTGAACGACCAGATTCTGCAGGAGGTTCACAGCAAGAATGTTGTCCGCGATTGCCTCGATGGTCGCCGGATCGCGCTTCGTCCTGCGCTGGTTATAGGGCGATGCGACCAGCCGTTTCAACGGAATCAACACCTCACTCGCACCGGCCTTCAAGGCAATCGGTCGATCGACAGTGTGTGCGTTGTCCGTCGCGTTGACGTCGGTGGCTTGGGCAATCACGGTTTGCATGGCAGTTCCTCGCAATGAAGGTTGATGGTGTGACGGGACTGCCGGGCCCCAAGATTCTGAGTCCCGGCGTAAGCCGTTCTGTCGAGTCGGCGGGCTACGCTTCGCAGCTGCCGCCGTTCCCCTGAGTTCGTCGTCCCGCGACAAAACGAGCGAGGACCGGCGACGCGTCAAGGGAACAGCGCGGGGTGGGTGCGGGATGGAGCGCAGCGACTGACACGGCCCCGCGCGCCTTGACGCGGCAGAGGCCGCAGCTACGGTCGCGGGGGATGGACGACGAACCAGGGGGACGGAGCTGTCGGTAGCGCCAGCTGCGCGACGAGGCAGAACGCCCCGCGCGGCGAGCGCGCTATCCGAGCGGTGCGCCGACGGCGCGCCGCGAGGCTGGCGGGGATGGCTCGCGCCGGGGCAAGCCGCGGGACGCGGCGCAGTCCCAAGAGCGGGATCGTCCGGTCACCGGGCCGCCGCGCGCGGCTTGCGTGCCGGTCGGCAGTGCCGTCCGGCACGCAAGGTGCGGCGGCCCGGCTGGATGCGATCGATTCCGGTGCAAAGTTCTGTGGGGGGCGAGCATGCGCTCCCCCCGCGCCTCACTTTCCGTTAGGTCCACTCATACGAAGGCAGCTGGTCAACGACGTCGCCGTCCGCGTCGATGCGGACCCACTGATAGCCGTGCTTGCGTGCCCACGCGGAAATGTCGATAAGGTCTGCGGGCAGCCCCTCCAAGTCTTCGCTCTGGATGTACATGAAGGCACCTTCGCTGTATGGCGCGACATAGGTCCACGGATTCTGGTCACCCTGGTCCTGCAATATCCGGTCCGTCGCTGCGGTGATGTGGCAGGTCGAAATGACGGGCATAGTGATCGTGTGCATTGGCTCCTCTCGAATAGAAGCGTGTTATTCGGTGTCCTTATGGACAACACGGCCGCGTGTTCCGAAGCGGTCACCTTTCCGGCAATCCCACACTTGCCATGCTCGCGCCTGGCTTTCCGTCACCCAGACTTCGCCACCTGTCGATTGCGCGGTCTCGGTACATACGCGACGCAGTTCCTTTTCCTTGTTCGCTTTTCCCTTCCCTTCGATCACGCACGTTTCCAGCTCGTCCACGATCACCTTGATGGTCCACAAGCGTGCCGTCGCCATATCTGTCACGCGTCCACAGGAACCGGAAAGCCGGCAGCGGCAAGTTCCGCTCGCGCTTGCTCGTCCCACCGCACCGGAGATTCGGATTCACAGCGGTAGGCGTATTCGAGCGCCCGCTCACGTGCCTCCGGTGTCAGAATGCCGCCGACCTTCACGGCGACCTCGCGATATGTGCCGAAGTCGTGCGCGTTGCTCTTGATGAACAGGCCGACGCCCTCCGGCGGTTCGCCCATCGCCCGCTTGATCTGGTTGATGAACGCACGGCATTCCGCGCGACTGCGTTCGGGATAGTTGGAATCGCGGATCGCTGCAGAAACTTCGTCGCACGGCGTGGGGCCGACCTCGATCGTTTCGACCATCGTGAAATCCTCCATAAAAATGAATTGACTGCCGGGCCCCAAGATTCGGAGTCCCGGCGTAGTGGGTTCTGGCGAGTCGGCGGGCTGCGCTTCGCAGCTGCCGCCGTTCCCCTGAGTTCGTCGTCCCGCGACAAAACGAGCAAGGACCGGCGACGCGTCAAGGAAGCAGCGCGGGGGTGGGTGCGGGATGGAGCGCAGCGACTGACACGGCACCGCGCGCCTTGACGCGGCAAAGGGCCGAGCTACGGTCGCGGGAGATGGACGACGAACGAGGGGGACGGAGCTGTCGGTAGCGCCAGTTGCGCGACGAGGCAGAACGCCCCGCGCGGCGAGCGCGCTATCCGAGCGGGGCGCCGACGGCGCGCCGCGAGGCTGACGGGGATGGCTCGCGCCGGGGCAAGCCGCGGGACGCGGCGCAGTCCCAAGAGCGGGATCGTCTGGTCACCGGGACGCCGCGTACGCGGCTTGCGTGACGGGCGGCGCAGCTGGCCGGCGCGCAAGATGCTGCGGCCCGGCTGGATGGCTCCGAGTGCCGAATACGACAGCGCCGACACATGGCCGGCGTCTGCAATCGCGATTGCCGCCGATTGCGCCGCTTCAAATCAGGCGGCGGCCGCGAACAGATCGAGCTGAGCGACCGGAACGGGGACGGCTTCGGCACGTGCCTGGCGGACAGGCTCCTGCTCGATGGCCTCAAAGTCGCATACGACGATTTCGCAGATCGGCGCGACGCCGTGCCAGTCGTCACGGCACAACGCGGTGTCGATGCCGCAATTCGGCTCCATTGTGATTCCGGTCTGCTCGACGAACTTGCGACAATCCGTGCTCATGCGCGGTTGATAGAACTGCGTGCCGGAATAAGCGAACGGTGCGGACGGCTGCGGGATGATGAAAACGCCATAGTCCGCGATCCGCGACGCCAGCTCGATTACCTTGTATTCGAACGTGCTGCCCGTATATCGGCCATCGAACGTCGCACCTTTCACGCGGTTGCCAAACGGCGGATTGCTGATCGCGCAATCGAACCCGTCGAAATCCTTGATCCAGTCACCGAACACGTCCGCGTGAATCCACTGTGCATCGGGCATCACCTTTCGGCCGACGCGGACATACTCGGCGCACTGTTCGACGCAAACGAGCTTGCGCGCCTTGTCCTCACACCAATACGCAAGCGATCCGATCCCGGCGCAGAGGTCGACAATCGTGTCGCACCCACTGTAAACCTCGATCGCGAAGTCGCGCGCGAGGCCACCCGGTGTAAAAAATGCACCCATTGCTGCGTTATCGCAATTCGCCCCTTCCTGGTAGTGCTCGAGCACGAACAAGCGTTCGTCGTCGGTGAGTCGGCGCTCCAGCGCGATCAGCTGTTCGACTTCCTGCATTTTCTTGGTTTGTGCGCGCGTGAGTTTCATTCGATCTATCCTTGTAGGCGTTCAGTGGGGCAATTCGGGAAGCAGCTGCATGAACGAAAAGCTGTCGAGCTTTCCGTTATCGAGCTGGAGCACAACCTCATAGCCACCGTCGTGACGGAAGCGAAGCACTGCGATGAGCGTGCCGCGCTGTCCGGCGCGGCGGTCGCCTGCACCGACGATGTAACGCGCCCCGTCCTCGACAAGTTCGAGGTCGACAAATCGAGCGATCAGTTCCGCTCGGCCGATACGGTCAGTCGTGGGCATGTCGGTGCCTCCGTCAGGCCTGTTGCGTTTGAACAAGGCCGCTGAAAGCGCCGCGGCCATGGTTCTGCCCTCCGCACGAGCACTCGCACCGCATGACTTTTCCTTGCGCGTTGAGGCATCGTGAATCGCACGCATGGCGGCTCGGATTGCTCTTGAATTCAATGACCCGCTCGACGGGAACGGGGCCAACGCTTCCCGCCAGCGGGTAGCCGACCATCATCGAAAAGCCGTCCCAGCGTCGCCCCTTCACGCCCGGAAACGCCTGCGCGAACTTCTCCCGGTCGACGCCGTGAATGTTTTTCAGCTCCTGCGTGCCGTTGAAATACTTGATGCGTGCCATTGCCGCTCCTTGCTTGCGCCGTTGAAATGCCGCCGGGCCCCAAGATTCGGAGTCCCGGCGTAGTGGGTTCTGGTGAGTCGGCGGGCTGCGCTTCGCAGCTGCCGCCGTTCCCCTGAGTTCGTCGTCCCGCGATGAAACGAGCGAGGACCGGCGACGCGTCAAGGGAACAGCGCGGGGTGGGTGCGGGATGGAGCGCAGCGACTGACACGGCCCCGCGCGCCTTGACGCGGCAGAGGCCGCAGCTACGGTCGCGGGAGATGGACGACGAACCAGGGGGACGGAGATGTCGGTAGCGCCAGCTGCGCGACGAGGCAGAATGCCCCGCGCGGCGAGCGCGCTATCCGAGCAGGGCGCCGACGGCGCACTGCGAGGCTGGCGGGGATGGCTCGCGCCGGGGCAAGCCGCGGGACGCGGCGCAGTCCCAAGAGCGGGATCGTCCGGTCACCGGGGCGCCGCGTACGCGGCTTGCGTGACGGGCGGCGCAGCTGGCCGGCGCGCAAGGTGCGGCGGCCCGGCTGGATGGCTCCGCGAGCCGGATACGAAAACGCCGGCACACGGCCGGCGTCTTGGATCGGTTGGTGCGGTCACCGTGCGGTGTCCGGGTTGCTCCCATTAACGGCTACCTTTCCGTCGGGTGTCAGGCTGAACCCGCCGACGCCGGCCAGACCCTGCGGGGCCTCCGGCGGATGCACGTAGATCACGGCCGGTTGTCTGGCGGCCGTCGGCGCCTGATCGGCGCATGCGGCGAGGCCGGCGCAGGCGACATAAACCACTGCGCCCGCGCGCATCCGGAAATTTCGAATCATTGTCTCTGGTCTCCATCAATGCGGCCACGCATCCGGACGTGGCCGCGCATGGTTCAGCCGTCAATGGTCAACAGTACGGTCCGAACTCGCGTGCCCGATTCGGCGAAAGCGTCCTCCGGCAGTTCCTCCCAGGTGCCGCCCTGGGCCTCGACGAGCGGTCGCAGTTTCTCGTTCTGTCGCGGACCGTTCGCGCAGATCGCGACGAGCCGCCCACTAGGTGCGAGGAATCCGAGCGCGTGCGAAATATGCGCGATGTCCTGCCCGTTTGCAAACGGCGGATTGATAATGATTTTGTCGAACTGGCCGAGCTCGTCGCCGCACGCGAGAAAGTCCGCGCAGACGACGCGCGCGGCGGGGAAGCGCTCCCCGAGTGCTTCCGCAAGGCCTTGATTGATTTCAACGGCTGTCACCCGAATTTCCGTGAAGTCGATCACCTCCGCCACGGCCGCAAGAATTCGCCCGGTGCCCGCGCTGAATTCTCCGATGGCGTCGCCCGGCCGAATGTGCGCCTCGTCGGCCATGCGCCCCGCGTACTCGGCGGGCGTCGGGAACAGCTGCGGCGCGCTCACCACCTGGACGCCATCGCGCAATTGCTCGCGCAGGTGCCGAAGTTTCGCGGCCCTGTCGTCGCTCCCCGCGACCGGCTCCGGATTCGTCCGTTGCGCGGACGGTTCGATCCTCCGCTCGATCACAACCGGCGCGCCGGCCGGCGCCGGGCGGTCTACCCGCTTCGCGTCGGTAATGTAGACTTGTTTGAGGGCATAGCCTGCGCCCTGTACGAGCACACGGCGCACACGGAATACGCCATGCTCGGCGGTGGCGGGAATCTTGCGAATGCTCTTGTTGTCAGCGTTGCGCTTCTTCCATTCGGCGTTGGTCATCTCGACAAAGCCCTCGCCCGGGTAATTGACAAGCGGCGCAAGCTTCGAGGTCTGCGCCACTGCTGCAGCGTCGACCGGATCGGGCGCGCGGTAATCCTTCACCTCCTCAATCGCGGTTTTCCAGCGGCTGCACCACGTCGCGACACGGGGCGGCGTCGTGGTCAGGCTGTTGATACGCCCGCCTGCCTTGTTGACGCGCTGCACGACCAGCCATTCATCACCGACGAGCACGCGGCCGCCGACCGCGATATCGAATTTTTCGGCCGCGATGCCGCCGGACTCCCCCAACATCGCGCGCTCGTACGCGAGACGATTGTCAACATGCGCGAGCCATCGCCCGTACCAATCGATCGTTTTCGCATGGGCGTCCAGCGCCACCCGGCGGACGGCTTCAACGTCCGGCGCATCCGTGTCCAGCATCCCATAGAGCGATACGCTACGCTCTTGCCCCTCCTGCTTGACATACACATGATCGTAGGCAGCAACCGCCCTCGCCTGCTCACGCGTGATGCCCTCCTTGGCCCACAATTTCGTGTAGGCACGTGCGTTATCGACCTCCTTCTGGTACTTGCGCCGGTCGGCCTCCAGGCCCTTGATACGACGGTGGCGAACATCCGGCCGTTCCTTGTATTTCGCGTGGCGAACCGCGCCGGCCGCGCGACGGGTCCAGTATTCGGACGTTTCCCATGCGTTGACGGCGCGACGCATGCCCGACTCGATGCGCTCCGCGTCACGACGCGCGCGGCGCTCGCTGTGATGCCCCACCAGAATCGGCTGACCGAGCGGGATATGCTCGGTGATACCCTGAACGTGCGCGTATGCGGCGGCGCCTTCACGCGCGCGGCTCTCGCTGTAACCTTCGAACCGGTCCGCGCGTGCTTCCGCACGATCGACCAGGCTCGTATCCTCGTCGCCAATCTCGCCGCACAATTCCAGCAGCAGGTCCTCGCGTGCAGGCGTCCACATCGGCGCGACGAAAAGATCCTGTTTCGGTGCGAAGCGGAAGCCTGCATTACTGACGCGCTGGTAAAGCTCGGTGTCGAGTCGGTGCAGCGAATACAGGCGCAGTTTGTTGTCTTCCGGCGAGTAAGTAGCGCTGAGGTTTGTCATAGCGGATTTCTCCTGTCGGGTTGAAGGCTGCCCGGGCCCCAAGATTCGGAGTCCCGGCGTAGTGGGTTCTGGCGAGTCGGCGGGCTGCGCTTCGCAGCTGCCGCCGTTCCCCTGAGTTCGTCGTCCCGCGACAAAACGAGCAAGGACCGGCGACGCGTCAAGGAAGCAGCGCGGGGGTGGGTGCGGGATGGAGCGCAGCGACTGACACGGCACCGCGCGCCTTGACGCGGCAAAGGGCCGAGCTACGGTCGCGGGGGATGGACGACGAACCAGGGGGACGGAGCTGCCGGTAGCGCCAGCTGCGCGACGAGGCAGAACGCCCCGCGCGGCGAGCGCGCTATCCGAGCGGGGCGCCGACGGCGCACTGCGAGGCTGGCGGGGATGGCTCGCGCCGGGGCAAGCCGCGGGACGCGGCGCAGTCCCAAGAGCGGGATCGTCCGGTCACCGGGCCGCCGCGTACGCGGCTTGCGTGACGGGCGGCGCAGCTGCCCGGCGCGCAAGGTGCGGCGGCTCGGCTGGATTGGCGCACCGCCTCCGGAGAGTTGCGGGCGCAGCAATCAGTAGGCGATGGCGTTGCGCAGCGCGTCGGCCTCCATGAATGCACCATGCTTCGCCATGTACCGGCCGCCCGCGACATCCAGCTTGATCACACGCAGTTTCCGCATCGTGTTAAGAGCCTTCTCGCCTTCTTCGCGCGAGCATCCGGTAATCGCCTGTACCGTTTCGATGAAATTTTCTTCGGCGTTTACGATGCGCTGCGCAATTTGCTTGGTTCCTTCCATCGTCATCCCTTCTCGCGATTGCCCGTCGTCCCGGTCGCTGGTGTTAGCGCCCGACGGACGGGCGCGGATATCATTCAATGTTCGGTGTCCTGATCACACCGGGATTTGATACGGACAGCCTGATTCTCGACCTCCTGCAATGCCGTGTGGCACTCTTGCAATCGGCCGAGAAGTACACCGAATTCCGGGTCACTCTGCAAAATCGTGCCGGCGCGATCAATCGCCCGGAGCGTTTCACTGTGCGCTTCACGAATTGCGCCAATCAGTATGTTCATCGTGGTTCTCCTTCGTGTGTGCCCGCCCCCCGGCGGGCTGATGCTTCGTTAGGCCGGTTCGGATTCAGGCTCATACACGCGGTATTGCTTGCCGCATTCCACGCGGACGCACTGTTCGAGCGTATGGTCGGCAAGCGTCGCGATCAGGAACAAGCGACGACCGCACGCACAGGCCGGAAATGCTTCGGCAGGTGCGATGATGTTGGTCGGCTCGTTGCTCGCGGACCGGACGCCCTGCTTCTGCGCGATTCGATTGGCCACGTAATCGCAGCGCGCGATCGCGATGGACAGGCCGTCCGGGTTCAGCTCATAGGCACTGTCCACCGTGGAATGCGTCGTGCCGGACACGCACACCGCATATGCTTTCTGAGGGCGATCGCGCAGTACCCACGCTTTCCCGTTTTCATGCACGATGTCGTCTTCCCTGTACATGTCGCTTCTCCGACCGAATGTGGTTTGCCTGCCGGGCCCCAAGATTCGGAGTCCCGGCGTAGTGGGTTCTGGTGAGTCGGCGGGCTGCGCTTCGCAGCTGCCGCCGTTCCCCTGAGTTCGTCGTCCCGCGACGAAACGAGCGAGGACCGGCGACGCGTCAAGGAAACAGCGCGGGGTGGGTGCGGGATGGAGCGCAGCGACTGACACGGCCCCGCGCGCCTTGACGCGGCAGAGGCCGCAGCTACGGTCGCGGGGAATGGACGACGAACGAGGGGGACGGAGCTGTCGGTAGCGCCAGCGGCGCGACGAGGCAGAACGCCCCGCGCGGCGAGCGCGCTATCCGAGCGGGGCGCCGACGGCGCACTGCGAGGCTGGCGGGGATGGCTCGCGCCGGGGCAAGCCGCGGGACGCGGCGTGGTCCCAAGAGCGGATTCGTCCGGTCACCGGGTCGCCGCGTACGCGGCTTGCGTGACGGGCGGCGTCGCCGGCCGGCGCTCAAGGTGCGGCGGACCGGCTGGATGGCTGCGCCTACCGGATACGACGACGCCAGCGCTCGGCCGGCGTCCTGTCTGGTCGCAATCGATCAGCGCATCGGCAATCCCCAAACGGAGAGGCCGCCCCCCATCGATCGGATGAACACCATCTGGCCGTTAACGGAATCGTGATGGCTGGCGACACACGCGAAGTCCTTCTCCTCGAGCTCCTGTTTCCGGTCCGCAATCAACCGCTCGCGGGTGCCGCCTGGACGGTTGAGGCGATCGTGCTTGTAGTAGCGGTCCATTGCGTCCTCGACGCTCTGCGCGTTGCCAATCTCACTCCCTTGAGACCAGTATGGCTCCCAGTACGGCTTGCTGAGTCGCTCGTTCTCGGCCACCTCGAATGCGTCCAGCTCCGCGAGATAGGCCGAATCGGAAAGGTCCACGGAACGCGACCCTGAGGCATCGCCACGCAGAATCGCGCGGCTCGCGTGTAACAGTCGCGTCTGATCACTGTCAAGCGTGGGCAAAGCCGATAGTTCGTGGAACCGCTTCATATGATGAAGCCGATCGTAGTGACACTGGCGCGCGTACAGTTGCTGTGCGGGATTTGGTTTCATGGTGATGTGTGGTTCCAGTCAGATCGTCAGGAGTGCTGTACCTTCCGTGTAGCTGTCGGGTTCGATGTGAACCGGTGTAGCCAGCAACGGCACGGCGTAATCGATCAGGCACGAGCCCAGCGCAAAACGGGCCTGCAGCCCTCTCAACAGTTCGTTGATCGCGTCCGGAACTTCGGTCGGCGCTACGTTCAGCACAAGCGGCACGCGTACGAGAATCATGGGGTTCCTTCGGGGCCGCGAACGCGGCCCCCGTGTGGATCAGTCGAGGGCGGTAATCGGCCGCCGGCGTTCCGGGTGGTTGACGGCTTCCTCCGCAAATCGGTACGCGCGTAGCAGGGTCGATCGGACCGCCTCGTAACGGTCCGCGATATGCACCTTGAACCCTTCGGCGTCGCGCCCGATCAGCACGTCAACGCCACCGATAACCGTGCGGAAATTCGGATCGCCTCGGTCATCGGGCAACGACATGACCAGTGTTCCGGCGCGGTGCGATGCCACGCAGTCGCGATGGCCGAATAGGTCGACGCATTTGTGATGCGTCCACCCGAATCGCCCCGGGTCGCTGTCGGGCTTCGCGGCACGCTCGTACAACATCGCGCCGGTAAGGTGGAACACCTCGCTTGCATGGCGATTGCACACCTCACAGGCGCCGAGCCGATCGCTTGATTGCCCCGTGTGCTTCAGGCGGTAGCGCAGCACCACGCCGGCGGCGTCGTGAACCGTGGTTTCGAGGGCGGCGGCGCTCATTGCTGTGCCCCCTTCTTCGCCCGTCGTTCGGCTTCCTTCTTCAGTGCATAGGGAAGCTTGTCCGCAATCTGCGCATCGCTCAGGGTCTCGAGCAACGTCAGCACGCTCGCGCCGTTCTCGTTGACCATGAGGGTCTTCTCCCCTGCGTGCTCACCCCATGCCGGACCGGCCGGCCCCTTGTAATCGCGATGCGCGTGGCGGTAAATGATCGCGAGCTTCTGCTTGCGCGAAAGCGAGGCGGGGTCGATGGGCTGAATAGCGTCGGACATGGCGTGACTCCAATCGGGTTGAAAAGCTGCCCGGGCCCCAAGATTCGGAGTCCCGGCGTAGTGGGTTCTGGTGAGTCGGCGGGCTGCGCTTCGCAGCTGCCGCCGTTCCCCTGAGTTCGTCGTCCCGCGACAAAACGGGCGAGGACCGGCGACGCGTCAAGGAATCAGCGCGGGGTGGGTGCGGGATGGAGCGCAGCGACTGACACGGCCCCGCGCGCCTTGACGCGGCAGAGGCCGCAGCTACGGTCGCGGGAGATGGACGACGAACCAGGGGGACGGAGATGTCGGTAGCGCCAGCTGCGCGACGTGGCAGAACGCCCCGCGCGGCGAGCGCGCTATCCGAGCGGGGCGCCGACGGCGCACCGCGAGGCTGGCGGGGATGGCTCGCGCCGGGGCAAGCCGCGGGACGCGGCGCCGTCCCAAGAGCGGGATCGTCCGGTCACCGGGTCGCCGCGTACGCGGCTTGCGTGACGGGCGGCGCAGCTGGCCGGCGCGCAAGGTGCGGCGGCCCGGCTGGATGGCTCCGCGAGCCGGATACGAAAACGCCGGCGCGAAGCCGGCGTCCATCGACGATTACGCGAACCCGAGCTCGCCCTGCGCCGCGCAATCAGGCTGCGGCACGGGGGCGGTAGGTGCGTCCGGAATGTGCCAGGTCAGCGCATCGCGCATCGATCCGACGCGATAGCGCACGCGGTCGGCGTCCTCCCCTTCGATGTCGGAGAACGCGAACGTAAATTCGTCGGCCGCTTGCTCGTTCTCGCCGATCAACCCCAGGCCGCGCGCCAGTTCGTCCACCGCCCGCCGCTGATAGTCCTCCCGACAGGCTGTACGGCGGGCGGTGATGCGCGTGCCCTCAGGCAACGGGCCTGCGTTCGACAGTGCTTCCCGCACGACCGGAATCGCCGCCTTTGCGTAGCCCGGATGAACAAGCTCACGCTCGAGCACCGGACCCGTGACAAATCGCGCGAGCGCGGAATACGCCCATTGCCCATCGAGCCATTTGTCGCCGTCGGCCACAAGTCGAACGTTACTGTCGATGGCGAAGCAACGGACCACCGGAAGGTCCGCGTCGTGTACCGCGAGATTTCGGGTAGTGGGAACGTCAAAGGGTAATGTGCCCACGTTGTGATGGGAAAACACCCGCCACGGCGACGCCCCACCGTCGACGCCATATAGCAACCGCAACAGTGCGGTATCGGCATAGAGCGTTGCGCTCAGCCCGTCGTGCACAATCGTGTCGAACCGGTCCGCGCATCCCGCTCGTTCCAGTATCGCCCGCACTTCCTCCTTCCGGCTCGCGGGCAAGGTTGCCTGCCACGAATCCTCGAATTTCAGCTTCACGACGATGTCGGGCATCTGCACCGGTCGATTGAGTTCCTGCTTCCACGATTCGATGTAGTTTTCGGGCTTGATCTCACCGCGTGGGCTTTGCAACATACCGCCACAGCAATCGGAGGCTCCGATGAACGCGCGGCGCAGGACTTCGTTGCGCGTTCCGAACGCAAACGCCGACCATTTCGGTGTATGCGGGTAGCAGTTCTTCTCGTAGTGCCGCTCAAACAAGATATAGAGTAGCTCGCCTTCGCTCGAACGGAAGGCGGCAGCACATTTGCCGGTCGTGACGGTTGCGCCCATAAATGGCTCCTATGGCAAGGGTTGATAGCTGCCCGGGCCCCAAGATTCTGAGTCCCGGCGTAGTGGGTTCTGATGAGTCGGCGGGCTGCGCTTCGCAGTTGCCGCCGTTCCCCTGAGTTCGTCGTCCCGCGACAAAACGTGCGAGGACCGGCGACGCGTCAAGGAATCAGCGCGGGGGTGGGTGCGGGATGGAGCGCAGCGACTGACACGGCCCCGCGCGCCTTGACGCGGCAAAGGGCGGAGCTACGGTCGCGGGAGATGGACGGCGAACCAGGGGGACGGAGCTGTCGGTAGCGCCAGCTGCGCGACGAGGCAGAACGCCCCGCGCGGCGAGCGCGCTATCCGAGCGGGGCGCCGCCGGCGCACTGCGAGGCTGGCGGGGATGGCTCGCGCCGGGGCAAGCCGCGGGACGCGGCGCCGTCCCAAGAGCGGGACCGTCCGGTCACCGGGCCGCCGCGTGCGCGGCTTGCGTGACGGGCGGCGTCGCCGGCCGGCGCGCAAGGTGCGGCGGCCCGGCTGGCCCTCCCCCGCCAACGCCGCGCGAAAATGCCCGCCGGAGCGAGCCGTCGTTGGCCGACGAAGCAGGCTCGCTAACCGAAGTACCAGATGCGGCACTGGTCGAGCGCGTCACGCGCGAAGGTCCATCGATAGTTGGATTCGAGTTCGTCATTGGCGAGAATGCGCTCGAACAGATTGAGCAAGCGCACGCACGAATTGCCGACGTGCGATTCCGCGTCGCACGCCATGATC
Source organism: Burkholderia sp. BE17 (assembly GCF_009362305.1). Lineage (NCBI taxonomy): Bacteria > Pseudomonadati > Pseudomonadota > Betaproteobacteria > Burkholderiales > Burkholderiaceae > Burkholderia > Burkholderia sp. BE17. The sequence continues at coordinate 190,694 of NZ_WHNU01000005.1, forward strand.
TCCGGGTCCAGGTCTTTCCAAAGCTGAGGGTTGATGTTGTCCCGCACGGTACCCGGCGTTCGCGTCGATTTTTCGCTCATCATTGCCCCCCTTCAAACGACTGCATCGGAATCGGTGCGGCGCATCGCAATGTCAGCATCAAGCGAACAGTCGTAGCCGATGGTGCATCCCCCTCTCGGCGGCCGAAGCCCGTGACGGTCGCGTCGACGTTCGCGGCGAAAAAGCGCACAGTTGCGTCACAGAGGCGCGCGTCGAGAATCCCCGCTTCGGGATAGAGCCGGTCCAACGTACCGAACTGACGAAGAACGATACGGCTGATGTCGTTCCACGTCCTGCGCGGCGCACGTCGCCATGCGTTCAGCGCGTCGGTCACGATGGTGATGAGCAGCACTCGAATTTGCGCGCGGCGGATCGGCTCCCCCGTATGCGGTGGCAACGTCACGCTATACAAAATGGATTGGTTCATGGTCGTGGTTTTGGAAAGCAAGCGCCGCGCGCGACGCTCGCGAGATCAATCACACATTCAATGCGCTGGGTGGGATGCCTACAGTTCGCACCACGCAAGATCGGCCTTGGTCTCAACCGCACCGCCGAACAGGTGCTCGACCTGATACCGGATGCGCTCGCGCGCACCATCGATAGTCAGCGTGCCTCGACCGAAATACCGGCCCAGTAACGCACGCTGCTCGTCGGCCAGCAGCTTGCCGCGCCATTTCCCAGTGCATTGCCCGGTTCGATTGACGAGGAACAGACCGATTTTTGTCGCCTGCTCATGCGGATTCGGTTGTACTGCGAGCACGCGTTCAGGATCACGATCGACCGGCGCGAGGCGTGCGTCACGATAGGTTCGCTTATAGTGTGTCGGGCCTACCGCCAGACCCCAATCGACGGTATGCTGAATCCGCTGGCGAGCCTCTGCCGGGCTACGCACGACCGCCGTGTCATATGCGCGGCCGCCGCACGATTTGCGGATGTTGAAGAACGGAACGCCCGGTCGCGATTCGAAGCGCTCCACCTCGATCTGATAACGGCCGTGCGTGCTGCCGCCTTCCCAGCGCTCAACCAGTTGGGCCCTCATGCTGCCTCCGCGCGGCGGCCGAAGAGCATCAGCGCAATCGCCTCGAGGCGACCGGCCGCATCAAGAACGGATGCCCCATCCTCGGAGCGAACTGTGACGTAGTTGGATGCATTCCGTGGGCGTCCCGCAGCGTCACGCGCGACGTGCAGAATGCCCACTCCCGCCGCATGCATTCCCCGTCTCACGTACTCCGCAAACGTCGCGGCCTCGCCGAGCGCCTTGTCCATCTTGCGTATGTGCTGACGCATACGCTCCATCTTGCGCACTGCCGCGCGAAGCTCGTCCAGGTCAGGCCCGACGCTGTTCAACACGACACGATGACCGAAGGCCGCTGCATGGTCTCGATTCACGAACGCACGCACTTCGATCGTGCCAGCAAACTCGTAGCCGGTAGCGCCGACGACAGCCCGCTGAATTTCGGCTACCAATTCGGTGACACCATGATCCTGCTCGACATACAGCAGGGCGTGCAATTTCGGTTTCGTGTCGCGTCTTGTCATGGCATGGCTCCATAGGTTTGTGCTGACCGGGCCCCAAGATTCGGAGCCCTTCGTAGGGGTTTCCTTTCGGCGGGCGCTGAACCGGGTTACAGCGTTGCCGCCGTTCCCCTGAGTTCATCGCCCTGCGACCCAAGGAGCCGGAGAAGGCTGGACGTCAAGGACCCAAGTGCGGGGTGGTGCGGGATGGAGCGCAGCGACTGACACGGCCCCGCACGCCTTGACGCCCGGCCGCCGAGGGCTACGGTCGCGGCAGTGGGCGATGACGGGGAGCGGCGCGTAACGCCGTCGCTGCGATCGCGCGACAGGCCCGCGCGGGTAGCGCCCCTTCGCGTAGCGAAGCGGAGCGACTGGATTGGGCGGCCCGCGCCGGGCGAAGCCCTGGAGCGGTCTCCTCACATCTACCGGGACGGGAAAGATGCAAGCGGCGTGACAGGGCGCAGCCATGGCACACGGCTTGCCCCGTCCCGGCTGGATGCGTGCGGCGATCCCGCCGGAGCGGGGGTGGTCGTTATGACCGTGCGGTGAGGAAGCGCGACACCTGCGGCCGGCTGCGCAGGGTCACATGCTTGATCTCGGTCCAGCGCTTCCCACCACTCAGGCAAATCACCGCGTCTGCGACCGTTACGTGGGGTACCGTTCCGCTCACGTTGTCGTCGACGACCACATATCCGGCCGCGATCAGTTCGCGTACGTCCTGTTGCGTGATAGCGTCTCTCATCATGGGTCCGGTGTGATTCCGTCACGCGCGCCCGCCCAGGCGGGCGCGCCGCTCGCTCTGACGGGTTACTCGGCGCGCTGCGCGATCAGGTCGTACAGGTCCTTCCCGTCGAGACTGATCGACCGGGTGCCCGTGAACAGCGATTGCGACTTCCCGATCACTTCGCACTGCGCGATCTGCGCAAGCGCGACGAAATCGTCGTGGCTGAGCGGTGTGCCGGCAGATTCGATGTGGACCACTCCCTTCGGCGACTCACCGTGGCTCCACGGGGTCAGCTGGACGTCGATCGTCGCAATCCGTGTCGCCCCACGATGCACGCCGGTGCCGGCGACGGTGTATTGCAGTTGGCTCATCTGCTCACGCAGTTGCGCGCTGCTCACCGGCGTCACGGATGCACGACGTGCGTCGACGAAATATCAGTCGAGGTCATGCGTCAGGTCGAGGGCGGCGGCCAATTCCTCGTGCATCTTCGGATGGCGGCCGAGCTGGACAAGATGTGTGCCACTCTGGCGCACGATCCAGCCATATGTCCCGCTCGCGAAGGTGCACTCGAGGTACGCGCGGTCGTGCGTGAAGAAATCCTGCCGATAGTGCTGGAGCCGACTGTCCGGGAGGTCGATGATGCGGCTCATCACCGCAAACACGCGATCGACGCGCGCGGCGATCGCCGATTTCCGGCGCGCGTGGTCGATGGCGTCGTCGGCGATAGACGCGGGCGAGAGGTCCAGTTCAGATTGCATGTGAGTCTCCGTTGGAGGGAAAGAGGAAAAGCTGTTCGGCCGTGGGCTCTGCCGGATCTGCGGACAGCACGTCGACAACCCAGTCCGGCTTTTCGCGCGCACCGGCCCACGCCTGGGCGAAGGTGGCGAGACAGACACGACAGCACTGGCGGCGATACGACAGCGAGTCCACCGGCGCATAGATGGCGTGATGAGCCTTGCCGTCACCGCGCGGCGCACCACAGAGCGTCGTCCCGGCCAGCGGTCCGGTGTACGTCAAGTGGATGGGCGGCACCGGCGCATCGGGGGCGGTGCTTTCCGGTGCCCCCTGTTCCACCTGATAGCGTTCATATCCGGTTTCCTCCGCCTGCTTCCGTGTGGCGAATGCGATCCCGGGTACGTGCACGTGGGGGTAGAAAAACTCGCCGACTGCATTGCGCTGGTTGGTCGTCAGGCGGTGGCTGGCTGCGTGCGTGGCCCGCTGCTCAGGGGCATAGCGCTGAAATGCGCGCACGGCCGGAAATTGCTTGCGGTACTGGTTGAAGTCCATCCTGTGCTCCTGTCGAGTTTGCTGCCCGGGCCCCTAGATTCCGAGTCCCGGCGTAGAGTGGTTCTGCCGAGTTGGCGGGCTGCGCTTCGCAGCTGCCGCCGTTCCCCTGAGTTCGTCGTCCCGCGACAAAACGAGCGAGGACCGGCGACGCGTCAAGGAAGCAGCGCGGGGGTAGGTGCGGGATGGAGCGCAGCGACTGACACGGCCCCGCGCGCCTTGACGCGGCAAAGGCCGCAGCTACGGTCGCGGGTGATGGACGACGAATGAGGGGAACGGAGCTGTCGGCAGCGCCAGCTCGCGCGCGAGGCAGAACGCCGCGCGGCGAGCGCCCCATCGCGCAGCAAGCGACAGCGCCGCGAAGCGACACTTCTTCGACGTGCCAAGCCGGGCAAGCATCGCGTGACCGGCGGCAGGCAGGGACGCCGGGCGAATTCAGCCCGGCTGGATCGGGCCGTCGCCCTGCCCTGCAGTCTCGGCATCGGGAGACTGCAGGTACAGCGTCGGACAGAGCGTCTATCGGCGACCGACGTCCAATGCATCGACGCGCTTCTCCCAATGTTCGGCGATCGCCGCTGCGTTCTGAGTCCCTGAAATCGCCGCATCGAATCGTCTCAAGCGGAAGGTCCGAAACGCCAACATGGGGCTGTCTGCATTGAGGTGTCCCGTGCACTCGAGGTGGTCGTGGAGCGCACCGACTGCGTGATGAAGCGGCATCAGCGTGCCGCGTGCGCGCAGTTCGGCCAGCAGTGTCGGGGTGTCGACCGCGCGCAACTGGGTTGGTTGCGGCGACACCGGCGCGCCCATCACCTCATCCACCAGCCGGCAAGCCTGCGGGAATTTCCCTCTCATTGCCGGATATTCGGCAAGTGCCGCAGCGCTCGGCAAAGCCCGATCGGTCAGAAAGTCGGGGGCGTCGCCCGAATGCGCGTACAGCGCGTTGTTGACCTCGCTCCGATGTGCCTGCATCAGACCCGCGATGCCGGTTTCGTCGACGAATCTGAGACTGACGCCGAGGAAAAACACCTCTGCTGCTCGGCCGTGATTCTTCAGCGGCACGATGTGCGCGTGCTCGCAGAACTGGAGGAACGTGAGTTGCTGCGGCTCGAGTTCATCGCGGGTTCGGGTTGTGGCTGTGCGCGTCGGAACGGGCGACGGCTGATCGCGGTCGATCGGATTGACGCGGCTGTCGGCCACGGTAAGTTCGTTGTCGAGTTTGGCTGCTGCTTTCATGGATCGCTCCTGTGGTGTTGAGCTGGCCGGGCCCCTAGATTCCGAGTCCCGGCGTAATGGGTTCTGGTGAGTCGGCGGGCTGCGCTTCGCAGCTGCCGCCGTTCCCCTGAGTTCGTCGTCCCGCGACAAAACGAGCGAGGACCGACGACGCGTCAAGGAAACAGCGCGGGGTGGGTGCGGGATGGAGCGCAGCGACTGACACGGCTCCGCGCGCCTTGACGCGGCAGAGGCCGCAGCTACGGTCGCGGGGGATGGACGACGAACCAGGGGGACGGCGCTGCCGGCAGCGCCAGCTCGTGCGCGAGGCAGGACGCCGCGCGGCGAGCGCGTATCCGAGCTGCGGCACGCAGCGAGGCTCGACAGGGGCACCGCGCCCCAGGGCGAAGCCGCTGCGCGGCGCAGCCCGAAGAGCGGTCAATTTGAATTCTCGGGGCGCGACGTCGCTACGGCGCGCTCCGCCGTCCAGGCGGCCGCGCACGCGCGATGCGACCCGACTGGATCACGCAGAATTTCGAAGGGAGATTCGTTCGCTGGGCGTTAAGTGCGAACGAGCTCGCACAGGGACAGCCCGTCGCTCGCCAGTTGTGCTGCCGCGAGCGAATCATGTGCGGCCGAAAACAGGTCGACCTGGCGGGAGGCCGCATCGAGCGGCGGAAGCGACAAGGCAAACCGGCTCGCGCTCGTCCCATCGATGCTGTTGGCGCCTGCAGCAGCACAGATCCGGATGCGCCGAACCGAATTGACCCGACCGACATGCAGATAGCAGTTGCGTCGGCGCGCGACGGATCCCCACGCGCCCGTGGTAGCCTCCTTCCACTGCGTCGAGCCTCCGACAAAGATCCCGACAATCGGCGACAGCAGTTCCCGCACGTCATCGATCTCCATGCCATCCTGTACCGCGACCAGCAACTGACGAGGAAAGCCCCGAAGCCGTTCGAGCCAGGTCAACGAATACTCCAGCGAGCGCAGACCACCGGCCACGATGTCCGGAAGCACAATCCAGTCCGCACCCTCGCCGACCTTGTCCAGCGCACGCATGAATGTGTCCTCGTCAAACGCCCGTCCCTGTTGGTACGCCGTCCATGCGCCGTTGTCGAGCGCGTACGGCATGCCTTCCGTACGCAGCACGCCGGCGGCGGAGACCAGCAGATGCCAGCCCGCCGCGCGCAGCGCGTCGAGATTGCGCCGGGTGCCGGTTCGACTCGCATAGCCAACCAATGGTCCGCGGTGCATGACGAGCCGTTCGTCAATCGCCAGATCGTCGTCGGCCGATCCGTCCACACAATTATAGTCCGCATAGGCCATTACGCTTTGCGCCCAGCCCAGTTGTTCGCCACTCGCGTATGGGCGTGCCCAGGTAGGCATGGCGGGATCACGCGCGCGTGAGGCGGTTTGGTTAGCCATATCAGTTCTGTCGCAATCGCTGTTCCACATTGTTGGTGTCTCGTTCTGGATGGTCGGTCACGCCGCGAAGGGAAGCTCGACCTGCGCGCCCGCTGTTGTCGCCTTATGCGACCAGGCAGCCCGTGCCGACGCCGGCAGCGAGCCATACCGCACGGCCTGACGGAGCAGCGTCTCAAGGTCGTACTCGAGATTCAGGCCCAAGCGGTCCTTGAAAGCCGTGCGACGGGCGATGTCGTCGTGTTCGCGCTGTTGCCCATGCGACAGCGTCAGCACGCCGTAGCTGAGATACCAGCGGTAGCCGGCGGTGATGCCGCCCGGGAAGAAGCCGCGATCGTGCATTTCGAGCAGACGATCGAGCTCGAATTCGAGGATCAGCTCGGCCGACTCCTCGTCGACTTCGAAACGTTGGCCGGTCATCACCTCCCACGTGCTGCGTCCATCCTTGTAGTGCAGGATCTTCGGCGCACAGGGCGAGTCTTCCGTGAGGGCTTCGAACAGCGGATCCCGAAATCCAGTCCACTGGTCGCCGGAGTCGTCCCAGTCGTTCCCGACGTGCAGAAACATCGGCTCGGGCATGCTCTTCGGCGGCAGGGCAACGAGATCCGGGACGTCATAGCTCATACCGTGCAGGTAGATGTCACGGTAGTCGGCCCAGATCGAGAACGGTGCGGCAAGGCCCTGGAGCGACTGCATCGCGTCGACGGCGATCATGGTCGTCAGCGGCAACGTCTGAAACTTCGGCTTCGTTCCAGTCCGCCGCGCGCGAACCAACTCGTCACGATCGATCGTCATCATGTATCGCACGAGCTCCCGGACAGTCGCTGCGCTGAAGGTATCGGGTTCGATGCACACGTAGCCCGCGTGGATTGTGCGGCCAACCCAGTTGCGCCGGGTCCAGTCGTAGCGGATGGCTCGGATGAACTTGTTGAGCCGGTTCAGGCCGCGCGCGTAGGCGTACCGTTCCTCGTCGAAGTTGATCATCTCTTCGAGGGATCGGTCTTCGGCCTGCTGGCACGTCCAGCAGCCGGTGCGCGCGTCACAGTGCCCGCGGCGCTTACGCTTGCCTGCCGTTGCCTCTTCGAAGCTCAGGTCCGACACGATCGCGCAGCTGCTGTTGCCGGCGTGCGCGTAAATCCGGGACGTCTCGCGAAAATCCGTGTAGGTCGCGCGGAGCTCGGAAGTCACTTCGCCGATAAATTCCCACACGTCCTCGGTCGAAAAATCGGCGATCGGGCATAGCGTCAGGTCGCCCTCGTCGTTGCGCGTTGGTACATCGGCGCGATCTCCACGCGACTGCATTCCGGCCTTTCTCTTCGCACTTTCCGTGAACCTGCTACCCAAGCACACGACCGGCTCGGCATACCCTCGTTGCTTTGCCGAACGGGCAAGCCGGTTTCGGAATACCCGCGACGGTTCGATCTTCAGCGATACCGAGCAATCCGAATTGGTTCCTGCATAACTCGGTAGCGCTCGGCCACTCAGGATCGTAACCTGCCAAGACGTCGCCAGTGACGGCGCGACGGTCTGTACATGTACGGAGAACCCGTTCGCTTCACCGTAGGCGTGCATCTTGGCCAACTCGCGCTGCGCATGCTCGACCATCTCCGGCGACTCGACACCGGTATCCGCTGTGACCACGCAGACGAGTGGCTTTCCGCCCGTGGCCGCGTGCTGCCGTGCGGCTTCCAACGTCAACGCCGCGACGACCCCACTGTCCTTTCCCGCGCTGAATTGGCAAATCGCGATACGATTTTCCTCAAATAGCTTGCGCAGCGCAGTTACAGCGCGTTCCACGCGCTGCGCGAGTGTCGGCCGCACCTCTTGAAGTGAAAACAGTTCGATCGTCTGCATGATTGCTCCATCCGCGTGTCGTTGAATCCGCCGGGCCCCTAGATTCCGAGTCCCGGCGTAGAGTGGTTCTGCCGAGTTGGCGGGCTGCGCTTCGCAGCTGCCGCCGTTCCCCTGAGTTCGTCGTCCCGCGACGAAACGAGCGAGGACCGGCGACGCGTCAAGGAAACAGCGCGGGGGCGGTGCGGGATGGAGCGCAGCGACTGACACGGCCCCGCGCGCCTTGACGCGGCAGAGGCCGCAGCTACGGTCGCGGGGTATGGACGACGAACGAGGGGAACGGAGCTGTCGGCAGCGCCAGCTCGCGCGCGAGGCAGAACGCCGCGCGGCGAGCGCCTACTCGCGCGGCAAGCGATAGCGCAGCGGCGCGACACTTCTCTGGGGTGGGACGCGCGGGACGAAAGGCCGGCGCGTCGCATGGACACCGGCGCCCGGTACGGTGGGACTGGCTGGCCAGTCCACCGGGCGACGGCAGATCAGGAGGGCGGAACCGGAATCAGAAACGTGCGGCGATCTTCGGTTCGATAAGGCGGTACAGCTCGGCCGACTGTTCGGTTGTCAGGCCGGGGACGAGCGCATAGTCGATGCACCGGATCGTGAGACGCTTCAGCTCGAGCTCGAGCGTGCCCAATGCGAAAAGGCTGCAGACCATGTCCGGGTGCACGATAGACGCGAGCACGTCGAGAAGCGGGCTGGTTGCCTCGCTGAGATCAGCGTCCAGGACCGCGATTGCGTCTGAAATGGGCGAAGGAAGGAAAGAGGTCATGTGCCGACGTGAAAGTAGGCCGCAAGTATACTGGCCTCGTGTCGAACACACCACTCGGCAAAGTCGGCTCTCCGCTCTCAAATAAATCATAAGCACTATTTATACTGAGCTGAATTTTAACCATCCGTTGCACAGTGCCCGAATGTGCGGTTTAATAGCTTCACTCTGGAGACCAGAGCTCACAGTTGTTCTTCCCCAAAAAGGCAGTCGAAGGCCCGCGAAAGCGGGCTTTTGGCTTTCTGGCGTCTGCAGCGGCTCGCCGGCGCGGCCTCTTAGTTCGCTGCGCGCCCCAGTAATGATGGCCGCCAGCGCCCGAATCGCTTTTCCTTGACCTGGCTGACCGCACACACTGCGATTCTCGATGGGACTGCAGCTACACCGGTGCAAACCGAATTTCGAGCGAACGCGTCATCCGTCGGCAACGAGCCGCATTCGCTCCAGCTCGACCCACACTATGGAAGTCGGGACCCAGCCGATTTGAGCCCCTGCCGATGCCGGGTCACCACTTGCCCCTCTCCACCTCACGCGAGCGTCTCCTGCGCGCTCTACGCGTGCTGCCGACACCAGTCCCGACCGAGAATCCCCCCTTCCCTGCTGAACAGGGGTAGACGATGACCGGCCGGAAACGGAACACGGCAATTGGCGAGCACACGAGCGCGTTGATTTACGGGGCGGCTTGCTGCCCCGTAAATCTTTTACGCGCACTTGGGATCCGGCGTGCCGGCGGCACGACGGATCCTTAGTGCCTGCCGCACGATGTACGTGGTGAAAGAGTGGTGTGCTCGTCACACTGCCCCGGAGGGGCCACGATAATGCCTTTGGGGGG